>JAOTYB010000179.1 GCA_029862065.1 Acidimicrobiia bacterium | reverse complement strand
ATGACTTGCCCATGTTCTCGTCGACGGTGTGGGGGAAGTCATCACCACCGACCTGAGCCACGCCTACGTCGACGAGAACATGGGCAAGTCATGATCGAGGCCAAAACCACCACCGAAGTCCTGCTGCAGGCCCTTCCCTACATCAAGCGGTTCCGCGGCAAGGTGGTGGTCGTCAAATACGGTGGCAGCGCCATGACCGACGAGGCCCTCGCCCGCCAGTTCGCCGAGGATGTCGTGCTGATGCACCAGGTGGGCATCAAGCCGGTCATCGTCCACGGCGGGGGGCCGCAGATCACCGAACTGCACGGGCGACTCGGCAAATCAACCGAGTTCAAGGACGGCCATCGCGTGACCGACGCCGAGTCGCTCGACATCACCCGGATGGTGCTGGTCGGCAAGGTCAACCGGGAGATAGTCAGCCTCATCAATCGCCACGGCCCCCATGCCGTCGGCATCGCCGGCGAAGACGCCGGGCTGCTGCTGGCCACCGAACGACATCCCGAGCTCGGCTTCGTCGGAGACGTCAAGGCGGTCAATCCCCACCTCATCCATAAGTTGCTGGCCGAAGACCTCATCCCGGTGATCTCCACGATCGGCTCGGACGCCCAGGGGCAGGCCTACAACATCAACGCCGACGCGGTAGCCGGGGCAGTGGCGGCCACCCTCGGAGCCGAGAAAGTGGTCTACCTCACCGACGTTGAGGGCCTGCGCCACGACGTTGCCGACGAGACCACGCTCATCAACCGGACGACCGCCGACCAACTGGACGCGCTCGTCGAACAGGGGGTCATCGGCACCGGCATGATCCCCAAGGTGGCGGCCTGCATCCATGCGGTCCGCAACGGAGTGGCATCGGCCCACATGGTCAACGGCACCACTCCCCACGTGCTGCTCGTCGAGCTCTTCACTGACGCCGGAATCGGAACCATGATCACTACGGAGGAAACGCCATGACAACGCCCGTGGGCATTGCCAGTCCGCTGCTCAACACCTACCCGCCCCAGCCGGTGACGTTCGTGCGCGGGGCGGGCTCGGCGCTGTGGGACGACGACGGCAACCGCTACCTCGACTTCCTCTCCGGCCTGGCCGTGACCAGCCTCGGTCACGCTCATCCCGAAGTGGCCCAAGCCATCTCCACCCAGGCCACCCAGCTCCTGCATGTCTCCAACCTGTTCGGAACCGAGCCGGGCCTGGAGGTGGCAGCCACCCTCGACCGCCTCATCGGCGGCGGAGGCCAGGTGTTCTTCTGCAACTCGGGCGCCGAAGCCAACGAGGCAGCCATCAAGTTGGCCCGCAAGTGGGCGGGACCCGACCGCTACGTGGTCCTCACCGCCGAGCGGTCATTTCACGGTCGCACCCTGGCCACCCTCCACGCCACCGGCCAGACCAAGAAGCACGCCGGCTTCCAGCCGTTGCCCGACGGCTTCCGCCACGTTCCCTGGAACGACCTGGCGGCACTGGAGACCGCCATCACTGATGACGTGGCGGCGGTGCTGCTCGAGCCAATCCAGGCGGAAGGCGGCGTTTGGCCGGCCGAGGTCGACTACTTCACAGGGGTCGAGGCGCTGTGCCGGGACAAGGGCATCCTCTTCATGGTGGACGAAGTTCAAACCGGACTGGGCCGCACCGGTGAGTGGTTTGGCTTCCAGCACTACGGCGTCTCGCCCGATGTGGTGTCGATGGCCAAGGCCCTCGGCAATGGCATGCCGATCGGTGCCATGTGGGCCAGAACCGACGTGGGCGCGGCCTTCCAGCCCGGCGACCACGCCACCACCTTTGGCGGCCAGCCACTGGCCACCGCCGCCGCCCGGGCGGTGCTCGCCGTAATGGAGCGAGAGAACGCTCCGGCGGCAGCCACGGCCGCCGGCGCTCGCCTGACCAAGAGCCTCGAGGCACTCCCCGGTATCGCTTCGGTACGCGGCACAGGGTTGCTGCTGGCAGCCGAGCTCGCCGAGGCGTCCGGCCCCGAGGTGGCGGCCGCCGCGCTGAAAGCCGGCCTGGTAGTGAACGGAGTCACTGCCACCGCCATCCGACTCACCCCTCCCCTGCTGGTTTCCGACGAGGAGATCGATCAGGCAGTGGACATTCTGAAAGGAGTGCTCGCTTGAGGCACCTGCTGGAAATCGACGACCTATCCACCGACGAGCTCGAGGACGTCCTGGCCCGTTCGGCCGCCGCCGACCTGGCCCCGAGCTTGACGGGCAAAGGAGTGGCCCTCGTGTTCGAGAAGCCGTCGGCTCGGACCCGCAACTCGGGCGAGATGGCCGTGTTCCAGCTGGGCGGTCACCCCGCTTACATCCAGGGAACGGAACTGGGATTCGACGTGCGGGAGACGGTCGAAGACATCGCCCGGACGCTGGCCGGCTACTACGAGATCGTGTGCGCCCGGGTGTTCAAACACGAGACCCTGGAACGAATGGTGTCCACCGAGTCGGTGCCGATCGTCAACCTGTTGTCCGATCAGGCCCACCCCATGCAGGGCCTGGCCGACGTGCTCACCCTCCAGCAGCAGTTCGGCGACATTGCCGGCAAGACCATTGCCTATGTCGGAGATCCCAACAACGTGTGGCGGTCACTGTCCATCGCCGCCGGGATGCTCGGTGCCAACCTGCGGCTGGCCGCCCCGGCCGGTCACCAGCCATCCGACTCCGACCTGGCTCGCATCCGGGCCGCCGGCGGGGACCCGGAAATCAGCCAGGATGCGGCTTCGGCCGTCAAGGGGGCCGACGCCGTATACACAGACGTGTGGGTGTCGATGGGGGAAACCGGTGACACCGACGCCAAGAAGGAAGCGTTCGCACAGTTCACCGTGACCAACGCAGTGATGGCCGAAGCCAGCCCCGACGCCATCTTCATGCACTGCCTTCCCGCCCACCGAGGCGAGGAAGTTTCGGCCGAGGTAGCCGACGGGCCCCAGAGCCGGATCTGGCCCCAAGCGGAGAACCGGATGCACACCGCCCGCGGATTGCTGTCCTGGCTGAGCGAACAATGACCGTCACCGGCCTCTCCAAGCAGCAGCGGCAATACCGGATCGCCGCCCACCTTCAAGAAGAGGTGGTGACGAGCCAGGGACAGCTGGTCGAGCTGCTGGCCGGCGAGGGCATCGAAGCCACCCAGGCCACCGTATCGCGGGACCTGGACGAGATGGGTGCTGTGAAGGGCCGGCTCCCCGGAGGAGACGTCGCCTACATCATTCCCGAGCTTCCCCACGACCAGGTGGCTCCGGCCGACCACCTGCGCCGGGTGTGTCGAGAGTGGGTGGCCGCCGTGGATTCGTCGAACAACATCGTGGTGGTCAAGACCCCGCCGGGTTCGGCTCACATGGTCGGCTCGGCGATTGATCGAGCCGGCTGGACCGACATCATTGGAACGGTCGCTGGGGACGACACGGTGATGATTGTTGTCGCGGAGACCAGCACTGGGGCCGAAATCGCAGTAGAACTCCAGGAGCTCGCCGGGGTCTAGAGAGCTCACCGGCCGGAATCCTTCGACAAGGCGTAGGATCCCCCAATGCCTCTTTACATGGACATCCACGATGGCCTCGGCGATGCCACCCCCGATGACGTGGCCGAGGCTCACCGTCACGACCTGGAGATCCAGGACCAGTACGGCGTCAAGTTCCTGAGCTACTGGTTCTCGGATCCGCAGGGCAAAGCGTTCTGTCTGGTCGAAGCACCAGATGTGAAGGCTCTGGAGACGGTTCACAAGGCGGCCCATGGGCTCATGCCCCATGACGTCATCGAAGTCGGCGCTCCGACCCTCGAGCAATTCATGGGCTACACCGAGAAGGATGACAACGACCGGGTGATCGTCGAAGGAACCCCC
>JAOTYB010000177.1 GCA_029862065.1 Acidimicrobiia bacterium | reverse complement strand
TCCGGTAATGATGGCTGTCTTCATTAGGCAGGATTATCGCGCAAGTGATAGTCTCGGTGGGCGATTAATCGGGAGGCTTGAGTGGCGAACATCACGTTCGAGGACGTTGGCAAGGTATACCCCGGCGGTACCCGGGCTATCGAAGGGGTGAATTTCGACATCACCGATGGCGAGTTCCTGGTTGTGGTCGGCCCTTCTGGATGCGGAAAGTCAACGTTGTTACGGATGGTCGCCGGCCTCGAAGAGATCACCGAAGGCAAGGTCATCATCGGTGACCGGGTCGTCAACGATGTCCAGCCCAAGGATCGCGACATCGCCATGGTCTTCCAGAATTACGCCCTGTACCCCCACATGTCGGTGTTCGACAACATGGCGTTCGGGTTGAAGCTCCGCAAGATGCCCAAGGATGAGATCAAAACGCGGGTGGACGAAGCCGCCCGGGTGCTGGAGATCACCGAGTACCTCGATCGCAAGCCCAAGGCTCTCTCAGGTGGACAGCGTCAGCGAGTAGCGATGGGACGGGCGATCGTGCGGGAACCGGCGGCCTTTCTGATGGACGAGCCCCTTTCCAACTTGGACGCCAAGTTGCGGGTGCAGATGCGCACCGAGCTGGGTCGCCTCCACTCTCGGTTGGAGACCACCACCATGTATGTGACCCATGACCAGGTTGAGGCCATGACTCTGGGACATCGGGTAGCGGTGATGCGCAAGGGCATTCTCCAGCAAGTAGATACCCCGTTCAACTTGTTCCAGGCCCCCGACAACATGTTTATTGCCGGGTTCATCGGGTCTCCGGCGATGAACTTCGTGTACACGACGCTCGAGTCTGATGGGGCCGGGGGCATGGCAGCCTCGTTCGGCGGCCAGAAGCTGACCCTTGGTCGCGACCTCCTCGCCAACAACAAGGCCATTGCCAATTACACCGGCAAGGAAATCGTCATGGGTGTGCGGCCGGCCTCCTTCGAGGACTCCCGGATCACTTCGGACATCGCCGGGCACAGCTTCGAAGTCGAGCTCCAGGTAGTTGAGGTGCTGGGGAGCGAGACCTTCGCCCACTTCGACCTGCCGGTTCGCCCGGTGGTGACACCGGACATCGAAGAGTTGCTCGCCGACTCGGGCGCCGATGCTGCCAGCTTGGGTGACAGCACTCGCGTCACCGCTCGGATCAGCTCGGATGTCATGGTGAGGGCCGGGGAGCGGATCACGGTTGTTGTCGACAACAACAAGCTCCACTTCTTCGACCCGGCCACCAACCTGCGGATCTACTAGAGCCTCACCGGATACCGGCTAGTTACAGGTGGATTCGCTTGAAGGCTTCAGCCGCGTTTAGCCCGGCGGCGTCTCCTTGCTCGGCCGCTTTGGCGGTTACCCATCGCTCGAACTCGCGGCGTTGAGCTTCGCCGTCTCCGGCGTTACCCATGGTGGTGTGATGCTGCGACTCGTGACACATGAGAGCCGCCAGCTTGGAAGCCAGTGTTCCCTCGATGTCCTCCCAGTGGTCGGGCTCAGCCGCCCTCCACAGAAGCAGGGAATCGGGGCGGTGATGGGCGAGGCCGTGCTCGGGGAAGAACAGGTGGTCGCGGGCGGCCAGTGCACCGTCGACCGCTGCCCAGCCGGTGGCCCGATGATCGGGGTGGATCTCATACTTCGCCCACGGGTCGTGTGAGAGCACCACATCAGGCGCATGGGTGCGGATGAGCTTGGCCACCTCGGATCGCACAGCCATCCCATACTCGAGCTCTCCGTCGATATGGCCGACGAACACCACTTCGGCGGCTCCCAACGCCGAAGCGGCTGCCTCTTGTTCAACGCGGCGCAGGGCCACAAGTTCTGTTGAGCTCTGCTCCGGTTTCCACGTTCCCTTGGAGCCGTCGGTCATAACGGCCATGACGATGTGAGAGCCCGATTGTGCCCACCGGGCCAACGTTCCCCCGGCACCGAACTCGATGTCGTCGGGATGGGCACCGATGGCCAGGACCCGGCCCGGAGTGGAGAGGCCGCTCATCCCGGGATGCTGTGCCACGTCGTGGTCACCCCCAGGCGCTCCACGGCTGCCAGGTCCTGCGGGGTGTCGAGGTCGAGGGCCAGGCCGGTCCGCACGAGGGCCGCTGCCCGCCCGGCAGTGCTCGTCAAATGGCGCTGGAAACTGCCGGGACCGTAGGAGAACGCCATCGAGCCTTTGCCGATAAAGAGAGACGTTCCTCCGTTGTAGGAGGGAGAGAGGACGTAGCCCCCCGCGTGGAAGAGGTCGAACGCCGCCTCCAGGTCGGCCGTGGTCAACAGCGGCAGGTCGGCGTGAAGGATCACCCACTCGGTGTCGAGCTCGGTTGCGTGGGCAACTGCCGCCGCGGCCGCCCCGTTGAGACCCGTGCCGTAGGTGGGCGCTTCCCTGATGACATCGGCTCCCAGATCTGCGGCCCAGGCGGCCACGCCGTCGTCGGCCGTTACGACCGCGACTCGTGCCCCCGTCCGTTGGGCCGTGGCGACCGTATGTAAGGCAATGCTCTTGCCGAGCAGCGAGCGCTGGATTGCGTTCAACTTTGGCCGTAGACGGGCCTTGGCGACTCCGAACGGTTTGATAGGTATGGCGATGAGCGGGTTCACGGCCCGCGAGGATACCGGCCCGGCTGCCTCCAGGGACGGGTAGGTTGGCTTGAGCACCAGGAACGGAGACCGCATGCGATTCGGGGCGTTTGTGCCACAGGGGTGGCGATTGGATCTGACGGGGATTCCTGTCGAGCAGCACTGGGACACGATGCGCTCGGTAGCCGGGACCATCGAACGAGTCGGGTATGAGTCACTGTGGGTGTACGACCACTTCCACACAGTTCCGGTGCCCACCCAGGAGGTCACTTACGAGGCGTGGACGCTCATGGCTGCGCTGGCCGCCGACACTTCCACCGTGCGGCTTGGTCAGATGTGCACCTGCAACTCATACCGGCCGCCGTCCTACCTGGCGAAGGTGGCTGCTTCGATCGACGCAATCAGCGGTGGCCGATTGGAAATGGGTATTGGGGCGGGTTGGTACGAACACGAGTACGACGGCTACGGCTACCCGTTCCCCAAGCCGTCGGTGCGGATTGGCATGCTGCGGGAGGGCGTGGAGATCATGCAGCGGCTGTGGACGGAGGACGAGGTCACCTTTGAGGGAGAGCACTACACCCTGCAGGGGGCAATCTGTCGCCCTCATCCGATTCAGAAGCCGCATATCCCGTTTTGGGTGGCGGGTGGGGGAGAGAAGCTCACGCTCAATGTCGCGGCTCGTTACGCCGCCTACACCAACTTCGGCCAGCACCCGGACGAATTCGCCCACAAATCCGAAGTGCTGCGCGGCCACTGCCAGGACGTTGGCCGCGATTTCGACGAGATCGTCCGGTCCACCAACTTCAACGTGGTGTGTGAGGAGACCGAGGCGGCCGTTGAGGAGCGGATTGCCTGGATCCGCGACCACTATCGACCCTTCGTCGACGAGAGCCGGATCGACGGCATTGAGGCCCTCGTTCGTCCAATGTCCGGGACCCCCGAGCAACTGGTTGAGCGCCTGCAGGCGAGAGCCAAGGCAGGCGTCGGATACGGCATTCTCTATTTTGCGGAAGCGGCGTATGACACGACCGGCCTCGAGTTGTTCGCCGAACAGGTGATTCCTGCCCTCAGCTGACTGGTGCCGCCCCTCGAACGCGGCCTACCTGTAGGGTTTTCGACGTGACTCGCAAGACAAAGATCATTGCCACCCTCGGGCCGGCTGTCGCCAGCCAGGAAAGAATCGCCGACCTTGTCGGGGCCGGCATGGACGTGGCGCGGCTTAACTTCTCGCACGGGACCATTGACGACCAC
>JAOTYB010000176.1 GCA_029862065.1 Acidimicrobiia bacterium | reverse complement strand
CGAGGCGGGTTCCGGAAGGGTTCCCACCACCGGGGGCGCTGGTGATTCGACTGCCGGGGCAACGGTGGTCTCTGATGGCTCCCAGCTCTCGCCGGCTTGGCCCACGACGGCCAGGATCTTGCCAACCGCCAGCGTGTCGCCGGGCGCGGCCCCCTGAAACAGCAAGACGCCTGCCACCGGACTCGGAAGATCGACGATCGCCTTATCGGTTTCTACCTGGACGAGCGGGGCGTCGAGTCCGACCTTTTCTCCCACCGCCACCAGCCACTCTTCGACCACAACCTCAGTGAGACCCTCACCCACATCTGGCAATCGAAACTCTGTCGCCATCTCAGACTCCTGCCATTGCGGCTTGAGCCGCCGCCATGATCCTGGCAACCGATGGTACGTACTGGTGCTCGGCCCGCCGCAGCGGGACCACCGTGTCCCACCCCGTGACGCGGGCGACCGGGGCCTCCAGTGAATAGAGCGCATGCTCCTGAATGGAAGCCGCCAGCTCGGCGGCGAAGCCGCAGGTCCGGTGCCCCTCCTGGACTATGACCACCCTCCCGGTTCCCGACACCGACTCGAGCACCGTCTCGAGATCGAGCGGGACAAGCGTCCTGAGATCAATGACCTCGGCCTCCACTCCCTCGGCGGCCAATTGGTCGGCCGCATCGAGCACGTCGGGCATCATCGCTCCATAGGAGATGAGGGTGAGATCGGTGCCGGGCCGCCGGACGGCCGCCTCCCCGAAGGGCACCGACGTCGGTGGCTCGGCCACCTCTCCCCGTACTCGCCGGTATGAGCGGATCGGCTCCAGGAAGACCACCGGATCCGGATCCGCCACCGCGGTTATCAAGAGTCCGGCGGCGTCGGCCGGCGTCGACGGGATAACCACCTTGAGGCCGGGCGTGTGAGCGAAGAGGGCCTCGGTGGATTCGCTGTGGTGCTCGGCGGCACCGATGCCCGCCCCATACGGAATGCGGATAACCAGCGGTGCCGTAAACCGATGTTGAGAGCGATTGCGGATGCGCGACACGTGACTCACCACCTGGTCGAAAGCGGGGTAGGCGAAGCCGAGGAACTGGATCTCGGCGACCGGGTGCAGCCCGGCCACCGCCATGCCGAAGGCGGCGCCAACGATCCCTGATTCGGCCACCGGCGTGTCGATCACTCGCTCAACACCGTGCTTCGCCTGGAGCCCGTCGGTCACCCGGAACACGCCTCCGGACAGGCCAACGTCTTCGCCGAGGAGGACGGCAGCCGGATCAATCGCCAGGACGTGGTCGAGGGCGGCCGTCATCGCCTGCGCCATATTCAGGTCACTCATCAGGGCCGCCCATCAAAATCCCCCGCTGCCGATCCAACTGAGGGGTCTTCGTCTCGAACATCGCGTCGAATATCTCGCCGGGGCCGAGCGGTTCGAGCGCTTCGGCCTGGCCGATGGCGACCTCGATTTCCGCAGAGGCCGCCGCCTCCAGCTGAGCGTTCCACTCAGCTGTCCATTCCCCGGCGGCCTCGAGGTAGCGTCGGACCCGGTCGATCGGATCACGCTGTCGCCACTCGACCTCCTCGGACTCGTCCCGGTAGCGTCCGGGATCGTCGGCGGTCGTGTGGGGCCCGACTCGAAAGGTGACCGCCTCAATCAAGGTTGGCCCTCCACCCGCCCGAGCCCGGGTCACGGCCTCGGCGGCCGCCGCTCCGACTGCGAAGAGATCGTTGCCGTCGACCTGAAGGCCCGGCATACCGTAAGCATCTGCTTTCTGGGCAATGGTCTCCGAGGCCGTTTGGCGATGGCGGGGAGTCGAGATGGCGTACTGGTTGTTCTGGCACAGAAAGACCACCGGCGTGTGAAACACCCCGGCGAAGTTCATCGCCTCATGGAAATCGCCCTCGGAGGTTGCCCCATCGCCGAAGAAGGTCATCGCCACCCGATCGCGGCCAAGGTGGTTCTCGCCCCAGGCCAGTCCGACAGCATGGATCATGTGAGCACCTACGGTGATTGATGGCGGCAACACGTTGACTCCCTCGGGAGGCGAACCGCCGCGCTCATCCCCGGTTCGGCCCAGGAAGAGGTTGGCCCACGGGTAGCCCTGCATCCACATCGCCGCCGCATCGCGATAGGTGGCAACCACCCAGTCATCGGCTCGCAAGGCTGAAACTCCACCCACCTGAGCCGCCTCCTGACCTTCGAAAGAGGCGTAGGTCGCAAGCCGACCCTGCTTCTGAAGCGCCGTCCCTTTGGTGTCATAGGTCCGTGCCGAGACCATGGCGGCATACAACCGCTTGGTTTCGTCTACGGAAAAGGGAGCTTCGCCGGCGAGGGAGCCATCCGGTTGGAGAATCTCGAGCATCGGATGGAGGCTACCTGCCTCATCGGCAATGGCTAGGCAGCGACCAGAACGACCCCGAACACAGCGGCCACTATCAGCATTGTTGAGAAGACCGCCAGCAACACCAGCCGCAAGTCGTCGGCGGCTTCAGTCACACCGGCGGGCTCGTGCAAGTAGGCGGCAAGATCCCCCTGGACGAAGCCCGGGCGGTTGCGGGGATCACAGGCATTGCTCATACCCCCCACAACGTCAAATGCATGAGATTCGAGAGAGCCAAAGACCTCTAGTCCGTCTGGACTAGTTAGTGCCGGGCCAGCCAGCCTTGCGGAAGGGTGACATCGGCTACGCCGGAGCCGGCGATGAGGGCGACCAGCACGTCCTCGTCTGGATTGAGAACCCGCGAGGCTGAGCCACTCCGCTTGCCGAACATGGCGAGGACCAGCCCGTCGGTGTTTTCGAGCTGTGGGACGGGCCGCCGGCCGCGGGCAACAAGTGTGTACTCGGCGCCCTCGTAACGGATCTCAAAGGAGTGACGGCCCGGCTCCATCGACCCCCACGGTCGATAGCGGAACACCACTTTGCTGTCGTCGATCTGGCCAATCACTTCACCGAACGGTCCGGGAGCACTCGGCCCGAACTCCAGCTCCCCCCGCATACCGTGCGGGCCGACCACCTTGGTGCGGGACTTGTCGCCGATGTCGATGAACCGGAAGGTTCCGTGGGGACCCTCGAACGCGCTGGGGCGAGAGACGCCACGGTTCTGTATGAGTTTGGTCTTCTTCATCTCCGCCACAATCGGTGCCCCGACCACTCAGCGTATTTGTTCTTGGACGCTTTGTCAGCTTAGGAATAATAGGCAGAAGGCAGAAGGCGGTACGCAGGACGCCGGACGCAGGACGCAGGACGCCGGACGCCGGACGCCGGACGCCGGACGCTAGGACGCAGGACGCCGGACGCGGGACGCCGTAACGCAGAGGCTCGAGGCGGTACACCAACACGGTTTTGCGTATTGCGTATTGCGTATTGCGTATCGCGTACTGCGTACTGCGAACTGGTTAGGAACTGAGGACGCTTTCGATGTCCTCGGCCTCGATGAGCACCTCTCGGGCCTTGGATCCCTCGGAAGGACCGACAATTCCCTTGTTTTCGAGGATGTCCATCACCCGGCCGGCCCGGGCGAAGCCGATCCGAAGCTTGCGTTGCAGCATGGAGGTAGATCCGAGCTGGGAGCGAACGATGAGCTCCGTAGCCTGCCGGAGGATGTCGGGGTCCTCGCCCTCGGAGTCCTCGGCTGCTTTGGCTTGCTTGTCGGCCTCCACGAACATCGACTCGTCGTACCTGGCTTTGGCCTGCTGTTTCACCCAGGCCACCACGGCGTGAATCTCGCTTTCCTCGACCCAGGCGCCCTGAATGCGCTCGGGTTTCGGATCGCGAGCGGTAACCACCAGCATGTCTCCGAGGCCGATGAGCTTCTCGGCCCCGCTGGCATCGAGGATTACCCGGCTGTCAGCCTGGGAGGCCACCGAGAAAGCCATCCGCGACGGAATATT
>JAOTYB010000041.1 GCA_029862065.1 Acidimicrobiia bacterium | reverse complement strand
CAGCGTCAACCACGCCGTCAGCGCCGACCATCTGGCCTGGGTGGTGTGGGGAGACGCTCCGCCCCCGACCGGGCGAGCCACCCTTCAGTCCTACGTGTCGCGGTTGCGCCATCAGCTCGGCCCGGATGCGGTCATCAGCGAGGACCACTCATACATCCTCGAGGCCGAGTGCCGGCAGTTGGACTGCTGCCGGTTTGAACAGATGGTCCACCAGGCCCAGGAAGTGCTGGCGTCCGCACCGAATGATGCCCGCCTGATCTGTCGCTCTGCCATCGATCTGTGGCGAGGTCCGGCGCTTGGTGAGCTGGGAGATGAGGAGTGGGCCAGGCTCGAGGCCATCCGGCTGGAGGAGCTCAAGCTGCTGGCAGTGGAGATCGAAACCGAATCCGAACTGCGGCTGGGCCGCTGTGGCGAGTGCGCATCCCGTCTGCGGGGCCTGGTGATTGAGTATCCCTATCGCGAGCGATTCTGGCAGCAGCTCGTCTACGCACTGTTCAACAGTGGGCGCCGGCTTGAGTCGATGACCGCCTTCGATGAGTACCAGAAGTGGATGGCGGAATCGGGGCTCGAGCCGGAAGCCAACTTTGACGAACTGGTAGCCGGTTCGAGCTTCGGCTAGCCCGCCGGCTTCCGTTCAGCCTCCAGTCGGGCGTAGGTGGTGCGGACCGTCTGCTCGACCTGCTCCCGCATGTCGGTGGGTGACCCGGACTGTTCGACGAGGGGATGGATGACCACCTGAACCCGGCCCCCGTACATCCGCCAGTCGCCGGGAGGCCACGCCAGGTCGGTGCCTTCGATAGTGACCGGGAGGACGGGGGCATTCACTGCCTTGGCGATGATGAACGGGCCTTTCTTGAAGTCCTTGATGTGCCCGGTACGTGAGCGGGTGCCTTCTCCATAGATCATGAGTGACAAGCCGAGGTCGAATACCGTCCGGACCTGGGAGTTGATGAAGTCATACCCGCCGACACCAGCCTCCCGGTCCACCTTCACCATGTGCATCGCCTTGACGGCGGTCCGAAAGAACGGGATCTTGTAGACCTCTTTCTTGGCCATGAACCGATAGTGGATCGGTTGCATGGCCAGCCAGTGGATCATCGGGTCGAGGTTGGACAGATGATTAGAGACGATCACTTGTGGTCGGCCGGGTTGGACATGCTCATGACCCTCCACATCAAAACGGATGCCGGCGACGATCAGGAAGATGCGAGCCCATATCGATGCGGCCCGGTCTGAGACATGCCATCGGAGCGGAAGCCAGGATCCGATGACGGCGAGACCGCCGAACACCATCGTCGACAAAGCGATCACCGGATAGGCAACCAGGGCACGGAGGGCGGGAATCATGCTCAGGTACCGTCGAACTCCGGCGGGCGCTTCTCGATGAAGGCGGTCACCGCCTCCTGAAGGTCGTTGGAGTGGAGGAAGGCAGCATTCCACACCGACACATAGTCGAGCGCTTGCTCAACTGACATGTGTTCGGTGGCGCCCAGGACGGCCTTTGACCCCTGGACCGCCAGCGGTGAATTGGCGGCGATCTGGTCGGCCATTGCTCTGGCGGCCTTGCCCAACTCCTCCTGTGAGTCGAAGACCTGGCTCACCAGGCCCATGGTCTTGGCCTCCTCGCCGTCAAAGTCCCGGCCGGTGAAAGCCAGCTCGGCCACCACGCCGGGATTCACAATGCGCGGGAGGCGTTGGAGAGTGCCGACGTCGGCCACCATTGCCATCCGTGTCTCGCGCACTGAGAACACAGCATCCCGGGTCGCCAGTCGGATATCGCAGGCGGTGATGAGGTCGACTCCGGCGCCGATGCAATAGCCGTGGACGGCGGCGATCACCGGCTTCGGGCAGCGAGCAATGGACGTCATCGTGTGCTGCATGCGCTTGACCTGCTGGCGGGTTTGGGCGCGAGCGCCGGGCCCGTCTCCATCTCCGAAACCGGCCATGAGTCCGGGCCCGAAGGCCTTCAAATCGAGCCCTACGGTGAACGCCTCGCCGCGGGCGGCGATGATGACCACCCGCACGGTGGGGTCGGCGCCGAGACGCTCCATCATCTCGGGCAGGTCGTCCCAGATCTCTGCCCCCATCGCATTGCGGGCATCGGCCCGGTCCAGCCAGACGGTGGCGACTGTTTCCGCATGTTCGAGTGTGAGCACGTTGGACATATGGCCAGGTTAGGAGGACGGCGCTGGTCGAGCACTACAGTTGGCCGGACCCGAAGGAGACGTGTTTCGATGGTGGATTTCAAGGATCGGGTGGCGATCGTCACCGGCTCGGGCGGCGGCCTCGGACGTCAGCATGCGTTGCTTCTGGCAGCACGAGGGGCGGCCGTCGTCGTCAACGATCTGGGCGGGAACGTCGATGGAACCGGCCAGGCCACCAGTGCCGCCGACGGAGTCGTGGCCGAGATCGAAGCTGCCGGTGGCGCCGCCGTCGCCGAGTATTCCTCGGTTGCCTCTGCCGACGGAGCTGAAGCCATCGTCCAGAAGGCGATCGAAACCTTCGGGCATGTCGACATCGTGGTGAACAACGCCGGGATCCTCCGCGACAAGGCCTTCCACAACATGGAGACCGAACAGATCGCGGCCGTGCTGGACGTTCACTTGCGCGGCTCGATGTTTGTGACGCGGGCAGCCTGGCCTCATCTGCGCGAGCAGAACTATGGGCGGGTCGTTATGACCTCTTCGGCCTCAGGAGTGCTCGGCAACTTCGGTCAGGCCAATTACGGCGCAGCCAAGATGGGACTGGTAGGGCTGGTGAACGTTCTCAAGCTCGAGGGAGCCAAGTACAACATTCGGGTGAACGCCATCGCTCCCATCGCCGTGACTCGCATGACCGAGGAACTGCTTGGTGCATTCGGGATCACCGAAGAGCAGTTCGGGCCCGAGCTCGTGAGTCCGGCCGTCGCCTACCTGGCCTCCGAGGACTGTGAGCTCACCGGTGAGGTGTGGTCGGTGGGAGGCGGTTCCATCAGCCGCATGTTCGTTGGCCTCGCTGATGGCTACTTCAAGAATCCGCTGTCGGAGGGTGGTCTAACGGTGGAGGATGTCGCCGGCCATCTCGACGAGATTCGATCAACGGATGGGTACCTGATTCCTACCTCTAACCAGGAGGAGTTCCAGAAACTCGGCGCCAAGTTCGCCGGGTGACTGGGTCTCTGCGCCCAGCAACGGTGCGGGTGCTGGCCGCGGCCGACGAGCTCGGCCTCACACTCGACATTCATGAGTTCCCCGATGGCACTAAGACGTCGGCCGATGCGGCTGCGGCCGTGGGATGCGAGTTGTCGGCTATCGCCAAAAGCCTCGTATTCATGGTCGGGGAACAGCCGGTGGTGGCGATCCTGGCGGGTGACCACCGGCTCGACCTCGCCAAACTCGCAGGTCTGATGGGCGGGGTGACAGCCCGCCGAGCCACCCTCGAGGAGGCGAGAGCGGCAACCGGTTTCGCGGCAGGGGGAACTCCGGCCTTCGGCTATCCCCGGCCGCTGCCCGTCTTCCTTGACTCTGGATTGCAGAGACACGACGAGGTGTGGTCGGCGGCCGGCACTCCGACCACGGTCTATCCGATCCCACTCAGCGAGCTCGTCAGAGTCTCGGGAGCGCACCTCGCCGATATCGCCGAGTCCTAAGCCCGCTGATGAATGGCCAGGACTACACCGTTGTGAACTCGGATCGTTGCCTCGGACTCAACCAGTACATTGCTCACGCCCCGAGTTGAACTAGCAAGCAGGACATCGTTGTCCAGCTCAAATCGAAGCCCTTCCGTTGTCACGCCGTCCGCCGGCTCGCCGACGGCCAACAGGGTGAGTGTGTCGCCCGGGCTGCCGGCAATAGTGGCTTCCTCCCGAATGGCGAGAATGTGGGCTGGACCCACCAACCACTCCACGTCCACATCGGCCCAGGCCGGGCTGGTGAGGAGGAAGGCATTGGCGAGCAGATGATCGATTCTGCCGCCACTACCACCGACCACCACGATTCGCTCGGCGCCATACCGGACGGCCGCTCCCAATGCCAGCTCGAGGTCGGTGGCATCCTTGTCTGTCGGGTGCCGTTCGATTGAAACATCACCGGCCGTGGCCGCCGCCAAGCCTTCCGGACTGATCGAATCGAGATCGCCGACCAACAAGTTGACGGTCACGCCGGCGGCGAGCGCGTGATCAAGCCCCGAGTCGGCGGCGATCACGTAGTCGGCCGCCGGCACGGGATAGTCGGAGGGAGCCATCTCGCCCCCGGCAAACACGAGAACCGTTCCATGCTTCATGGGGGGAGCTTACGAGCGGCGCTAGGTTCACCGTGTGAAAGCTGATATCGCCGTCATAGGTCTGGCCGTCATGGGTCGCAATCTGGCGCTCAACATCGCCGACCACGGGTACCAGGTGGCCGTGTACAACCGCACGACGGCCAAGACGACTGATTTCATGCAGGCCGAAGGGTCGGCGGCCGGGGTGATGGCTGCCACCACCCTCGACGAGCTGGTTGAGATGCTGGAGGTACCCCGCCGGGTCTTGCTCATGGTGCAAGCCGGCCCCGGAACCGACGCGGTCATTGAAGCGCTGGTGCCGTTGTTGGAGGACGGCGACATCATCATTGATGGCGGCAATGCCCATTACGAGGACACCATTCGCCGCACAAGCGATCTCGAAGGGCGCGGCCTGCTGTTTATCGGCACCGGAGTCTCGGGCGGCGAGGAGGGTGCCCGCTACGGCCCTTCGATCATGCCGGGCGGGTCGCCGGCTGCCTGGCCTGCCGTCAAAGAAATCCTGCAATCGATCGCCGCCAAGGTCGCCGACGGCACACCGTGCTGTGACTGGGTGGGCGCCGACGGGGCCGGCCACTACGTCAAGATGGTCCACAACGGAATCGAATACGGCGACATGCAGGTCTTGGCCGAGGCCTATTCGCTCATGCGAATCGGCCTCGGTATGTCCTCCGAGGAGATGGCCGCCACCTTCCGCAGTTGGAAGGAGGGCCCCCTCGACTCCTACCTCACGGACATCACCGCCGACATCCTGGCGACCCGCGACACCGATGGCCAGCCCCTGTTGGAGAAGATCCTTGACGCCGCCGGGCAAAAAGGCACCGGCAAATGGACCGGTATTTCCTCGCTCACCTTGGGGGTTCCGGTCACCCTCGTAGCCGAAGCCGTATACGCACGGGTGCTGTCTGCCTTGAAGGACGAGCGGGTGGCAGCTTCTTCGGTGCTGAATGGCCCTGCCCCCGAGATCGCCGGGGATCGAGCGGCGGTCATTGCCGACCTCCACGATGCCCTCTATGCCTCCAAAATCGTCAGCTATGCCCAGGGGTTCATGCTGCTCCGCACGGCCGCCGCCGAATACGGGTGGGACCTCGACTACGGCGGGATCGCTTACTTGTGGCGGGAAGGGTGCATCATCCGATCCGTCCTGCTCGAGCACATCAAGACCGCCTTCGATCGGAACCCGGATGTTGCTTCACTGGTTATCGACGGGTATTTCCGGGACCAACTGGCAGCCGCCCAAGGAGGATGGCGTCGCACTGTGATGCGAGCGATCGAAGCCGGGATCCCCGTACCCGCCTATTCGACGGCCCTGGCGTTCTACGATGGGTACCGCACCGACCGCTTGCCCGCCAACCTCATCCAGGCGCAACGGGACTACTTCGGCGCCCATACCTACGAACGGCTGGATAAGCCGCGAGGCGAGTTCTTCCACACCGAGTGGTTGGAGGCCTGAGATCAGGCGGCCACTAGCATTCTGCACGTGACTGACAACGAGATGCCCCAACCAGAGGTGCTCGAGGCGGACGAATCCGAAGCGGATCAGCCACTTGTCTCCGAGCCGTTGAAGCTTGTCCGGATCGCTTCGATGACCCAGGCGATGCTGGTAGAAGTTCGTGGCATCGACCTCGACGAGCATGCCGTGGCCCGACTGCAAGGGGTCCACGGACGGACGGTGGCCTCTCTGCGGGAGATCATGTCAGACGAACTGCGCGAGGAGCTCGACGCGGTGGTGCTGCCCTTGCAGGAAGGGGCTTCGGAGGCGGAGGTGCGGGTGGCTCAGGCACAGTTGGCCGGATGGCTCGAGGGCCTGTTTCACGGAATTCGGGCAAGCCTGTGGGGTCAGCAGGTGGCAGTCCAACGAGCGGCCATGCAGAACCTGGAGGCCTTGCACACGCTGGACAGCACGGGGGCCCCCGTCGAAGAATCCGGCTCCGGGCCCTACCTCTAGCCGGCCAACCGCCCATAGGTCTCGTTGAGACTCCAGATCTGATCCGCCAGGTCATCACTCATGGCATCTGCCGATACCCGCCACTGCCAGTTGCCGCCCAGCGTGCTGGGGATGTTCATACGACCCTCCGGCCCGAGGCCCAGAAAATCCTGAACGGGGGCGACTGCCAGCCCGGCGATCGAGGACCAGGTGAGTCGCAGGAGGCCCCAGTGGATGTCGTCTGCGTCGGTGGCGGTGTAACGCATGGCGTACTCCCGCTCGTGATCGGCCGCCGACAGGAACCATGCTCGAACGGTCTCGTTGTCGTGGGTTCCCGTGTAGGCCACCCAGTTGTCGCTGTCGTAGTTGTGGGGGAGGAACTCGTCGCCCGGGCCGGACCCGAAGGCGAACTGGGTCACTTTCATACCGGGGAGCCCAAACCGCCGGCGTAGCCGAGCGACGCCCGGGCCCATGTCGCCCCCCAGATCCTCAGCGATCACCGGCAGCCCACCGATTGCCTCGCGAATCTTTTTGAGCAGTCCTCCGCCGGGTCCTCGCCGCCAGCGTCCGATTACGGCATCCTCGGCGTCGCCCGGTATCTCCCAGTAGTCGTGAAAGCCTCGGAAGTGGTCGAGGCGAACCAGATCCACCAGGGCCAGGCTGGCGCTCATCCGCTGGATCCACCATTCGTAGCCGTCGCGCCGATGAGCTCCCCACCGATAGAGCGGGTTGCCCCACAGCTGTCCGGTTTCTGAGAAGTAGTCGGGCGGGACCCCGGCGACCACCGTCGGGTGTCCATCCGCCCCGATCGAGAACAGCTCACGGCTGGCCCATACGTCGGCGCTGTCGTGGGCGACGAAGATCGGGATGTCACCGATGATCCGGACTCCGTTGTTTGCGCAGGCAACTCTCAACCGCTCCCATTGGCGGAAGAACAAGAACTGCTCAAAGGCCACCCGGTGGCGGGCGTCGGCCAGGTCGGCGGCTGCCTCGGAAAGGGCGGCCGGCTGGCGGTCGCGGTACTCGGCAGGCCATTCGACCCAGGAAACCATCCCGTGGGCCTCTTTGAGCGCCAGGAAAAGGGCGTACTCCGGGAGCCAGTCGCTGTTGGCCTCAGAGAAGTCCTCAAAGTCAGCCTGCAGGGAATGGTCACCCACCTCGAACCGCTCAAACGCAGCGGCGAGAAGCTCCCGTTTCCACGGAAGGGCGAGCCCGTAGTCGACATGATCGTCTGGAAACCCCGGGCTGGCAGGTGTCTCGATGAGGCCGTCTTCTGCGAGCCACTCGGGACTGATCAGGGCAGGGTTGCCGGCGAAAGCCGAGAAGGTTTGGTAGGGGCTGTCTCCGTAGCCGGTTGGCCCGAGTGGAAGAACCTGCCACCAGGCACATCCCGCCCGGCCGAGGAATTCCACCCACTCATGGGCTCGCGGCCCGAGGTCGCCTATACCGAACGGACCCGGCAAGCTGGTCGGGTGGAGAAGTATGCCGGCGTTCCTGTCCATGCGGCCGCCAGGCTACCGCTCTAGGGGTGAGACGCCACCTGTCGGTAGGCCTTGAGCGTTTCCCGGGCCACGGCATCCCAGTCGTACAAATCGAGGATGTGCTGGCGATGGGCGGCCAACTCGTCGGTCCCCAGAGCGAGAGCATTGTCGAGTGCCCGAGCGAAGTCGTCGTAGTCATTGGCCTCGTATGCCCCCGGCGTGTCGCCCAGCACCTCAACCATCACGCCCGTTCTGGCGAAGACCGCCGGCGTCCCGAGGGCGTAGGCCTCGACCGGCGGTAGTCCGAAGCCTTCTCGATCTGAGTTGAAGACGAGAGCCCGGGATTGGCCAATCATGCGAGACAGCTCCTGAACGGACAGGGTGCGTTTGATTCGGTTGGCCGGGTTGTTCTGCAGCAGCATTTCGGTGGATCGGGTGAGCGGCCCGAGGATGAGCAGCTGCAGGTTCTCATCGGTGTGTGCAACGTAGCGGAGCATGAATTCGACCGCCTGATGCGACCGCTTGTGCGGTTTGTTCGACCCGATGTGGATGAGGTACGGCTTCTTGTCTTCAACAGCGATTGAATCGTTGAGCGGGAGGGTGATGCCCTGGTAGGAGACGAAGCTCGGGGGCATCGTGATGTTGGCGTCCTTGGCGAGGTCCATGAATCGTCCAAGTGAGGTGTCCGACACGGTGATCAACCCGTCGGCTTGGCGGAGTGTGTGTCGGAGAGAGAACGTGAAGTATCGGGACTTGGTCGACGAATACTCCCGTCCGTACTCGCCACGGGCATAGATGAGGGGGATGTCGTCGTGGAGTGTGGCCACGACCTTCATGCGGCGGTTCGGCAAGATGGGAACAAAGCCCTTGGGGAAGTGGAGCACCGACACCCCGTCGTCGGAGGCGCGCTTCACCCCGAGCAGGTGATCGGAGAGCATTCGCTGGCTGCTGGTGGGCGGGGGAGTAATCCGGATGGTCACTCGCTCGGAGATTCTGGCTTCCAGTTCCCGGGTGATCGCCGGGTTGGCGTAGATGTAGAGCTGCTCGTGGGCGGGGACAGACCGCTGGAGGGCGTTGGCCAATCCGACGGAATAGTTGATGATGCCGTGGCTGTCGTTCTTGTCGCGGTTGAGGTCCGAGAGGTAGAGACCGAACCGCAAGTTACGTTCGTGCATGATTGGCTTCCCGGTGTCGATCCATGATATCGATCATTTCGCGTGTTCTCCCGACTTCCGCTATCTGACCCACTACCGGGCCAAAGGTTCTCAAAACAACACCACGAACAGTGATCGGCGTGCCGCTGAGAGAGTTGTATCTATTTGCATGGGGGAGGGGCTGGCTCGTAGGTTGGTTGTTCGCGATAAGTTTTCGCGAGGTTATGCCGAAGAGGTGGTATGAAACCAACGTGCATCTGCGAAGCAGACGGATGCTGTCTCGTTCGCCAGAGCGGCGAGGCTCACTGCGCTGAGCATCAGGAGCTGAACCAGGCGGCCTAGTCGCTGAGGGCTCGATCCACCGCCTGATAGATGTGGTGGGCGAAATGTTCGTGCCCGTGACTCGACGCGTGGAAGCCGTCGCCTGAGAACATCAACGGATCGCGCCTAAACGCGTCTGATAAATCGCCGCGCACTTCGGCTTTGGCCGTCGTCTTGTGCCGGGTGGCCACGGTCTGGGATATCCGGTCGAACTGGGCGGAGCGGCGGGTGAGGTACCAACGCAAGAACCGTGGCAGTCGGGGGATCGCCCCGAGATCACCGACACCGACCAGCACCACCCGCGCTCCAACATCCACGAGCGATCCAACGATTTCGTCGAGCTGGCGTTCGAACCGGGCCGGCGCCACTGCCCGGATGGCATCGTTGGCGGCCACCGAAACGATTGCGAGGTCCGGCTCCAGCTCGAGCGCTGCCTGCAATTGGTCGGCCAGCACATCGGAGGCCTTCGAACCGCCAATGGCCAGCGAATGGAGGTGAACGAAGTAGCGGTCGGTCAAGGAATGGGCGACCCGTCGGATCCAGGCGTCGTCGATGTGGCGCACGCCGGGAGCTGTGATGGAACTGTCGCCGATGGCCACCAGTGTGAGACCGGGAAGTCCGGGATCTCCCAGCGCCCCGGATGTCGCGTAGTTGTCGTAGGAGGGAAGATCGGGTCGATGGGCGGCATAGAGAATCTGGCCGAGCACGACAGCCCCTCCTGCCAGGGGAAGCAATCGCCACCTCTTTCTGTCACCCATGCACTCGTACCTCCGGGCCAGAGATTCTAGAGTCGACGGTATGCCTGCGATTCAGCCCCGGTATGAGCCGGGGTTCCCCTTTGCCGCTTTCAACATGTGGCGAGGCGCCCAAGCCGTCGTCCAACGTGTGCTGCCGCGCGTGTGGGACTTCACCGTGACCCGGGAGGAGCCCTTCCCGGCAGGCCCGGTGGTGGTGGCTGCCAACCACTTCAGTCATATCGACCCGGTGGTGGCGGCTGTGGCCGCCGGACGGCCGACCCGATTTCTCGGAGTGGATGAGCTGTTCGGGCGGTCTCGGTTCTTCGACGGCCTTACGTACTTCCTGGGGGTGGTTCCGATGCCTCGCGGCACTGTGCCGCTTCGCTCGATGCGCACGGCCGTTGCCCAGCTGGAGTCGGGCGGGGGCGTGACGCTGTTCCCTGAGGGCCGGCGCGTGGCCGAGTGGGGGGAGAGCCCGCCCAAGGAAGGGGCAGCCTGGTTGGCACTTCGGGTCGGTGCCCCCCTGGTGCCCATGGCGCTGTGGGGCACGGGCCATGCAATGGGCCTCGAAGACCTCAAGCTGCGGCGCCATCCGATTCGGGTGGCGGTCGGCAGATCGCTGCGCCCCGCCGACTACGCCAATCGCGCCGAAATGACCGCCGCCTGGCACGAATGGATGAGTGCAGCCCTCACGCGTTTGAGCGCAGGCGAATAGTCCGCCACTTGTAGCATTCGGCCCATGGCGATGCCGGTGTCCGAAGAACAGATCCCCCCTTACCAAGAGCATCTTGGCCCGCGGTCGCAATACCTACGCGACGTCATTCTCGGGGTAAACGACGGGCTGGTCTCGATTTTCTTGCTGGTGGTGGGCGTTGTCGGTGGGGGCGTTAGCTCAGAGGTGGTGCTGCTGGCCGGCTTGTCGGGAGCCTTCGCCGGAGCTGTCTCGATGGCGGCCGGTGAGTACATGGCGACCAAGTCACAGGAAGAGGCCATCGACGGAGAGCTGGAGCTCGAGCGAGAGCACTTCAAGTACTACAAGGCGCGGGAGCTGGACGAACTGCGCGACTACCTGTCCGGGATCGGGCTGGATGACCAAGCCGTCGACGAAGTCGTCCGATCTGCGGCCACCGATGATGAGGTTCTGCTCGAGCTCATGAAGGCCTTCGAGTTCGGGGTCATCGACCACGGGCGCCGCAACCCGATCTACGCCATGGTGATGTCGGGATTGCTATTCCTGGCCGGTTCGATTCCCAGCGTCCTCCCGTTCGTGTTTATGGACAATCCCGACCATGCCCTGTTGGTGGCGGCGGCCGGGGCGGCCATTGGTCTGTTCGTGGTTGGTGTGGTCAAGACCCGGCTCACCCGCCGCAACCCGGTAGTCAGCGGAGTTGAGAACGTTGCGGTGGCGGGCGTCGGGGCAGTCGTCAGCTACTTCATCGGCCTCGGCTACGACTCGTTCGTCAGCTAACTAGCGGTAGATGTCCTCAACCATCCCGGCGTACTTCTTCATCACGATGGCTCGACGCAGCTTGAGCGTCGGTGTGATCTCGCCACCGTCGATGGTGAAGTCGTCCGGCAGGATCCGAAACTCCCGCACCGCCTCGGCCCGTGAGACCGCCTTGTTTCCCTCTTCGATCGCTTCCTCGACCGCGCTCCGCAATTCGGGATCATCGACCAGGTCGGGCACCGCGCCCGTCTTACCGGTTTCCTCCAGCCAAGCCGGAAACGCCTCGGGATCGATCGTGATGAGGCAGGCGATGAACTTCTCGCCATCACCGATCACCATGGCCTGACTTATGAGCGGGTGGGCCCGGATGCGGTCCTCGATGACGGCGGGTGCGACGTTCTTCCCGGCGGCGGTGACGAGGATTTCCTTCTTGCGCCCGGTGATCCGCAGATAACCGGCTCCGTCCAGCTCTCCGATGTCTCCCGTGTGGAACCAGCCTTCCGGGCTAATGGTTTCGGCCGTAGCCGTGTCGTTCTTGAAGTAGCCGCGCATGATGTGGGGACCCTTCAGCAGGACTTCGCCGTCGTCGGCGATTCCGACCGTAACCCCCGGGATGGGCTGGCCAACCGATCCAACCTCGGTGGCGTCCGGACGGTTGAGAGTGGAGCCTGCCGTGGTTTCGGTGAGGCCGTAGCCCTCCAGGATGTGGATTCCGATCCCCGTGAAGAAGTGACCAAGGCGGTCGCCGAGGGCGGCTCCGCCTGATATGGCGTAGGTCACCTGGCCGCCGAAGGCTGCCCGGAGCTTCGAATACACGAGCTTGTCGAACAACGCGTGCTGGATCTTGGTGAGGGGCTTCACCCGGCCGGCCTGGGTCTGGCGTGAGAACTCCTCGGCCACCTTGGCGGCATGGTCGAAGATCTTGCCCTTTCCTTCTGAATGGGCCTTGTGCTGGGCGCCGTTGAATACCTTCTCGAACACCCGCGGCACGCTGAAGAGCCAGGTCGGCTGGAACATTGCCAGCTCTTCGAGCAACACCGGGATACCGGTCGAATAGCCAAGCTTGACTCCGGCGGTGAGGCAGCTCACCTGCGCCACCCGGGCAAAGATGTGGGCCAGCGGCAAGAAGAACAGCGTCGAGCTGCCTTCGTGGAACGCCGGTGGCACGGCTGCCACGAGTTGGCGCACGAGGAAGATGAAATTGTGGTGGGTCAGCATGCACCCTTTTGGCCGCCCGGTGGTGCCCGAGGTGTACACGAGGGTGGCCAGGTCTTCCTGGTTGATTGATTGCCACCGCCGGTCAACTTCGGCCTGATCTACCGAGGCCCCGGCTTTGATGAGGTCGTCGAACCCGCCGTGTTCGATAACGATGGAATGCTCACACGTGGGGATGCTGGCTGCGACCGAATCGAATTTGTCCTTCATCTCCTGGTTCTCGGAGATGACGGCTACGGCTTCGGAGTTCCCGATGATCCACTCGACCTGCTCTTCCGACGAGGTCTCATAGATGGGGACCGTCACACACCCCGCCGCCCAAATGGCGTAGTCGAAGTATGTGAATTCGGGCCGTGTGCCCGAATGGAGAGCGATCTTTGATCCGGGTTGAATGCCGAGCGACACCAGGCCAGCCGCCAGCAGCCGCACCTTGTTGGCGAAGTCGCGCAGGCTGACGTCCACGAAACGGTCGCCTTCGCGATAGGCGATGGCCGGTCGGTTCGGATGTTTCTCAGCCTGGTCAAAGAGCGCGGCAATGGCGGTGTCGTTCGGTGCGATCTCGACCAGCGGCGGGGTGTGATATTGCTTCATCAATGAGCCTCCTCAAGACCAGCATAGGGAGTTTTTGCTTGGCCGCTCAGGGTGATTTGAGGTCCGGTTGTAGCCGCAACGCCAGGGCGCGTCGGATGAGCGAGTAACTGACCAGGTAGGCGGTTTCGTCACCGCCATACGGATCGGGAATGGGACCGCCATCGGGACTGAGCAGCTCGACTCGAGCGCTCGGGTCGAGTCGGCTCGCTTCGTCGGCGTGGGACTGCTCCATGGCGTACACGATGTCGGCGTTCTCCACCATTTCGGCTGTCAGCTGAGTGGCTCGGTGGCCTCCCATCCCTACTTCGTAGTGCTGGTGGGCGGCTGCGATGCCGGGACGGGAGGCCGGCTCGCCGACCAGCGCGTTGGTCCCGGCGCTGGTGTACGTGTGCTGAGGATCGATACTCGGCCCCAGCGCCGCCGCGAACGGCGACCGGCAGATGTTGCCCGTACACACGAAGAGAATCCGCATGAGACGAGCCTAGAAGCCACGGAGTCTTGTCTCCGGCAACTCGGTATCCTCGTGGCCCAATGCCAGACAAACTGTCACGAAGCCGCGTTCTGCGGGTCCTGTACACCCTCCTCGGGTTGGTCTTTCTTGGCCTCGGGTTCATCGGTGTTGGTGTGCTGGGGATACCGACGTTCGATTTCATCCTCCTGGCCGCATTCTTCTTCGCCATGGGGAATAAGCGTCTCCATGCGTGGATCGTGACCCACCGGGTCTTCGGCCCGATGATCACCGACTACCGGGCCGGCCGGGGGTTCACTCGGCGCATGAAAGTGACCGGAGTCGCAGCCGTTGTGCTCAGCTTCACACTCACCATCGGTCTGGCCGTTCGCAACCCCTACGTGGCCGCCGGCATGGTCGCGTTGGCGGCGTGGATCGTCTGGTACATCGTGTCGCGCCCGACCAAGGGACTGACTCCAGCCGACGTGACTCCGGCTAAGGCCTGAGGGCAGCCGCTACTTCAAACCGCACCTGGAAGTCACTGTCGGCCGCCAACGACTCTACTGCCTCGCGACTTTCGTTCAATCCGAGATCGGCCAAGCCCTTGACGGCCTTCCAGCGGATCCAGGCGTCACTGTCGGCAAGGGCCTCGGCCAGGAGTGGCCGAGCGGCTTCGTCTTCGAGGTCGACGGCGACGTCGATGACGGTTCGGCGGACCAGTCCGGAGGCATCGGCGAAGGCATCCGTCAAGACCTGCAAGGCGAATCCCCGATCTGCGGACAACCCGAGCGTGGCCACGGCGATCCGCCGGGCGCGAGCGTCTTCGGCTCCCAGCGCCGTCAGCAGCTTCTGGCGGCTGTCGGTG
>JAOTYB010000040.1 GCA_029862065.1 Acidimicrobiia bacterium | reverse complement strand
CGATATCGCTTCGATGTCACGATCAGCTCGCCGTACGAAACCGCCGACCGTTATGCGGACGCCTGGCGGGTGGTTGGTGCCGACGGTACGGTGTACGGGATCCGAGAACTGCTACACGATCACGCGGGAGAGCAACCGTTCACGCGCAGCTTGGACGGGGTGGAGATCCCGGCCGGTACCACTGTGGTTGTCGAGGGACGCGATCAGGTGAACGGATGGGGTGGATCGACCGTCGAGGTCACAGTTCCCTAGGGGAAACTCACCATTCCCAACAGCGGTGTCGCTTTACGAATTGGCGCAGGTTGGGGGACCGGTTGTTGGGGTGTCGAGGCGTGAGTAGGTGGTCTCGCTGCTCGTTACCGTGCCCTCTTAGTCGATGTGATAGTCGATCATGACGATGTCTCCCGGTCCGTTCACTCGCAGGATCGCTCCCTCACGTCCGCCCTGTCCCGAGCATGAAAGGATTGCTGGGCCGGCTCACCCGAGTCGGCCGCTTCGGTAAGGCATTGCCCGCGGACCTCACTGAAGAAGGCAATCGTGGTCGGCCATCCGCTTGAGAGATTGACGCTGCCACAATCGGCGTAGCCGTCGGGTACTGCGCGAAAGTCCTCGCCCACTCGCCTGGGCCGAGGCGGAGGTAGCGATTCCGTCTCCCGCACCGCCGGCCGTCGTGTCCGCGGAATCGCCCTTCGCGTACGCGCCAGCTACGAGCGCCAACAGTCCGAGTCACATGACCATACGGCCGATAGCCCGGTGTCAACTAGACGTGTTGGTCGATGAGTATCACGTTGCCATCGGGGTCCGAGATCGAGAAGCTGGCCGGACCGTTAGGCGTTTCCGTGCTGGTGTCGTCGACGCGGTCGATGCCCTTGGCAGCCAGCTGCGAACTCAACTCGCGGATGTCGGTGAACTCGTCAACGGGATCGCCAAGCCCGATCCAGCCCGGGTTGAACGTCAGGATGTTGCCCTCAAACATGCCCTGGAAAAGGCCAAGAGCCGTCGGCCCATTGGCGAGGATGGTCCAGGTGGTCCCATCGCCGGCCACCATCTCGAACCCAAGGTCTTCGTAAAAGTCTCGTGACGCCCCCATGTCTTTGACCGACAAACTGACTGAAAACGCTCCAAGTTCCACGTCGCTCCTCAGGGGTTGTAGTGACACAAGCCTAAGTCAGCTCCTCCTCACCCGCCATGGAGGTCGGTGAAACCGAACTCCTAAGGAACGTCGTCTCCCCCACCATGGAGGTCGGCGAAGCCGAACTCCCAAGGAACGAAGAACGAGGCCCCAGAGAGGGGCCTCGTTCTTTCGGTTAGTTGTTGCTAGCTGGTCAGGGTGTCTTCTGCAATCCTCTCGGGGACAGCGGCTGCCATGTCGAAGATCGAATCGTCCTTGGCCTTGCTGGCCCAGATGAGTCCGAAGCCTGCGAGCAGGGCGAAGAGGCCGATTCCGGCCGTGATGCCGGCTACGCCGAGTCCGAGCTGCAGGGTGGAGTGGGTGACGGTGCCGACGCCAAGCTCACCGATGAGCCCGTGGGCGGTTCCGCTCCATGCCATTCCGCGGGCCGGGCCCTCGAGCGGGTGACGCCGGTCGAAGTCGGTCCAGTACTTGCCGTCAACTTCCACCTCATACTCGCCGGCGGTGAAGGTCTCGCCGTTGTACTCGACATCTTCTGTCAAGACGACGGTCTGGGTTCCATGCAGCGTGTGGTAGGTGATCGTGGCCATCTGGAACATGTACTCAGAGGCCGTGTTGACCAGTGGGTCGTCGGGATTGAGGTCGCCCTCAACTACCGGGTAATCCCAGGCAACGGTGAGCAGGTCCATGATCGCGTCGGCACCTTCGGTGGTGCCACGATCGACCAGCTGGCCGTCTTCGTTGTAGCTCAGGGTCACGTTCTGTGACTCACTGAACGACTGCAACGAGTCGTAGCCTTCCTGAACCTTGCCGTAGGCGACGCCGCCTGCGACCACAAAGACCATGCCGACCACTACCAGCATTATGCCGAGGGTCCTAAAGCGCTTGATCATTTCTTCCTCTTTCCTAGCTTGGTTTGAGGGGCTTCCTCAAAACTCTTTCTGTATGTGAATATTTTCACAATGTATGACATCATGATTTCGCAGATCGACGATCGTCGATAGGGCCAAAAGACCCTGCCGACATAGCCTTTCGAAACACCAATGGCTTGCTGGTCAAGACGCGGTGCGCGGCTGGGATTGACGGATTCGCAAGAGTGCCGAGATCGACAGCAGGCGAAGCGTGGCGCCTAGTGGCCAGAGGCCTGGTGTAGCACTGGCTCAATCGCCAGATCATCGAGTGCCCGGGAGAAGGCGTGAAGGACCGAACGGCGGACGCAGTACCAGGTGCGGGGCCCATCTTTGCGGGCGAACAGAAGGTTGGCTTCCCGGAGGATCCGGAGATGCTCGGAGACCGTGGACTGGGCGAGGCGGCAGTCGGCAACGATGTCTCCGACCACTCGAGGCACACACTCGTCAAACTGTTCGAGTATCCGAATGCGGGCCGGGTGGGCGAGCGCCTTGGCAATCGCCGCCATCTCATCCACGGTGATGACCAGGACCGGTGGAAGATTCTCTTCACAGCAGGGGGGGGCTTGAGTCATGAATGGCTCCACAGGTGGACGTGCCTTTGTGAGTCATTTCACAAATCGACGATCAGCGATAGAGTCGTTGGTCCTAAGCGGGATAGTTAGCGGCTGGCCGCTTGCGGGTAGTCGTCTTCGCTGACCAGCCGGAGCTCGCCGTAAGTGACGGGTTCGGGGGTGTTGGGCAGCCGGGTTGCCTGGGGCCGATGCTGAACCGAATTGAGGGCAGCCAAGTACGCCACAAACATCCCATCAAACGCCAGGCTCAGAAGCAGCAAGGGGATGGAGCCTGTGAGGATGGCAGCAACCAGGGTGACGCCCGCCGCGCCGAGAAGACCGACCATCACCCGGCGCCGCCGCGCCAGCACTTGCTGACGCCGCAGGGTCTCGGGATCAATTGAGCCGGGCCGCAGCGCAGCCAGTTTGGCCAGCCGACGATCGAATGACTTGGTGGAGGTCAGCGGGGCGTCGTGGCGTGAATCGAGAAAGGATGGCAACAGGAGCGCGGCCCACAGACCCCCGAGTACCACCAAGACGACTAGTAGTTCCAAGCCCGATTCCTCTACTCCAACGCAATCGTCACACTAGTCCGCGAAAAGTGCCGCCCACAACCAGTAGGTGGGCCTATGAGTGTGGTGTGGCGGTGTCTCGCAGCAGCGAAACGGCGTGCACGAGCACAGGCCGAATCGCTGCAAGCGACTCCTCGACTCCGCTGGTTGAACCGGGCAAGTTGACGATGAGTGTCGAGCCGGCGACACCGGCTACTCCTCGCGACAACATGGCGTGCGGATGATCCGACGCAGCCCGGGCAGCCTCCATGATCCCTGGTGCCGGTCGCTCGATAAGTTCGGCCGTGGCCTCGGGCGTGACATCACGCGGTGCCATACCGGTTCCCCCGGTAGTGATCACCAGGTGAAACCCACCATCTACCCAAACACCAAGCGCGGCCTGGATCTCCTTTGCCTCATCGGGAACCACCAGCCAATCCACCTCGAAGCCGAGCCCGGCCAAGATGGCGATGGCCGTGGGACCGGAAACGTCCTCGGCTTCTCCTCTGCTTACCCGATCGCTCACGGTGAGAACTCCGGCCTTCATCTCGTCCATTCGCCCGACTTCCCTCCTGATTTCTTCAGCAGGCGCACCGAGGCAATCTCGGCCCGTCGCTCCAATCCTTTCACCATGTCGTAGACCGTCAACGCCGTCACAGAGGCGGCGGTGAGTGCTTCCATCTCCACTCCGGTTTGGCCCGTCGCGCCCACGCTGCACGTGACGACGGCATCGTCACCCTCCCGTCCGATCTCTACGGAGATGGTGGTGAGGGCGAGGGGATGACACAGGGGAATCAGCTCGGAGGTGCGTTTGGCGGCCTGGATTCCGGCTACCCGGGCGACCCCCAGAGCGTCGCCCTTCGGCAGTTCGCCGCCGAATAACGCATCGGCAGCTGCGGCGCTCATGTGGACCCGGGCCTCGGCGACCGCTTGTCGATGGGTGATCGGCTTGTCGCCAACATCAATCATGTGGGCCTGTCCGGCTGCATCGAGATGAGAAAGCTCGCCCATCGGTCCTCCTGGAACCGAGGAACTCAGAGACCCTCGGTGAACTCCTTTACGAAGGCACGATAGCGGGCACCGAAGTCCGGATGGGCTGCACCGAGGATGGTCGACGCCTCGAGATAGCCACTTGGGGTGCCCGAATCCAACAGGTCGTTGGCGGCAACGTACCCGAGACAGGACGCAGCCTCCCCCACCGCATTGATGGCGTCGGTCAGCTGGATCTCTCCGCCCACTCCCGGCTCGACATCGTTGAGGGCTTCGAAGACCGCCGAAGTGAACAGGTACCGTCCGATCAGGCCGAGTTTGGAGGGAGCCGCCTCCACACCGGGCTTTTCGATGGCTCCCAGCACCTCTACCACTTGCTCGCTTCTCCATTCGCCGGGAACGATGAATCCATAGCGGGCGAGGTATTCGGTACCGAGTTCGCGCAAACAAACGACAGAATCGCCATGCGAGGCGGCTGCCATGCCCGGCAGGACGTCGCCGCCTGGATAGACGAGGTTGTCGACCAGCAAGGTATAGAACGGTCGGCCGCCGACCGCTTCGGCCGCAGTGCGAACGGCATCGCCGAGGCCGCGCGGGACATCCTGGACGATGGCGCGCACCGCCACGTGCTCGAGGCCCGGAAGCGGACCCTCTTCCTGAGAATTGAAATGGCGCTCGATCAGCTCACCGACACCGGGGTCGACAATGATGAACACGTCGGTGGCCCCGGCCCGAGCCGCTTCCTCGACCACCCATTGGACCGCGGGGCGATCGACGATGGGGAGCATTGCCTTGGGCAAGGCCCGGGTGGCCGGCCGCATACGCGTCCCGCGACCGGCGGCTGGTATGACGGCAACATCCAATTCCACGGTCGAAGCCCTTTCACCCCGAGTGACCTTGAGCGGTGACAGCGCGTCACCACCGAGATCACACTACAACGGCTACCATCTCCCCGCTCACAGTGAAGGACTTGCATGATTGGTGTATTCGGCGGCTCGGGTTTCTACGACTTCCTCGACGACCCCCAGCTGGTGGCGGTTGACACGCCATACGGCGCCCCGTCGGCCGAGTTCCGGGTGGGGACGTTCCAGGGAGTCGAGGTGGCCTTCCTCCCCCGCCACGGAGCCGACCACCAGTTCCCGGCCCACAAAGTCCCGTATCGCGCCAACGCTTGGGCCATGAAAGAGCTGGGCGTCGACCGGGTGATCGGCCCGTGTGCCGTTGGCAGCCTCCAGATGAAGTACGCCCCCGGGCACCTGGTGGTGTCCGACCAACTGGTCGATCGCAGCTGGGGCCGCGACAGCACCTTCTTCGACGGGCCCGAGACCCGTCATCTCGGCTTCGCCGACCCCTACTGCAGCGAACTACGACCGTTGGCAGTCGCGGCCTGCCAAGCAGCCGGGGCCGAGACTCACGACGGCGGAACTCTGGTGGTCATCCAGGGGCCGCGCTTCTCCACCCGGGCCGAGAGCGCCGACTTCGCCAAGTCGGGCTGGGCCACGATCAACATGACGCAGGCACCGGAGGCCCAGCTGATTCGCGAGCTGGAGCTGTGCTACGTCAACATTGCCGTGGTCACCGACTACGACACCGGAGTAGAGGGCGAGATCGAGCCGGTCACCCACGCCGCCGTGCTGGAGCGCTTCGAGGCCACCCTCGGGACATTGCGGGCGGCCTTGGCCGACCTCATCCCGGCAGCAGCCACCACCGCCCGCCAATGCCAGTGCGCGACCGGGATGTCGGCCGCCGGCTAAGGCGCCACCAACACAACCAGCTCACGAGCCGCTACCGCTGCCGCCACCCGGCCGGCGTCCTCTCCGGGGACCGCCATGAGTGCAGTTGGCCCCGAAATGTCGAAGGGGTCTGGCTCACTGATGGCGACCACCAACCCAGCGACCGTAGGGCCCTCTCCGAGCACCAGCCGGGTCTCAGACCCGGGGGCCACCGGAATAGGAAGCTCGACTGCCAGCGCCCACCAGCCGGCCGGGACCGCGATCGGTGCCTCGACATCCGAGGGCGTGATCGGTTCCCCGCGCTTCATCGCATGAGACGCCACCATTCCGGTGAGCGGTGGCTGCACAAGCAGTCCGGCCGGGACTGCCCGCCACTCAACGTCGAGCCGGTCGCCGGCCGCCGTATCGGACGCCGTGAACGGATGGGTGACCGTCGCCGACGGCCAAAACTCGACGACCGCCGCCGCCACCACCAGGAGGGCGGCACCCATCCACCGCAACAGCGGGGGCCGGCCGAACCAGAACATGCCGGGAAGGTACGGGACGGGAGACCGGTTTGGAAGGCCCCTGCGGTCAAGAACAGAAGTCCGGCTGCGGGGTCGGCGCGGCATTGCACCCAAGGGGGGTTGGCGCAGCCGCCACGCCTATCGCGGCCAAGCGGACCGAGATCAGACTTAGCCGGCCTCCATCCACTGAGCGATCTCGGGGCCCCGGCCGTCATCAGTAGATTCGGGTCATGAAGGTCCTTGTCACCGGCGCAACCGGCTACATCGGAGGCAGGTTGGTGCCGCGGCTTCTCAGCCATGGGGTCGAGGTGCGCTGCATGACTCGGGATCCGGCTCGACTCAACCTGGCTCCGTGGCGAAATCGGGTCGAAGTAGTGGCCGCCGATGCTCTCGACGCCGGCACGCTCGATGAGGCGCTCGATGGGTGCGACTCCGCCTACTACCTGATTCATGCGATGGAGGACGCCACTGAGGACTACGTGAGCCGCGACCGGCAGAGTGCCGAGAACTTCGGGACGGCAGCCGCCGCCGCCGGGCTGCGCCGTATCGTCTACCTGGGTGGCCTCGGCGAGGATGACACAGAGCTGTCGACACACCTGCAGAGCAGGCACGAGGTCGGGCGGATCCTCGCATCTGGCGCGACTCCGGTCACTGAATATCGGGCGGCGGTCATTATCGGATCTGGCTCCGTCTCCTTCGAGATGATCCGCCACCTCACCGAGGTGCTCCCCGTCATGTTTCGCCCCCGGTGGGCAAGCACGCAGTGCCAGCCGATTGCGGTGCGCAACGTCCTTGAGGTTCTGATCGCCGCCCTCGACGAGCTCGACACCGACCATCACCTCTATGAGATCGGCGGGCCAGATGTGCTCAGCTACGAGGAGATGATGGTGACGTACGCCGAGGTCGCCCAGTTGGCCCGGCGGATCGTCGTACCGTTCCCCCTCTTCAGTGCCCGCCTGGCACCCTGGGCGATCGGCGTCGTCACGCCCCTAACCGACGCGATCGTCAGACCGCTCATCGCCAGCTTGGGCAGCGACGTGGTGGTACATCGACCAGGGCCCCCCGGTCTCGACCCAGCGAGCTTGTTCGACTATCGGACGGCGGTTCGGCTCGCCCTCAACCGGATCTCCGAGGACAACGTCGAGACCCGCTGGTCCGATGCGGTCACCCAGCCAGCGCTTCCGTTGCCAGGCGATCCTCAGTGGTCGGGGGCGACGATGTTCGTCGATCAACGGAGCCACCCGTCGCTGGCACCACCCGAAGACGTGTTCTGGGCAGTAAAGCGCATCGGCGGCGATGTTGGCTATTACGCAATGGACTGGGCCTGGCATGTGCGCGGATGGTTCGACAGTCTCATCGGAGGGGTTGGCCTACGCCGGGGTCGGCGACACCCAGAGGACTTGCGGCCCGGTGAGTCGCTCGACTTCTTCCGGGTCGTCGAGGTTGACGCCAACTTGCACCGACTCACTCTCGAAGCCGAGATGAAGGTTCCCGGCTCGGCCTGGCTGAGCTGGAAAATCCAAAGCACCGACAAAGGATCAACCCTGGTCCAGTCAGCTCGATTCGTGCCACGCGGCTTGCTCGGCAGGCTGTACTGGTGGGCTCTGTTGCCTTTCCATGCGCCGATCTGGCGCCGGATGGTCCGGCGAATTGCCAGAACCGCCGAGCACCGCCAAAACATTCAGCCTTGAACCGATAGGCGCCGGACATCGAAGTACGCTGATCCCGTGCTCGATGCAGCCCTGTGGGGCCTTGTCCAGGGCCTCACGGAGTTCTTGCCGATCTCCTCAAGCGGCCACCTCGTACTGGTGCCAGCCTTCCTCGACAAGGAAGCGCCGGACCTGGCCACCACTGCCGTTTTGCATTTGGGAACTCTGGCCGCCGTCCTCTGGTACTTCCGCAAGGACGTCGGCTGGCTCATCCGCCCCGACCGGGATCCCCGCGCCTGGCGCATCGTCAAGTTGCTGATCATCGGGACCATCCCGGCCGTGATTGCCGGCCTGTTGGTCGAGTCAACGCTCGAGGATCTGTTCGATAGCCCCTCCCGGGTGGGCATCGCCCTCATCTTCACCGGACTCGTCCTACTGGCCAGCAGCTCCTTCTCCAAGCTGACCAGGAAACTGGAGGACGCCGGCGTTCCCGATGCCCTCATCGTCGGAAGTGCTCAGGCGATGGCTCTGGTCCCGGGTGTCTCTCGCTCGGGTATGACGATCACCGCCTCACTCGGTCGCCAGTTCACTGCCCGGGAATCGGCGCGGTTCTCCTTTCTATTGGCGATCCCGGTGATCCTCGGAGGTGGAACCAAGCAGATGCTCGACTTGGCCGGTGAAGGCGGCCTCGAGGCCAGTCTGCTGGTGGGGGTCGCAGTAGCTGCGGTGTCCGGTTACGCCGCCATTGCGGTACTCATCAAGTCTCTCACCCGGTTCGGGCTGCGGCCGTTCGCCCTCTACTGCTTTGTCGTCGGCCTGATCGCCATCCTCTGGTACTAGAAGACCTCGGGACACCACGGCTGGACTGGCCACCCGAAAATCAGATCGGCCTCGTGAAGCGCTTCCGGGGTCCCGGCCACCAAGCGCGCCGGCCAGTTGGCGGACGGTGAACCCACCGAGGTAGACGGAGCCGAGTTCGCGCACGTCGAGCCGCAGGTCGGCTTCCCCAGGCACCGGCTCGCAGGTTGCTCCATCGGGACCGCCTTCGAGCGCGAACGTCCCGGCGGCACTCCCCCGGAATGGGTCTGTGACCTCCAGAACGACTCGGCTCGTCACCTGGTCGCGCCGCTCTTTGAGCGCGGCGGGAACGTCGAGGATCCGCACCCACATGCCGTCCGAGCGAGCCTGCTCCACTCGCCGTGAATCCGACACGAGACGAGGCAAAGCGGAATTGGGGTCCGTGTTCCAGGATTCAATCGTCTTCACCAGATCGATGCTGGTGAGGTACCGCCATAAAGCCTCCTCGGCGGCCGGGGTTGCGCCGAATACGCCACTGCACACGACCCGTTTGGAGGGCAGACCCTCCGCCCATTTCTCGTGATGGCGGTAGCTGGCGAAGCCAAGAGCAAGGCCATCTTCCTCGTACACCACCCAGCGCTTGGCCGTGCCCCCGTCACGCCAATGGGGCGGGTCGTCGAAGTAGTGACGCCAGCGCGACTCGTTGCGGGTGAGGAATCCCGGGGTCTTGAGCCGGATCGATTCGTAGAACAGTGGGAGGACCTTGCCGGCCTCAGCGGGTTAGTCGAGTCGCACGGTGCCGGCACCCAATGGCTGACGCGGGAAGGAGATCCCGGTGCGGGCCATCTTCGTGCGAAAGAACTGAGTGGCCACGCCGTAGCCGAACCGCCCATAGATCGGAGCTTCGGAAGCCCACAACGCAGCAAGCGGCTCGCCTCGACCGGCCACCTCGTCGAGATGGAACCGCATCATGGCCGTCAAGACGCCTTGTCGCCGATGGCTGGGAAGCACTGCGATGATCGTCGTCCCGCCACAGCCGACGGCGCCGCCGAGAACCGGTGAGATAGAACGAATAGGCTCCCCCCGAGCCGACCACCTGACCGCCATCGAAGGCACCGATGATGCGGTCGAGCTCGAATTCCTTCCGAAACCGCTCCCGGTCTTCGTCTTTGAGGTCAAAGCCGAAGGCGTGACTCAACGCCTCGCCCAGGGCGTCCACCTCATCCTCCTTGATAATCCGAACATCCACGGCGAGCAGCCTACCGGGCGCTACCTTTCCCGATCATGAGCCGACCTCTTCATATGCGGCACAACTTCCCTGCCGTGGAGGCCCTTGAGGCGGGCGGCGTCGACGTTGCCGAAGTCGCCAGGCTCGCTCCTGGGGTCGACCCCGAGCGACTGCTCGTACGGGAGGCTCGGCCCTGGTTCGAACACCTGGTCCTCCGCCAATCAGCTGCCATTGCGTTTTCTCACGTCGTATACATGCACTCCCGGGCCTACCGCCTGCCTCGCGCCCAGATCACCCGCCTGGTAGTCCATGAGCTGATCCACGTCAGCCAATGGCGCCAGGATGGCCATCTTCGGTTCGCTCGCCGCTACCTGTGGGACTACCTGCGCGGACGACTGCGCCGTCAGACCCACTCCGAGGCTTACCTCGCCATCGGATATGAGGTGGCCGCCCGGCAGGGAACCGCTTCGCTCTTTCCCGATTAGCCGCGCCCCCATAGCTACCGGCCCGTGCCAGGCTGCACAGCGTGAAACGCACCCTGGCCGTCCTGCTAATCGTGCTCGCCGCCTGCTCCGGCTCGAGCAGCAATGACGCTGCTGTTCCCGCATCCCAGCTCGTCATTCTCAAGCCGGACGGCAACATCGCCGTCTTCGATCCGGCCACCAGGATCCTCACCGACCTCACGACCGACGCCCGGGATGGCCGTGTCTATTCACAACCAACCTGGTCTCCGGATGGCCGACGAGTAGCCGTGTCCGTGTCGGCTGCCCCCACTCAGGGCCCGAACCTGCAGGCTGAGGGCTCGGCCGTGCGGGTGGCTCACCAAGCCCAGGCGGCCGCCGGGAACGCTATCCATCTCATCCCAACCGACAGTACGAGCCCGACGATCATTGAAATCCCCTTCGCAGCCTTCTACCTGTATTGGGCCCCGGACGGAACCCACCTCGCCTTTCTGGGCAACGACACCACCCAGGGTCAATTGGGGGTTGGCATCGTCGAAGTCTCGACAGGACGGGCCGAGGTGGTCGATAGCGGCCAGCCCTACTACTTCGCTTGGTCGCCGGAGTCGGACCGGCTGCTCGTCCACCGGGCTAACCGCGAGCTGTTCTTCTTGTCCGTCGATGGCACGCAACAGGTTGTCGGCCCCTCTCCGGGCGGGTTCACCGCCCCCTCGTGGATCGGCGACACCCTCATGGTGGGCTGGGACGACGGGTCGGGGGCCGCCACCCGGCTCCTGAGTCCCGACGGCTCGCTCCTCGAAGCAGGCGTCACCTACTCCGACGCCATCGCCTTTGGGCTGAACCCCGACCAGCAGCGGTTTGCGTTTATCGACGTTGCCGCCGGAACCAACCCGTTCAACCTGGGGGCGCTGGTGGTGGCCTCGCCGAGCGGTAACACTACGGTGGCTGAGGAGACGGCCGCCTTCTTCTGGGATGCCTCCGGCGAGCGGCTCCTCTATCTCACACCGGAGTTTGAAGCCGACGCCTTCGCCCTGCGATGGAACGTATGGGACGGCACGACCTCCCACAACTATGAGTCGTTTCTCCCGACTGCAACGGTCGTCCAGCAATACCTCCAATTCTTCTCCCAGTACGCCAATAGCTTGTCGTTCTTCTCGCCGGATGGCTCCTCGTTCACCTTTGCAGGCCGGATCGATGGCCGGGGCGAGGGAATCTGGATTCAAGACGTCGAGTCGGGCGGCTTGGCAGAGAGGGTCGGACCTGGAGAGTTCTCAAGCTGGGCTCCCTAACCACCGGCAGGCGGGGTAATTTGGACAGGTGACCGCCACCAAACCCGAGGCCGCTCAGTTCGCAGTGACAGGCTTATCGAAGCGCCAGGTTCGAGACCGGGTGGCCGAGGGCCAGGTAAACGACGTCCCCGACGGCCCCAGCCGAACGGTGCGAGAGATCGTCCGGTCGAACGTCATCACCCGATTCAATCTGCTCATCTCAGCCTTGCTGGTGGTGATCGTGCTGGTGGCGCCGTTGCAGGATGCCCTCTTCGCCGGAGTCATGGTCGTCAACACCATCATCGGCATCTACCAGGAGCTCAAGGCCAAGCGCACCCTCGACCGACTGGCGGTGCTGGCGGCCCCCCGGGTGAGTGTGGTGCGGGACGGCAAGGTGAAGAAGATCGCCGCCAGCGACGTTGTGATCCAGGAGGTCTTGGAGATCGCACCCGGAGACCAGATCGTGGTCGACGGGCAGATCCTGACCGCCAGCAACCTCGAGATTGACGAGTCGCTCCTGACCGGCGAATCGGATGCCATCCTGAAGACCTCCGGTGACCAGGTGCTGTCCGGCTCGTTCGTCAGCGCCGGCGGGGGACGGTTCATGGCGACCAAGGTGGGCAAGGACGCCTATGCCGTCCAACTGGCCGAGCAGGCCAAGCAGTTCACCCTGGTGCGGTCCGAACTGCGGTCGGGTATCGACCTGATACTGAAATTGGTGTCCTGGCTGGTCGTTCCGACGGCCGCCCTACTGGTGTGGAGCCAGCTCGACGCCAGCGAGTCGCTCAAAGAGGCCCTCCGCGGGGCAGTCGCCGGGACGGTGGCGATGGTGCCGCAAGGTTTGGTGTTGGTGACGAGTGTGGCCTTCGCAGTCGGAGTCGTACGCCTGGGACGCCGCCAGGTCCTGGTGCAGGAGCTCCCGGCCATCGAGGGCCTGGCCCGAGTCGACGTCGTCTGCCTCGACAAAACCGGCACGCTCACCCAGGGGAAACTGGCGGTCGACACGGTACATGCCATCACCGGAGACGATTACGGGCCAGCCCTCGGAGCCCTCGCCACAGCCGACCCGAACCCCAATGCCACCCTGGCAGCGGTGGGCGCGGCCTTCACTCCCCCCGACGGATGGACGGCCACCGATTCGGTCCCCTTCTCGTCGGCCCGCAAATGGAGCGGGGCCACCTTCGCCGGCCATGGCACCTTCGTGCTGGGAGCCCCGGAAGTTGTGCTGGCCGGCGGCGACTCCGAAGCGACCCGCCGGGCCGAGCTACTGGCGCTGGAAGGGAGCCGGGTGGTGGTGTTGGCCCGATCAGCGCAGCCACTGCGAGGCGGCCAGCTGCCGACCGAGCTGGAAGCCGTAGCGTTCGTGCTGTTGGCCGACCAGATAAAGCCGGAAGCCCCAGAGATCCTGGCCTTCTTTGCCGCCCAAGATGTAGCGATCAAGGTCATCAGTGGCGATCACCCGGCCACCGTCGGCCGGATTGCCGCCGAAGTCGGAGTTCCCAACGTGGGAGAGCCGGTCGATGCCCGCACACTTCCCGAGGACTCCGGCGCACTGGCAGACGTCATGGAGTCCCGCAGCGTGTTCGGCCGTGTGACTCCCCACCAGAAGCAGGCGATGGTCGAAGCTCTCAAATCCCGCGGCCACGTCGTGGCGATGACCGGCGACGGAGTCAACGACGTGCTGGCCCTCAAGAGCTCCGACATCGGCATCGCCATGGGCTCCGGTAGCGGGGCCTCGCGGGCGGTGGCGCAGCTGGTGTTGCTCGACTCATCCTTCGAGCATGTCCCGCAGGTGGTGGCTGAGGGCCGCCGGGTAATTGCCAACATTGAGCGGGTCGCCAACCTGTATCTCACCAAGACGGTGTATGCCTTTCTGCTGGCGCTCGTCATCGGAGTGGTCGGCTGGCAGTTCCCCTTCCTTCCCCGCCACCTCACCCTCATCGGCACCCTCACCATCGGTGCCCCCTCGTTCTTCCTGGCTCTCGCCCCCTCGGCCCGACGGGCCGTTCCCGGTTTCGTGCGGCGAGTGGTGCGGTTCTCGTTCCCGGCCGGGCTCCTCATGGCGGCCGCCACCTTTGGCGGCTACTGGCTCGCCCGCGACCAGATTGATGTGAACCTCGACGAGGCCCGCACGACGGCCACGCTGGTATTGGTGCTGGTTGGCCTCTTCGTGCTTGCCATCATCTCCCGACCCTTCAACCCGGCCCGACGCACGCTCATCCTGTCGATGGGCGTGATCCTGGCGTTGGTCTTTGCCATCCCGGCCAGCCGTGAGTTCTTCGCCCTCGATTTCCCGCCCATGATCGTCCTGACATCAGCGGTGGGCGTGGCTTCGATCACCGGGGCATTCATGTTCGCCTCACTGCGCGCAGTGGAATGGTCGCTGTTGGCACCCGAGGTACTCCGCTCCCGAAAAGTTCAGAAGATGGAACGACAGGTCGGCGAGAAGCTGCAAGAGGTCGAGCTGGAGATCGAAAACTGGGTGCAGAGAACCTGGCGGTCGATCCGGGCCATCTTCAGCGGGAGAGACGATTTGGAGGAGTAGGCATCCGGCATCCGGCATCCGGCATCCGGGGCGTTCCCAACTCGACTTGTTGGTGCAACGCCGGAAAGCGAGCAAAGCGAGCGCCGGAAAGCGAGCAAAGCGAGCGCCGGAAAGCGAGCAAAGCGAGCGCCGGAAAGCGAGCAAAGCGATCGCCGGACACCGGAAAGCGAGCAAAGCGAGCGCCGGACACCGGAAAGCGAGCTTCAGTAGCTCCACAGGGGTTCGGGGACCGACCAGTCCGGCGCCTCGCCCCAGCGGTCGGCGAAGACGACTTGCTCGACCGGTGGACGCCCGGCG
>JAOTYB010000175.1 GCA_029862065.1 Acidimicrobiia bacterium | reverse complement strand
ACAGCAGGCCGGTCTGTCCGTCGTCACCAGTCTTCGTGTAGATCTTCACAGGACAGCGAGTGTACCGAGCAGCCGACCAACTCCTGCCAGCAGAGAGGTGCCCTTATCGACGAGGGCTCGGCCGGCCACCGCTCCCCCGATGGCGGTGAGAATGGCGAGATAGGAGAGCCCGGTGGCAGCCATGACTCCCGGGTAGGACGGCTCATTGAGTGCCAGGCGCACCGCCACCATCAGCATGAGTGAGGTGACCCCCAGCACCACGAACGCCCAGGCCGTCACCTGGCCAGCCCAGTCGAAGCCCGGGTCCAGCCCGAGCACGAGGCCGTCCGCTACCACCCCGGCTGCCCCCACCATCGCCAGCCGTTTGAGCGCCCAGCGGGGAAGCGTGGGATCGATGAGAAACCAGTGCCCGAGGAGCATCTCAGCGGTGATCCCTCCCATGAGGGCCGCTCCCGAGAGCGTGGCCAGAACCCCACCGTCGCCGAAGGATGCGATTGCGAAGAAGGTGGCCGCCAACCCGAGAGCGGCGGCTGCCGGATGGGGTCGTCGGGCGAGCCCAAGCCCGGCTGCGGCTGCGGCCGTGCCGACGGCGGCCGCCCAACCGCCGCCTGCCGCCAGGCCGGCGCCTCCCAACAGCATGGTGACGGCACCGGCCAGCCAGCCAAATCCGGGGCCGACCACCTTCCACCAGGCAACGACTGCTGCGATCGCGGCCAGTCCGGCAGCCCAGGTGGTGAGAAAGAGAGCGGGGCTAAGTTCGATGGCTACTTCCGTGCGAGCAAGGCTGGAGTATACGAATGGTCGGTAGGGTGAATCGATGCCGACGTTCGATTACACCTTCACGGTTGCTGCTCCCGTCGACGCCGTCGCCGGGTTCCACGATGACACCCGTGCCCTGCAACGGCTCACTCCCGGCTATGTCCATATCCGGCGGAGTGATCCGATGGCCGAAGGTGCAATCGCCGAATTCACGGTCTGGCTCGGGCCGATCCCCATTCGCTGGCGGGCGTTACATCGCGACGTCGGGCCAAACGGCTTCACCGACATCCAGGACGAAGGGCCGATGAAGTCGTGGGTTCACACCCACCGGTTCGAAGCGATTTCTGACTCGGCCACCCGGGTGCACGAGCACATCGAGTACGAGTATGGGCCGGGGTGGGACGGTGTGCGGGGGAGGCTCTTCTTTAGCCCGCTGGCGCTGCGAGCCCTGTTCGCATATCGATCGTGGCTGACCCGGCGGGCGCTCAGGGGTTGATGGCCACCATTTCGATCTCGAAGTTGAGTGTTTGTCCGGCCAGCTCGTGATTGTTCCTCAGAGTTACAACATTGCCCTCGACTGACACAACCTCGACAGCTTGACCGGCAGCATCAAACAACGTGTCGCCGCCGACGGTTCCTTCCGGCACCTGGGAGATGTCAGCCTCAAGGAACTCTCCGCCGTAGGCGTCGGCCGGCTCAATGCGAATGGTCTTGGTTTCGCCCGCCGTCATGCCACGGACTCCCTCATCGAACCCGGCAATCATCTGGCCGGCCCCGATGGTGAAATCGAGGGTGGCGCCGCGAGGCCGCGACTCATCGAACACGCTGCCGTCGTCAAGGGTGCCGATGTAGTGAACGGCGACGAAGTCTCCTTCTTGGGCCACTGATCCATCTCCTCCTGCGTCTTGGGTTGGTGCCGTGGTGGTTGGGGCCGACGAGCTAGTCGTGCTCGAGTCCGCCACGTCTGAGCTGCTGTCGCTGCCGCAGGCGGCCGCCACGAGCCCGATGGCGAGGATGAGAACCAGCCGCCTCACGACAACCATCCGCGCAGGCGGGTGGCAACCCCGTCCGCATCGAGGCCGAATTCCTTCGCCAAGCGCGCTGCTGGGGCTGAGGCCCCGAAGTGATCAATTCCGATGGTCAACCCGTCCTTACCGGTGAAACGCTCCCAGCCGAGGGTGGCGGCAGCTTCGAGCGAGGCTACCGGGATTCCGGGGCTAAGCACCTCGCTTTGGTATGCCTCAGGTTGCTCCAGAAAGGCCTCGACACACGGCATGCTCACTACCTGAATCGAATGCTCACCGTCCAGTGCCTCGGCGGCCGCCAACGCCACCGAAACCTCCGAACCGGTGGCGATGATGACCGCGTCGGATCCGGCTCGCAGCACATACCCGCCCCGCTTCACCGTGCCGGACTCTCGCTCCAGGGTGGGCAGGCCCTGACGGGTGAGGATGAGGCAGGTAGGGCCGTCGGTGCGGTTGAGGGCCAGCTCCCACGCTTCGGCGGTCTCGCCGGCATCACCGGGGCGGACGACCCACATGTTCGGCATGGCCCGCAGTGACGCCAGGTGTTCGATCGGCTGATGGGTCGGCCCGTCCTCCCCAAGAAAGATCGAGTCGTGGGTGTACACCCAGATCGACGGGGCTCCCATGAGGGCCGACAGCCGCACCGCCGGACGCATGTAGTCGTTGAACACCAGGAAGGTGGCGCCGTACGGTCGCAACCCTCCGTGGATGGCCATGCCGTTGACGGCCGCTCCCATCCCGTGCTCACGGATGCCGAAGTGGAAGTTGCGACCCGCCCGCCTGTCTCGAGAGAAGGCATCGCTGCCGTCGATCATGGTGTTGGTCGAGGGGGCCAGGTCGGCCGATCCACCGAGCAGGTTGGGCACCCTCGGTGCCAGGTCGTTGATGGCCTTGCCGGACGCCTTGCGGGTGGCCACCGACTCCCCCACGTCGAAGCCGAGCGATCCGACGGAGACCGGCTCCGGCTGCCAATAGGCGCCCCACCGGGCGGCGATTGCCGGGTCGGAGAACGCCTTGTCCCGGCGCTGCATCCAGGCAGCCCGGGCTTCGGCTCCCCGACTTCCCACCACGGCAAAGGCTTCGTAGGCCTCATCGGGAACGTAGAACGGTTCGTCGGTCGGCCAACCCATGGCCTCCTTGGTGAGCTTGATCTCCTCGTCCCCCAACGGGCTGCCGTGGGCCCCATGGGTGTCCACCTTGTTGGGAGAGCCGTGGGCGATGTGGGTGTGAGCAACGATCAGCGACGGCTGGTCGGGCACGGCCAGCGCGGCCTCGATCGCCTGGGCGACGGCCTCGCGGTCGTGCCCGTCGATGTCTTCGGTGTGCCAGCCGAAGGCTTCGAACCGGGCCGGGACGTTTTCGGTGAAGGCGAGGTCGGTGTCGCCCTCGATGCTGATCTCGTTGTCGTCGTAGAGGTAGATGAGGCGGCCGAGACCGAGGTGACCGGCCAACGAACCGGCCTCGGAGGAAATGCCCTCCATCAGGTCGCCATCAGAGACCAGGCCGTACGTTCGGTGGCTCATGAGGTCTTCGCCGAAGACGGCCCGCAGATGTTCTTCGGCAATGGCGAGGCCGACGCCGGTGCCGAAGCCCTGCCCCAGCGGGCCGGTGGTGGTCTCAATCCCCAGGTGAAGCTCCCGCTCGGGGTGACCGGCGGTCGGATACCCGAACTGTCGGAAGTTCTTGATCGCCTCCATCTCGAGTGGAAATCCGCTCAGATGCAACAGCGAGTACAGCAGCATCGAGGCGTGGCCATTGGAGACAATGAACCGGTCTCGATCGGGCCAGGTGGGGTCGGCCGGATCGACATTCAAGAACCGGGTCCACAGCACGGTGGCCATGTCGGCCATGCCCATAGGGGCTCCCGGGTGCCCCGAATTGGCGGCCTGCACGGCGTCGATGCTCAGGCCCTTGATGGCGTTGACTGCCAGTTGCTCGTTGCTCAACCAATACTCCTCATCGCGGTGTCGGCAAGGGTAACCGGATGGGCGGAGAGCGCATGCCGGCGGTTTGCCTCTCCGTCAGGTGGTGTGTCACGGATTTATGTGCGAGAGCTCGTTTTCTCCCCCCGGAGGGGGGAGAACCGGCGTAGCCGGGAGGGGGGCGTAGCCGGGAGGGGGGCGTAGCCGGGAGGGGGGCGTAGCCGGGAGGGGGGCGTAGCCGGGGGGGGGGCGTA
>JAOTYB010000039.1 GCA_029862065.1 Acidimicrobiia bacterium | reverse complement strand
ACATTTGCTCATCCGACCGTGCGGCGACGGTAGCCAGAACGGCTTCGATGCGGGCCACGTCGCTGGAGGGAACCAGAGAGAGGTTCTGAGCAACGATCTGGGTGTTTCTCTCGGCGGTCGACAGCGCCCGATCGCGGGCGAGGTCGCGAACCAGAAACGCCAGCGGCACCAGGAAGGCCACCACCACCATGGCGGCGATCGACCCGGCCAGAATGATGAGTCGGCGTCTCACGCGTCGGGATCGACGAGCTTGATGCCGACTCCGCGCACGGTATGGAGATACACGGGCTCGGCGGCGGATTCTCCCAGCTTGCGGCGGAGCCACGAGACGTGAACGTCGACTGTCTTGTCGGCTCCGCCGTAGGGCTGGCGCCACACCTCGGCGAGTATCTCCCGCTTGCCGATTACGGTCCCGGCCCGCTGGGCAAGGAATAGCAGCAGGTCGAATTCTCGTCGTGACAGCTCGAGCGACTCATCACCGAGGGACGCACTGCGAGCCCGCTGGTCGATGGTGAGCTGCCCGACCACCACCGGGCCGCCGTCGTCATCTGAGCCAAGCCGGCGGAGCACGGCTCGAATGCGAGCGTCGAGCTGGTCGGACGAAAACGGCTTGACCACGTAGTCGTCGGCGCCGGCATCGAGCGCTTTCACGATCTCGGCCTCCTCATCGCGGGCAGTGGCGATCACGATCGGTAGAGGCGAAACCGAGCGGATCATCTTGAGGACATCGATGCCATCGACATCCGGAAGGCCGAGGTCGAGCACGACGAGATCAACCTCCTCGGCCAACGCATCCTCCACGCCGGCCAGCCCGGTGGCCGAGCTCCTCACCTCGTGACCCCGCGTTGCCAGGGCCCGGGCCAACGCCTCGCGAATCCGGTGATCGTCCTCAATCAACAGGATGGATGCCACGGGATCACGTTAAACGCCCAGCGGCCGACCCCGGCCGCTCTTAGTCGGGTCTTAACCCGCCCTTATCCCGACCGAGGGCATACTGGTTTGGTCATGAAGAACCGCATTGGCCTTATTGGAGCCTGGGTGCTCGCGACCGCACTGGCCATGGGTGTGGCGTCTCAAGCAGTGGGTCTGGTGGCGGATCGAGCAGCCGAGATCCCGGTCCAGGTGCCGATAGCGGTGGCGGGGCCCGCGTCTTTCGACTCATCCACATCGACCCTGGTCCAGCCAACCACGACCGGCCAACCATCCACGACACTCACCACGACCACCGCCCCAACCACCCCAACGACTCCGGGGTCGGGTGCCACGACCACGACGCTTTCCCCGGTCACGACGCTGGTGACCACAACCACATCCCCGACCACCACCACGACGGTCCCTCCCCTTCCCCTCGACTCGGGCTCTTTCGTGGCGACGGGCGGTAGGGTAACGGTCGCCTGCACCGGAGCCAACACCATCACCCTGCTGGGCACCAGTCCGGTGGGCGGATGGAGCGTCGAGGTCGAATCGTCCGGCCCTGAGAAGGTGCGCGTCGACTTCGAGTCGGGGGAAGAAGAGTCCGAAATCGAAGTCGTGTGCGTCAACGGCCAACTCCAGGCGGACATATCGGACTGAATGGCGCCTACGGCTTGAGCTTGGAGTCGAGGAAGTCGAGAACCTGCTCGAGCGCCTCACGAGTGGGATGACCGGGCTCGTCGACCAGTTCTTCGGTGAGGACCGAATGGGCGGTCTTCTTGAAGCCGTGGGGATTGCCTTTTGCGGAGTCGATTTCGACGGCAACGAAGTTGTCGCCCAGGAGTTCGGAAAGTGCTGCAAAGCGGGCGGGACGCACGAAGGGGTCCTCGGTGAATCGCAGCCCAAGCACTGCACAGCCCTCGGCCCCCCGACGTCGGACGGCCTCCAGGTCGGCCTCAGACAAGCCGAGCGATGCCCGCCGTGCTTTCCCGACCGGAAAGGGCGTTGCCGGCTGGCTGAGCACGGAGGCTGCCACCGAATCATCCACCATCATCGCCAACCCGAATCCCCCGGTGAGGCACATACCAACCACCCCGACTCCCGGGCCGCCCAGCTCCTCGTGCGCCTCGCGGGCGAGAGCCCGCAACCAGGTGGTGATGGGGCTTGCCTCCCCTGACGCCAGGCAGTGGAACTCGCGGGACACGCAGGCCCGGGCCATGGATGACAATACGTATGGGGTAGTGGCAGGCTTGCCAACGGTGCCAAACAGCGACGGCATGAGAACCGTGAACCCCCGGTCCACGAGTCGACGGGCGAAGGCGGCCACCGGCGGGGTGATCCCCGGCACCTCGTGGACGACGATGACTCCCGGACCGGACCCGGCCCGGTAGACGGGGTAGGTCTTGTCCTCGAAGGTGCTGTGGGTGAGCTCGAATCCCTCGACGACCTGCGGCATGGCCGCCAGCTTAGGAGCCACGCCGCCCCGTACGCTTCCGGGATGCGAGCCCGAGCTTTCCTTCGCCTCACCCGACCGGTGTTCCTGCTGGGAGGGGGGCTGCTGTATGCACTGGGCGCCGCGCTTTCCGAAGGCCCGATCGAGTGGGTCGACTACGCCCTGGGCCAGGCCCTGGTGACGTCGGTGCAACTGACCGCCCAGTACGCCAACGAGTACTTCGACATTGAGCCCGATCGGTTGGCCGGCAAGCACCGGACCTGGCTGACGGGAGGATCCGGCGTTCTCCCCACCGGACAACTGCCGCCGGCCACGGCGCTGCGAGCGGCCATCGTCACCTCCGGGATCGCGCTCGGCCTGGCAGCCGCGGTCGCTCCGATCAGCGGGGGGGCGTCGATCGTCGGACTCCTGGCGTTGCTGGGCTCGTGGCTCTATTCCACCCCGCCCGTCCGCCTGGTATCGACCGGGTGGGGAGTGGCAGCGGCTTCAACGATCGTGGCGGCACTGACGCCGCTTACGGGCGCCCTCATCCAGGGCTCCGTTCCCGTCGACCGTTTCGTTGCCGTCGCCGTCCCCCTGTGGCTGATTCATAACGCGATGCTCATCGCCTTCGAACGCCCCGACCTCACGGGCGACACCGCCGCCGGCAAAAGGACCCTCTCGGTGCGCCTCGGGCCCCGGCAATCGGCTCGACTTCACACGGCCTTTCTGAGCGTTTCGTTGGCCGCGCTGGTGCTCGCAACCATCCCGGGACCTCTCAATTGGGATGAAGCCGGTTGGGCGTTCGCCCTCGTGCCGCTCGGCGTTCTACAAGCGTGGTGGTTCTCGCGGGCATCCGACCCGGTGCTCACTACCTCGGCCCTGGCGACCTTCGGTGGAAGCGCTCTTGCCCTGCTGGGCGGGCTGGTGTGAGGGGCACGGTTGTGGGTTGGGCAGCGTTCCGCAGTCCGATATCACGCCGACGGACCAACCCCGAGACGAAGATGGGCCCATGAGATTGCTCTTGCACCTGGCGATTGTGGGCGGGCTTGTTGCCGGATGCTCGAACGGCGGTGGTGCGGATCGACTAACACTCGACGACCTGAAGAGTGAATCGATCCTCGGCGCCGACATCCCCGGCTTCGCCGGGAGGCAGGTCACCGACGAGCAGGGCGGGGACAACCCGACCATCACGCAGTTGATGACGGTCACCGGTGATTGGAACACCGCCTCGGTCGACCTGGCCAACGCCGTGCAGCTCCGGGGATGGACCGTCGAGTCCATCAACTGTGTTGGAACCGGCAACGATGTCATTGCCAAGAAGCTGGTCGGCGATGAATGGGCGCTGCTCGAGTCCGGCGCCGGGACCCGCGGCGCCGGGATCATCCTGCGCCGGCACCCCAACCAGAGCCCCGCAGGTGAAGTGGAGATCGACAGTCGCTGCCCCCCTTCACTCATCGCCGCCGTCTCCTAACTAGCGTGCCTCCCCAGGAGGTCGAGACATGACAATGAAGGAACGGGCCGAACAACTAGCCACGGAGAGCCAGTGGGACTTCACGGACCTCAAGGCCCTCTTCATCAACTGCACCCTCAAGAAGTCGCCCGAGCAGTCGCACACCCAAGGGCTGATGGACATCGCCATCGACATCATGCAGAAGAACGGCGTCACCGTCGAAAACGTCCGTGCCGTCGACCACGACCTCGCCATCGGTGTCTGGCCCGATATGACCGAACACGGCGCCGAGACCGACGATTGGCCCGCTCTCTACGAGAAAGTCCAGGCGGCCAACATCCTCGTGCTGGGATCGGCCATCTGGCTTGGCGAAAAGACCTCGGTGTGCACCCACCTCATCGAGCGTCTGTACGGCAACTCCTCGTTGCTCAACGACGAAGGCCAGTACGCCTATTACGGCAAGGTGGGCGGTTGCCTCATCACCGGCAACGAAGACGGTGCCAAACACGCCTCGATGAACATTCTCTACTCCCTACAACATCTCGGCTACGTCATCCCACCCCAGGCAGACGCCGCGTGGCTCGGCGAAGCCGGGCCGGGCCCCAGCTATCTGGACGAGGGGTCGGGCGGCCCCGAAAACGACTTCACCAACCGCAACACGACATTCATGGCGTGGAACCTGATGCACCTGGCCCGCATGCTCAAGGACGCCGGCGGCATGCCCGCCCACGGCAACCAGCGGGCACTGTGGGATGCTGGATGCCGGTTCGACTTCACCAATCCTGAGTACCGCTAGAGAAGGAGGAACCATGTGCTTTCGACACGACGCCCACCCGCCGATTGAACCAATCTCGGGAGCCGCGTTTGCGACAGAACGACTGGTGCTGACGGCCGGCGACGGCACAGAATTTCTTGCGTACGCAGCCCGGGCAGGACACCCCGGTTCGCCAGGAATCGTGGTGATGCCCGATGTCCGCGGCCTGTTTCCCTTCTACGAGGAGCTGGCCGACCGGTTTGCCGAGCGCGGCTATGACGCGGTTGCCATCGACTACTTCGGACGGACCGCCGGACTCGAAGACCGAGAGGCCGACTTTGATTTCTGGCCGCATGTCGAGCAGACCACCCAGGACGGGGTCACGGCCGACGTCGCCGCCGCCGTCGAGCTACTCCGTTCCGGTGATGGCGACCGCCCGATCTTCACGATCGGTTTCTGTTTTGGCGGGTCCGGCTCCTGGCTGCAAGCCGCAGGCGGCCACGGCCTGGCGGGTGTAATCGGGTTTTACGGCCGCCCGGTAACCGGTCGGCCCGGCTTCGCCGCCCCGGCCGACATCGCCGGCGATTTTGGGTGCCCGGTCCTCGGCCTGATGGGTGGGGCCGACGAGTCGATCCCGCCCCAGGACATAGAGGCATTCGACGACGCCTTAACGGCTGCCAACGTACCCCATGAGCTGCATACCTATGCAGGGGCGCCCCATTCGTTCTTCGATCGCTCAGCGGATGAGCATGCGTCGGCCTCGGCCGATGCCTGGGAGCGGGTCCTGAGGTTCATCGAAGTCAACCGCTAAGTCGAGCACCCTCACAGGTCCTTTTCGGCCAACTCGCGGAAATCGTCGGGCACCGAACGCGACTTGTCGAGGGCGACCGAACCGTATCCGACCGCGTCTCTCCCGAATCGCTCTCGCACCGAATCAACGGCTCGATCAAGGACCCAGCGGGCGGCGCCCTTCTTGGTGCCCGGACGGCGCTCCTCGTCCTCCAGCTCAAAGGGAAGCTCCAACTGCAGTACGGCATCGTCCTCGAGATGTGACACCGCGATCGCCAGCAGGGAAAGGACTTGCTCGTGCGGATGGTCGGCCAGGGCCCCGGCCACCAGGTCTTCGGCGATCTCGGCAAGGATGGTCGTCGCCGAGATGGCGGCGGGCAGCGTGACCGAGCGGGTAATCGAGCTGAGGTCGGCGAATCGCACCCGGGCCGTAATCGTGCGACCCGCCCGGGATTTGGCTCGCAGCCGGGTAGCGACCCGGTCGGCCAGGTGCCGCAGGGTCGGGCCAATCACATCGTCGGTAGCCGGACGCTTGCCGAGGGCGGATTGGGCACTAACCGAGCCGGCTCGCCGATCGGTCTCGATCGCCCGCGGATCCCGATTCCAGGCAAGAGCCCCCAGCTTGCCGCCGACCGCCGTCCCCAGCAATCGCTCGAGAGACCGCCCCGGCATGTCGGCGAGCTGCCCGATAGTCAATACTCCTACCTCCGCCAGGCGCCCCTTAGTCACCGGGCCGATCCCCCACATGAGCTCCACCGGCAGGTCGTGGAGGAATTCGAGCTCGGTGTCCGGATCAACCACCAGCAGCCCATCCGGTTTGGCCACTTGGGAGGCAATCTTGGCGAGGTGATTGGTGCGGGCGACTCCCACCGAGATCGGCAGCCCAACCTCGGCCCGAACCCGGCGTCGGATGCTGGCCGCCATGTCGGCCGGTGCGCCAAACAGGTGGATCGAGCCGGTGACGTCGGCAAACGCCTCGTCGATGGAGATGCGCTCGATGCGCGGCGTGAAGTCGCGGACCACGTCGATCGCAGCATCCCCCAGCCGCTGATACTCCTTGTAATGGCCGCTGACAAACACCAGCTCGGGGCACAGCTGGCGGGCCCGACGTCCCGGCATGCCGCCTCGCACTCCGAACGCCTTCGCTTCGTAGGAGGCCGCCAGCACCACCCCGCCACCGACCGCGATCGGTTTGCCCCGCAGCGCCGGGTTGTGAAGCTGCTCGACCGAGGCGTAGAAGGCATCAAGATCGGCATGCAGGATGCTGGCCACTGCTGCCATGCTCGCAGCTTAGTCGAACATATGTTCGACTGTATCTACGACGCCGCGTAGTCCTCCAACTCAGACACCAGCTGCCGGCGGCGCTCCTCCGGAAGGAACGCGGCTTCGAGCGAATTGCGGGCGAGCAGCACCAGGTCTTCTCGGCTCAGATCGAGGGCCTCGGCCACCGCCAGGTAGTTGTCGCCGACGTAGCCACCGAAATAGGCCGGATCATCCGAGTTGATGGTGACCCGCACCCCGCGGTCGAGCAGACGCTTCAGATTGTGGGACGCGAGCGTATCGAACACCCGCAGCTTGACGTTCGACAACGGGCACATGGTCAGGGGGATCTGCTCGGCCACCAGCCGTTCGATGAGAGCGTCGTCTTCGTCTGCCCGGACACCATGGTCGATGCGTTCTGCGCCGAGAACGTCGAGAGCGCCCTCGATGTAGGACGGTGGCCCTTCCTCTCCGGCATGGGCCACCGCTCGCAGGCCCTGGTCTCGGGCCGCCTGGTAGGCAGCAACGAAGAGCTCCGGCGGATTGCCGACCTCGCTCGAGTCCAGGCCGACGGCCTGCACCTGTTGAAGGTACGGCCCGGCCGCTTGGAAGGTCTCGATCGCCGCCTCGCCGGGGAGATGCCGGAGGAAACACATGATGAGCGCAGAGGTAATGCCCAACGCCTCTTCGGCGTCCCGCTGAGCGCTCGCGAACCCCTTCATGAAGACCGGGAAGCCAACGCCCCGCTCGGTGTGTGTCTGGGGGTCGAAGAAGATCTCGGCGTGACGCACGCCGTCGGCCGCCGCCCGCCTGAGGTAGGCCGTCATCAGATCGGCGAAATCCTGTTCGTGAACCAGGACCGCCGCCCCCTGGTAGTAGATGTCGAGGAACGATTGCAGATCTGTGAACTCATAGGCGGCCCGGATCTCATCCACCGACGCGAACGGCAAGGCGATTTGATTGCGTTCGGACAGCTCGAACATGAGCTCGGGCTCGAGGGTGCCTTCGATATGAAGATGGAGCTCCGCTTTTGGCAGGCCCCGCACGAATGAATCCAACGTCATGCCTCCACGCTAGTTCTCGACCGAGAAGCGGTGAATCGTCATTTGGGCGTACCGCTCCCCCGGGGAAAGAACGGTGCTGGGGAACTCTGGCCGATTCGGTGAATCCGGGAAGTGCTGGGCCTCCAGACAGAGTCCGGCAAATCGAGGGAAGCCACCGTGTGCCTCCGACCCGTTGAGGTTGTTCCCCGTGTAGACCTGCAGCCCGGGTTGTGAAGTCACCACCTCCATCACCCGGCCCGACGCCGGGTCGGACACCCGGGCCGCCTGGGCCAGCGTCGCCCGATGGCGCAGCACAAAGCAGTGGTCGTAGCCCACCCGGGTATCCACAATCGATTCGATGTCCCGGCTGAGTTCCTTCGCCTCCCGAAAGTCCATCGGAGTGCCGGCCACCGCCTCAATCTCACCCGTGGGGATTTGGGCGGCAGTGACCGGCAGGTAGCGGTCGGCGGCAACGGAGAGCACATGCCCGAGGATGGTGCTTCCACTGCCGCGGCCGGCCAGGTTCCAATAGGCATGGTTGGTGAGGTTGATCGGGGTCGGCGCATCGGCCGTGGCCGAAAAAGACATTCGCAACTCGTTGTCGTCGGTGAGGGCGTAGATGGCCTCGGCCGACACCCGACCCGGATATCCCTCCTCTCCGTTTGGGCTGACGTACTCAAACACGACCCCGCTCTCGTCGGTGGTTTCGAAAGGCGACGCCCGCCAGGGGACCCGGGCAAAGCTTCGCTCTCCACCGTGAAGATGATTTGGGCCGTTGTTGGCACTCAGCCGGTGGACCTCACCCTCCAACGGGAAGCTGGCGTTGGCGATTCGATTGGCGAAGCGACCGACCGTGCTCCCGAAGTAGGGATGCGGGCCGAGATAGGAAGCGAGATCGGCGAACCCGAGAGTGATGTCGTCGAGACTTCCGTCACGGTCTGGCACCCGCATGGACGTGACTGTGGCGCCGTAATCGATGACTTCCAGCGACAGCCCATCCCGGTTGGTGCACAGGAAGGCAGTGACTTCCCCGAGCACGCGTGTCGTAACCGCCATGGCGCAACGCTACCGTCGCAATGTGACCGAGCACACCCATCCCCCGTCACGATTCGTGGTCCCCGGTTTCGCCCAGACCGCCGGAGCGTGGAGCGCCGTTATCGACCTGATCGACGACGCCGAGGGCCTCGAGATACCGGTGGCAAGGGATTTCGCGGCCACCGCCGGCGCCCTTGCCGATGGACGGGCCGGAGTGTGGGGTGGCTATTCCCTCGGCGGGCGGCTGGCGCTCCAAATAGCCATCCACCATCCGAACCGGGTGTCCGCCCTGATCCTGGTGTCGACGACTCCCGGTCTTGTCGACTCGGCCGAGCGAGAGGACAGATATCGCCATGATCGGGAGCTGGCCGACTGGGTCGACGCCCACACCGTGGATGAGTTTCTCGACCGCTGGTTGGTCCAGCCGGTCTTCGGTGGCGCCAACCGGCCCCGCCATCACCGATTGGACAGCCCAGCCCAGATCGCCCACCAGCTCAGAACGCTGAGCCCGGGCGCCCACCCCCCGCTGTGGGGACAGCTCAGTTCACTCAGCATGCCGGTGGCCATCGTCGCCGGCGCCGAGGACGCCAAGTACCTGGCCATCGCTGAGGCAATGGCCGCCGAAATCGGCAGCACAGCCGAGTTGCATGTTGTTCCCGGCGCCGGACATCAGCTGCTGGAGCAGGCTCCCCACACGGTGCAATCGCTGTTGCTCGGACTCTGATCCGAGTCCTGAAGAACGCGTGAGCCTCCCTGGTCCCTGGAGTTGCGAAGCAACTCCCAAGCTCGGCGAAGCCGAGCCGTAATCCCATCATTACCCAATCGGCTACGGTTGCCGGGTGGACGAACTACGCATCCGCATGTTCGGGGGGCTCACGCTGGAAGTCGGCGGTCAGGCCCTGCCGCCCATTGCCTCTCGTACCGGACGGTCCCTCTTCGCCTACCTCGTCGTCAATCGGGACACCTCTCCCACCCGCGACCTCCTGGCCGGGCTGTTCTGGCCAGATATCGCCGAGGCCCGAGCCAGGCGCCGCCTCAGCCATGCCCTGTGGCAGATCCAATCGGTTCTCAACGAGGCCGGCGTGGCCGAGGGCTACATCGAAGCCAGTCCCACCACCATTCGGTTCAAGCCCGACAGCGAGGCCTGGGTCGACGTCGACGAATTCGACGACGTCACCTCCGTACTCAAACGGGATAGTGCCAACGACCTCGACCAACGCACCGAAACTCTCGATCGTCTCGTCGGGGCGGTCGGCCTCTACACGGGAGACTTCCTCGCCGGCTTCTACGACGACTGGATCTTTGTAGAGCAAGAGCGGCTCAGGCAGGCACTGTTCGCCACCCTCCGCTATGTGGTGCGTTTGAGCAAGAGCTGGGGCGATTTCGACCGGGCACTGCTGTATGCCCGCCGCCTGGCACTGCTCGACCCGCTCGACGAGGCCGCCCACCGGGAGGTCATGCGCATGTGCTACCTCGTCGGCCGGCCAAACGAGGCGCTGGCTCAATTCGACCGCTGCGCCTCCATCCTGGCCAGCGAAATCGACGCAAGCCCCACCGCGGAGACCCTGGCGCTCCGCGAGGAGATCGCCCTCGGCCGACAGTCCCCGCTCATCCCCGTCACCCCCAATAGTCGGGCACGCTTGTTTGAGGCCCAGCCCACGCCCTTGATCGGTCGCACGCCTCACCGCCAGGAGGTCATCGCCCGCATGGAGGACGCCCTGGCAGGCCGGGGCGGCATGGTGCTCCTGGAAGGCGAGCCGGGAGTCGGCAAGACACGCTTGCTCACCGATACGTCCGAGGACGCCAACTGGCGGGGATTGAGTGTGCTGTGGGGAGGAAGCGCGGCCCCCGGTATCTCTCGCCCGTTTGGGCCCTTGCTGGCTGCGCTAGAGGACGGCCTGACAGAGCTGCGAGTGCACCAGCTCATGGAACGGATGGACCAGGTGTGGCTGCGGGCATTGGCGCCGCTCCTGCCCAGCCTGCAGCGATGGGCGCCCGAACTCGAGCGGGAAGGTCTCCGCGGGGGTTCGGAGGAGCGACAGCGGGTGGGCGAGGCCTTCCGGCGGATCTTTGAGACCCTGGCGCGGTTGACGCCAACCGTGCTCATTCTGGACGACGTACACCGCGCCGATGAAGACACCATGTGGGCTCTGGAGGCTCTGTCGGCCGGATTGGACGAGACGCCGCTCCTCATCTGCCTTGCCTATCGACGGCTCGAGCTTCAGTCGCATCCCGGACAGTGGAGTGCCGTACGAGCGCTCGACAAAACCGGCCGCACCACTCGGATCGGGCTCGACCCGTTGTCGGAAGCCGACGCAGACGAGCTGGTGCGCCGCCTGATGCCCGAAGGGACGTCGGGAGCGCTCATTCCTCGGCTGCACAGCGCCACCGGCGGCAACCCCTTGTTCATCCTGGAGACGCTCAGAGCCGTTCACGAGCAACAGGTGACGGAAGCACTGAAACCACCAGACGGTGTCGATTCGCTCGATGTCGAGGAATTGCCGGTTTCGAGCACGGTCTACGAGTTGATCGCCGGCCGCCTCGACGGCCTCCCCGGCGAGCCAAAGCACACCGCCCACGCCCTGGCTGTGAGTGGCACCGGAATGGATATCGACACGCTGGCGGAGGTTTGTGACCTCCCACGGCCGGAAGTGCTCGACGCCGTCGACTACCTCATCCAGGCCGGCATGATCTCCGTTTCCGGCGGTCGGTATGCCCTGTCACACGAACAGCTCGTGACCGTCGCCTACGACTCAATGCCGGCGACTGAGCGTCCGGCCCTTCACCAACGTGTTGCCGAACAGCTCGAGCGCTCTGGTGTGGACGACCCCGACTCGCTTGGACATCACTTCAAGCTGGGAGGGCTCCCCGACCGGGCGTCACACTATCTCGAGCTGGCAGCCGAGAAGGCGAGCCGGATGAGCGCCTTCGCCACCGCTCGGCAGCGTTATGTCGAGGCCCTCGACCAGGCCCGCCAGTCCGGGGCCGACACCGCCGACCTCACCCGCCTGCTCTTGGCCCAGGAGGAAGTCCTCGACGTGCTGGCTGATCGGGCCGGCCAGGCCGCCCTCCTCGACCAGGTAGACGCGTTGAAGCCGGGCAACCCGGCCCAAGCCGCCACGGCCCTGCGCCGACGGGCACTTCTCCTGGCCTCGCTATCTGACTACGAACTGAGCGTGCCTCTCGCCCGCCAAGCACTGGAACTCGACATTCGAGCAGGCGAGAAGACCGCCCAGGCCGAGGACCTGCGGGTCCTGGGTCTGATGGCATTCCGCCAATCTCACCAGGACGAGGCCGGAGGCTTCTTTGAACGTGGCCTGGCATTGGCTCCGGTGGGGAGCACCCTCGAGGCCGATATCCGGCTCGACCTCGCCAAGTCCTTGGCCGAGATCGTTCGCTTCGACGAGGCGCAAGCCCAGCTGACGGAGGCCCGGGCGATCTTCGCCGCCCGCAACGACCGGCGAGGCCTGGCGGGTGCCCTGGGGATCCAGGCGATGTTGTACGGGGCAATGGGTCTGGAAGATCCAACGGAATCGGCCCTGATTCAGGCCGCCGAAACGAGCGAGGCCATCGGCTACGGATATGGCGTGGCCATCAACGCGCTCAACCTCGGGCTCTGGTATCACCTGTCGGGCCGGACACCGCCGGCCGTCTTCCACCTTGAGCGAAGCCGGGACACGTTTGCGGCCATGCAAGACCGGCGAGGCGAGGCCATGGCGATCGCCAATCTCGCCAGCCTCCACTATTCGATCGGCAACGACGGGGCCAGCTCGCGGCTCTCGCTTGAGGCACTTGCCATCCTCGATGAGCTCGATCATGGCCCGCTGGCGGCGTTGTGCGAGGGAACGCTGGCCGAGCTAGCCCTCCGCCGGAGCGACTGGGCGGAGGCCCGGGACCGCATCGGCCGGGGCCTCGCCAGAGCCGGTCGCCCCGATGCCACCGCCGCTCGCCTTCAGTTGCTGAGGAGCCGGGCCCGACTGCTCCTTCTCACCGATGAGCTCGCTGCGGGGTTGGCCCTGGCGGAGGAGACGCACGCGGCATGCGCCGCCGCCAGCCTCAATTGGCTCGAACCCGACATACGGGTGGTAGTGGCCCACGCCCGGGTGTTGAACGGCGACGCCGACGGGGCCTTGTCGATCACCGAACAATCACCCAACCGGGCCTTCGACACAGAGCGCCATTACTGGCGGATGAGAGCATTTCAAATGGTGGGACGTGAAGAGGAGGCGTTCGCGGCCCTCGACCTCGCCCACCGGGCAATGATGCGTCGCCTGGACGGTCTGGACCCCGTCCTCGTAGGCCAAGGCCTGACCAACGTGTTGATCCACCGCCAGCTGGCCGAAGCCTGGGAGGCGAATCAGCCGGTGATAGAGACGGTGTGGTTGGCCGCCGGCACCGTTCCAACCGGGCGGCCCACCGGCCCAGGCGACCTCGTCGAAGTGCAATGGACCATTGCTGATCGGCTCGACGGTGTTGAGAGCCCAGAGGCGTCGCAACGGGGTCGCCAAATCCTCCGGTTGACCCGTGAAGCAGAGGAAGCGGGAGCCGCCCCGACGGTGGCGGACCTGGCCGCCGCCTTGGACGTCAGCACGTCCACGGTTCGTCGCGATATCGAGACGCTGCGAGCAGCTGGGCATACCGTGCCCACCCGTGGGCACAGGGGTTGAGCGCAAGGTAAGGCCCTCCGATCGGATTGCTGAGACAGTCCAGAGACACCAGCGTGAGACGCTGCTCGGGTACCCGAACGAGGAGAACCGGTGCCCAAGAGAATCACTGCATTTGCATTCAGCCTGATGGCCTTCCTGGCCGTCGCGGCGCCCGCTTTGGCCAACGTCAACTGGGGCACCTAGTCCCGAACTGATTTCCCCGAGAGGGGAACACGGCGGCGGGGTTGCCTCGCTCCACCGAGGTTCATTTACCGGTGTCCCCCTGGAGGAGCGAGGAAGCCGCCACCTTCAACTGCGAACCCGCCAATCTTGGCGGGTTCGCCATATGGCATAGCCGATGATCCCTAGCGGCACCTGCAGCAGATAGCTGAGCGCCCGGTAGATCAGCACCGCCGCCACCACCAGGTCTTCGTCGCCTCCCGCCACCACCAACGCCGTCGTGTAGCCCACCTCAACAACGCCGAGCCCACCCGGCGTAATCGGCAGCGCCGTCAACAGTCTGACTGCCGCGAAAGCCGCTAACGCCTCCGGCCCGGTCACCGTCTCCGCCGAAACCCCCATATGGCGCAGAGAGGTCAGGAGCAAGGCGAACAGGGAGAGGTGGCTTACCAGCGTGGCCAGCGTCACCCAATGCCAGCGCCGCTGTAGCAGGGTGATGCTCTGGGCCCGAAAGCTCACGAACCGTTGGCCCCAGCCTTCAAACGGCCCACGGCGGAACCGCCGGGCGACCGCCGAGGACACTCGGCCAAGCCACTCGCCGGTTGAGCGGGCTACCGACTCCCGCGCCAGCCCCAACGCCAGAACGCCCACCGCCACGATCAGGACTCCCAGGCCACTAAGAGCCGCCGATTGGAGAGCGGCGTTGCCTCGGCCCTGAAACGACAAGATGGTGAAGGCCACGATGGGCAAGCCCAGCTTCACGAAGGTGTTCCACAGGCCGGTCAAGACCGACGCGATCGCGATCGAACCCGCATCAAACCCGAAGCTCGAGAACATCGAGTAGGTGATTCCCACTCCAACCGCGCTGCCGGCCGGAAGGGTGTTGGTGACCGCGGTCGATATCTGGCCAACCACGAACGCCCGGCCGATGGTCAGACCGGGGAGCGCCGACATGATCACCAACTGATACGTCGCGATGTTCCACGATGCCAGAGCGAGCAAGCTGGCTGATTCCAGCCAGGTGAGCGTCTGGATGGCTCGCCATACCTCGCCGATGTCGGCGATGGCGGGCAGGACACCGACGAGCAGGCCGACCGCCACCGTGAGGGAGAGCCCGATCCCCACCCATCGCTTCCATCCCGGGGAGCCTTGCCTGGCCGAAGCCTGCT
>JAOTYB010000174.1 GCA_029862065.1 Acidimicrobiia bacterium | reverse complement strand
TGTCTGTCTCGGTCGCCCTCTTGCCGGCAACCGGCATCCCGTCTGTGCCCATTGCCCGGCTGGGGCTGATCCTGGTTCTGCTGGGTTGGGCAGCCCTTCGTTGGACTGACCGGATCAGCCGGAAGTCGCTTCGAGGGTGGGCTTCCCGCTAGCTCATAGCAAAGCGGGATTGCCGACACTCGCATTTGCTGCCCGTCAGCTGTAACAATGCGGTCCCCCAACGAGGTAGACGGTGACCAATTCCCCAGGCGACGACGCGCCGGCCGAGGTCCGGGCCGGCGGCACCCTCGGCACCTTCGCCGGAGTGTTCACTCCGTCGATCCTCACCATCCTCGGGATCATCCTGTTTCTTCGCCTTGGCTTTGTGGTGGGCAACGCCGGGCTGTGGGGGGCACTGATCATCATCGGGGTTGCGACTGGCGTGTCGGTGCTCACCAGTGTGTCTTTGGCCGCCATCGCCACCAACATCGACGTCAAGGCCGGCGGCGACTACTACATGATTTCCCGCACGCTGGGTGTGGAGTTCGGGGGAGCGATCGGGCTGGTGTTATTCCTCGCCCAGTCGGTGTCGATCGCTTTTTATGCCATCGGCTTCGGGGAAGCGTCGGCCGGCCTGCTCGGGTTCGGCGACTCGTTGGCGCCTCGGCTCATCGCCGCCGCCGCCGTGGTTGCCCTCTTCGGTCTCGCCTGGCTGGGGGCCGACATCGCTGCCCGCTTCCAATTCGTCGTCATGGCCGTGCTGATCCTGGCCCTGGCCTCCTTCTACCTGGGTGCTATCCCCGGGTTTGACGGCGGGGTGGCCGGCGATAATCTCTCCTCGCCAACCGGGTCCTTCGGATTCTGGGCCGTGTTCGCCATCTTCTTTCCGGCGGTCACCGGTTTCACGCAAGGAGTCAGCCTGTCCGGCGACCTCAGGGACCCGGGTAAGAGTCTGCCGGTCGGCACTTTCGCCGCGGTCGGGGTGTCGACCGTCGTCTATCTCACGATGGCCGTCCTGTTTGCCGGGAATGCCAGTTCCCAAATCCTCATCGACGACACCGGCGCCATGAGCTCCATCGCCTCGTTCGGGCCTTTGATCGAAGCGGGCGTGATAGCGGCCACTCTCTCCTCGGCCATGGCCTCGTTTCTGGGAGCACCGCGCATCCTGCAATCGATGGCGGCCGACAAGGTGTTCCCGGTGCTGGACGCCTTCGCCAAGGGGGCGGGACCCTCCAACAACCCACGGCGGGGCGTGTTGCTGTCGCTCGGCATCGCCCTGGTCACGATTGGTCTTGGCGACCTCAACGTGATCGCCCCGGTGGTGTCGATGTTTTTTCTCATCTCCTATGGGCTGCTGAACTACGCCACCTTCTACGAGGCGCGGGCCAACAGCCCGTCCTTCCGGCCGCGCTTCCGGTTCTTCGACCGGCGGGTCAGCCTGGTGGGAGCGTTCGCGTGCCTCGGGGTGATGCTGGCCATCAACCCGCCGGCGGGTGTGGGTGCGGCCGTGGCGATGTACATCATCTACTGGTACCTGGGCAGTCGCGATCGGCCTGAGCGGTGGCACGACTCGGCCCGCTCTCACTACTTCCAACGGGCCAAGGAAAACATCACCGCCATGGACGAGGAGCCCGAGCACGCCCGCAACTGGCGACCCCAGATCCTCGCCTTCTCGGCCGATCCGGTGCGCCGCCACCGGCTGCTCACGTTTGGAGTGTGGTTCGAAGGGGGCAGCGGCCTCACCGCCACCGTCCACATCGTGGTGGGGACGGGGGCCGTGAAGCGAAGAGAGCTGGTAGAGATCGAGGCCGCCCTCGAGGCTCAGATCGACACGCTCGGCATACCCGTGCACGGCCGGGCGATTCTGGCTCCCGATGCCAGTGAAGCGGTCCCTGTGATCGTCCAGGCGTTTGGGTTGGGGCCGCTCAAGGCCAATACGGTGCTGTTTGGTTGGCCGGAGAAGGCCAGCCCGGAGGGACTCGGTCGCTTCTTTCAAACAGTGCGGGACGTTCACCGCCTCGGGGTCAACACCGTCATGCTGTCCAGCGGCGACCGGGCGTGGTCGGGGCTCGAGGAGGTCGCGTCCAGGGAGCGGCGCATCGACGTGTGGATGGAGCCGGACGGCAACGCCTCCGACCTGGCCGTGCTCGGCGCCTACCTGTTCACCCGGACCAGGGAATGGGCGGGGGCGACCATCCGGGTGATTACCCAAACCGCCGAAGACGCCGATGCCGCCGAGGTGCTGCGAAGCCGGATGAACGAAGTACGAATTACGGCCGAGGTTGCGGTGGTGCCGTCGGTGGACACCGGGACCATCGTCGAGCAGTCGGCCGGAGCCACCATCGTATTCTTGCCGATGCGCCTCCGTATCGATGGCTACCAGGGCCCGTATGGAGCCGATCTCGACCAGCTCGTGGCCGAGCTGCCCATGACCGCATCGGTCCTCGTCGCCGAGACCATCGACCTCACGGCCGCTCCCGAGTCGGGGTCGCCCGAGGTCCTGGCCGCCGCTGAGGAGGAAGCCAAACGGGCAGGGGATCGTGTCGCCGCCCTCGAAGGGGACCTGGCGAAAGCCACTTCTCAGCTCGAGCGTTTGGCCGAGGTGGCGGCCACGACGCTCATGCCCGAGGCGATGGCCGATGAGGAACAGGCCAGGGACCGGGTGGATGAACTCCGTCGAAAAGTCTTGTCGGCCACGGCCCGCCTCGAGCGCGCCCAAAACGCCGTTGCCCAGCTCACCGACAGTCCCAACGGGGGAGGCGGAGGTCCGGTGCCGGGCTAGCCGAAGGTGGTTACCCCACAGGTTCAGCCGACACGCATTGCCGAGGAGGCAATAGAGCCCGAGTTCCGTGACCCGCCGCAATGGAAGATCGCGTAGGGGAAGTCGCGTGGGGGAGTGGTGAGGGGTGCTGGACGGTTTGGCTCGATACAGGCAGGTGATGATCTCAAGTGTGATGAGGTGCTGTCCTGCTTCACGTCGGTCGGCCCGTTCGTTGGCGAACGCTTGATTCTGAGTCGGGAGAATGCGGGCCGCACCGGTTCGATATGCGCACTCCCTGGACGGTCGAGCCGTTGCCGATGGTAACCAGGGAGAAGTGACGGACCCGACCTTGGGTGTGCCCCATACGACGTCAGCGCGTCTTGAGCTGATGACAGATACGAGCACCAACTGTCGGTCAGGCGACATGTGTTCGGGTGCCCGGGAGCGGCAAGGACTTTCGGCTCTGGTGTAAAGGTGAGGTACAACTCACGATTCAACCACCGATCTTCTAGCGGCGGCTACGTCATCGTGGCAAGAAAGGAGATGCGATGCTCGTACATACCACTATCCGACACGACATCGACAATTGTCCGGGCTTCGATCCTGAGCTCCGGGCGAGGGCAATTGAGGCGTATTCCAAGCTCGACGAGGTCGCTGAGAAATTTGGGGTGACCATTCGCGCCCTGTACAACGCGGCACCGGATCACGTTGAGTACGCCGTACTCGAAGCTCCGGACAACATGACCCTCGCCTTCTTCTTTGGCGAGGCTTTGCCTTACAAGGTGGACTACGAGACCCGTGTTGTAGCTGATCGAGCGATGCTCGAAGAACTGTTTGCCCAAACGGGCTGAGCCGTCCCGCACACGCTGGTAGCGGATTCGACGAAATGTCGGCGTGGAGTGTCCGGTCGAATCCGACCACACGCAGTCGTGCCGATCCCCTCCGAGCAAGCCCGGCACATCGAGGTCATCAGCCACTAACGACCGACAGGCACTGCCTACACGATCAATGGGGAGCGTTCTCAGTGTGGGCCATGATGGTCAGGGGGAGTGGCCCGTCGTGGTGCTGGGTGACCCGGTGGTAGCGCTCAATCGGACGGGTGGCTTGGTAGGTGTTCGGCAGGGCCGTCAACCGAATGGTGACGTTTCACTGTGGAACACGTGGCAGACCGCCGAGACACAGGTCCCTACCCCGCCCCAGACCCGAGGCTGCGGGCAGCGTCCAAGCGGTTGG
>JAOTYB010000173.1 GCA_029862065.1 Acidimicrobiia bacterium | reverse complement strand
AAAGCGGTGGGGGCCGGGGCGGTGGCAGGCCTTGGAGCCTTGGCCGTCGCCGGCGGGGCGGTGGGCGCAGCCCTCGGTGCTCCGGAGGTGGCGATTCCGGTGGCCACGGGCGGTTTTCTCCTCGGTAGTGGCGCCATTGTCATGGGCGTCAAGGTGTGGCTCAGTCGGGTGAAAGACGCGCTCCGCCGGGCACTCGACGGAGTCTCGAGCCCGGATGTGGATACAGCCGGCGATCCGCTGGAACGTCAGTTGCTTCGGCTGCGCAAGAGTTTCAAGGATGCCCGGCGGGAGATGCGGGGCGGGCGGTATTAGTAGGATGGCGAGCGTTCGCGGGTGTAGTTCAATGGTAGAACACGAGCTTCCCAAGCTCGGGACGGGGGTTCGATTCCCCTCACCCGCTCGGGCTAACGCGGAGACACAGTGATCTTTTCAGATCGGACCATCAAGGAAGCCCTCGCCGAGAAGCGGATCCAGGTCGATCCCCTCGTCGAGGCCAACATCCAGCCATCGAGCATCGACCTGCGGGTCGACTCCTACTTCCGTACCTTCCAGAACCACCGATACCCCTACATCGACCCCCGGACGCCCCAACCCGACCTCACCACCCAGGTGGAAGCCGAAGAGGAGAGCCCGTTCATGCTTCATCCCGGCGAGTTTGTGCTCGGCTCGACCCTCGAGGCAGTGTCTCTGGCCGACGACGTCGTCGCCCGCCTCGAAGGCAAGTCGAGCCTGGGACGGCTCGGTCTGCTGATCCACTCAACCGCTGGCTTTATCGACCCGGGGTTCTCCGGCCACATCACCCTCGAGCTCTCCAACGTCGCCACGCTGCCGATTGCCATCTACCCCGGAATGAGGATCGGCCAGATCTCCTTTTACGAGCTATCCACCCCCGCCGACAACCCGTACGGCAGCGCCGGAGCCGGCTCCAAGTACCAGGGACAACGCGGGCCCACCCCCAGCCGAATCCACGAGGACTTTGGGAACTCTTCGAGTTCCTAAGGAGTTGCTCCGCAACTCCAAGCGTGGATGGCGTTGCTTGGCAGCTCCTTCGGAGCTGCAGGGATGGATCGAGTTCCTAGGGAGTTGCTCCGCAACTCCAGGGCGGGAAGACGTTGCTTGGCAGCTCCTTCGGAGCTGCAGGGATGGATCGAGTTCCTGAGTGCAGCCGGTCACCCTGATAGGTGGGCCTCAACAAGAATGCTGATGTCGGCAACGTCGCTGATCGACACCGGGTTCCAGCCGGCCTCGGTGGTAACAACCCCCAACCCGCTGCCCCCGTTGTCGTCGGGCAGACGAATGACACACGGAGCCGAAAGGGTGGGCGCGTGGGATGGGGAAACGATCGCGAGGTCATAGCCTTCGGGCTTCGAGGTCGGGTGCCGCCGGATGGTGCGGTTCGGACCGTCGAACAACCGAACCAAAAGGTCGGCCAATAATGGCGGATCAACTGCGACGCCCACACGTGCGACTCTGTTCAAGACTCCCATCCCTGTTGTCGACAACATCGAACAGCACTTCCCCCGGATCCGAATCCTCGAAACTGATGAATTCTCGGGATGAAGGCCACCCTAAGTAGTCAATATGGCCAACCTCGCTTACTGTGAGTAGTGGCTAGCAAGGGGCAAGTGGTATATGGGGAAGCTGTCTGAACACACTCGGGGCGAGCGACGCGGCGATCCGAGCCGGGTCCTTGTAATCGGAGATCAGTCTCTACTCCTCGATGCACTGCGGATCGGCCTTGAATCTGAGAACCTGGAAGTCGCAACCGTCGGCACCAATCACGAGAGCTGGGAGCCCGTTCTGCAGGCCTTCGATCCGTACCTGGTCGTCTTCGAGGCCTCCGGACAGGCCGGAGAACAATCTCTGGCCGTCATCAGCCGGCTGAAGGTAACAGAAAGGGTGGTGCTGGGAATCGCCAGGGACGCCGTTTCGGTGGCAGCTGCCCGGATGGTTGACGCCGGCGCCGATTGCACACAGGGTCTTGACGACGGCTTCGAAAGTCTGCTGGCGAGCATCCGGCGATGCCTATCCGGGAACGTCGTGATGCCACTCGACCAGCGGTACGTCCTCGAGAGCCTCCTGCGACAACATCGAAAAGCCGAAGCCAGCCGGTGGCTCCGGTTTCGAGAATTGTCCCCGCGTGAGCGTGACATATTCGCCTCGGTGTACGAGGGCCTCTCTGCCGAGCAAATCGCGGAAGAAGCCTGCGTGTCCGTCAGCACCGTCCGGACCCATGTGCGCAGCATCCTGTCGAAACTGAATGTTCATTCGCAGCTGTCGGCCGTTGCCATGGCTCGATCCAATGGTTGGTTCGCCGAAGCGAGCTAGGAGCTCTATTCAGGGAACAGCATCTCGTCGATGAGCTGCTCTTCCACGAACCTTCCCCGGGGATCGAAGCGGAAGTGAACGAAGTCCTTGGTGAACTCGAGGTCGACGCCTGATTTCCCTCGCCGGTTCTTTTCCAGAGTCAAGACGACATCGCGCTTGAACCCCTCGGCCTTGACCGGATCGTGGGCGCTGTGACGCTTCGAGACACTCAGCCACTTCTCATTGAGAACGCAAATCAGATCCGCCTCGTAGGTGAGGCCCGAAGCACCTCTCAGGTGATGGGGCCGCACGCGACGAACATTCAAGCCGGCCGCTTCTGCCGCCGTAACCGCGACAACCGCCACGTCGTACTCCATGGCCAATTCCTTCATCTCCTCAGCCTGTCGAATTGATCGTTCCGAATCCGTCCAGCTGTTCTCTCCCATCGGGACCTTCTGCAGATAGTCGACAAACAGAACGCCGCCCGGGCCGAGTTGCATGGCGGTCTCGCGCAACTCGTCAACTCCGGTCCCGGTGCCCGAGGCCCGCACGAGGGAAAGATTGTCCGAGTAGCGGGACATTTGCTCGAGAGCGTCCCGCAACAGCGGATCCGAGTCGATCTCATCACCCAGTCGACGCTCGGCGAGGGAGACATCCTGAATCACGGCCAGCGTCCGGCTCGATCGAGTGCCCTCTTGTCCGGCCTTGACTTCGCCTACCTCGACCGCCAGCAAACGAGAAGCCAGGGCCTCCTCGTCATGCTCATAACACGCATAGGCCGTCTTAAACCCATGGGCGGCGACATTGCGGGCCCACTGGAGAGTCATGACCGTCTTTCCGACACCGGGAACCCCGGCCACGAGGGTGAGGTCCCGACTCCGCAGTCCTCCGTCGAGGACCCGGTCGAGCGGCTCGAACCCGGTCGGGATGATCGTGCCGATTGCGGCATTCTCGAGCCCCAGGACAACATCAGTTAGGGCACGGCCTCCTGCCACTGGGGCCGGAGCCGCCACGGGTTGGGGAGCCTCGGTCATCCGCTCAACGCCGGGCTTAGATCACGGAACATCCGGATGGCGGCGGGCCCGAGCAACACGATGAAGAGGGCGGGAAATATGCCGAACGCCAACGGGAAAATGAGCAACACAGGGATCTTGAGTGCCCGTTCTTCGGCTCTCTGCCGTCGTTTGTCTCGCAACTCGGCCGCCTGCACTCTCAAAACCTGGGCGATCGGGAGCCCGTACGCCTCAGATTGAACGATTGCAAAAACGAAGCTCTTCAAATCGGGCACGTCCGTACGGTCAGCGAGGTGCCTGAGAGCATCGGAGCGGGAAGCTCCCAACTGCATCTCGAGCAACACCCTTCGTAGCTCCTCGTTGAGCGGTCCGGAGCCGGCCGCCACCACTCGCTCCATTGCGCCCTCAAAACCCAGGCCGGCCTCAACACTCATGGTGATCTGATCGAGGCTGTCGGCCAGGTCATGCTGGATGTGGAGCTGACGGCGTTCGGCCTTCTTCTGAACGTACGTATCGGGCAGGAAGAAGAAGATGAACGTTGCCAAGCCCGTCAGCGGAATGGCGAACGGGATCTCACGGAGAGGTGTTAGCAGGAAGAGGGCCAGCACACCGCCGCCGAGAGCAAACTTCAACAGAAGGACTAGCTCGACCGGAAACCGACTCG
>JAOTYB010000038.1 GCA_029862065.1 Acidimicrobiia bacterium | reverse complement strand
TAGGCGCCACGGTCGTGGCGGCCAGCTCCGAGTTCTCGGCCAGCTTCGCCGCCGCCAACGCAGTTGACGGTGACCTGGGAACGGAGTGGTCCTCGCGAGGCGACGGAGACGACGCATTCATCACAATTGATCTCGGCCAGCCCACCGTGGTGACAGCGGTCGCGTTCCGGACCCGCTCGATGAGCGACGGATCAGCGATCGCCCAAACCTTCACCGTTGAGGTCGACGGCACCACCTTCGGGCCATTCGCGGCCGGCCCCACCGTTTCTGAAGTGTCCTTCGAGGGCCAGGTTCTGACCTACCGAGTAGCAGCATCGACGGGCGGGAACACCGGGGCAATCGAGGTCGAGGCGTACTCGGCCCTTCCCTAAGGGAAGGGAAAAGAAGGGCTATTCGTTGCTGGCTTTCTTGAGGAGGCGGAGTTCGGGAACAAGGCCGGCTTGAGCGAGGTTTTCGATGGCGTCGACCTCGGCGTTGTCGATTTCCACTCGTCGCAGGGGTTGGCCTGCCAGCAGAACCGTCACGACGCAGTCGTCGCAGGCGCTGGTGTGTTGCATTACGCATTCGTCGCAGTCGATGAGCATCTCCGCCCTCCTTTCACTGTCACCACCGTATCCGGCGGGTGTGACAGATTCGGAGCGCCCCCCTACCCCAGCGGCTGCGCCGCTGCGGTACCTTCCCCCCGAAGGGGGGACTGACGTCAAGCGACAGCCTCGAGCGGATCCCCCAGACTGGGGAACTCGTCAGTACGCGCGTCCGAAGATGATTCGCTTGCCGTAGGCGGAAGGGTTCTCGCAGCGGATGCAGAAACCGCCAGCGGCCTCCCCCAAGGAAATGCAGCTGATCCCCAGACTGGGGAACTCGTCAGTACGCGCGTCCGAAGATGATTCGCTTGCCGTAGGCGGAAGGGTTATCGCAGCGGATGCAAACGCCCTCGGCGGCCTCGCCCTCCAAAGGGATGCATCGGGGCGTGGCCTTGGTGGCGGATTTGATGTCGTCTTCGCATTCGGGGCGGCCGCAGTGGAAGGCGACGGCGAAGCCAGTAGCGACCTGAGCCTCGAAGGCGTCCCAGTTGTCCACGACCGAGGTGTTCTCGTCGCGGAAGGTCTCGGCCCGCTCCACCAGCATGTCGTGATAGGCGTCGAGGAGGGCGGGAACACCGGACACAAAATCGGCGAAGGGGATCTGCTGCTTCACGGCCCGGCCCTTGTCGTCGACCTCGCCCACGCGATGGGCGACCACCACATGACCGGCCTCAAGATCGCGCGGCCCGAGCTCGACTCGGAGCGGCACGCCTTTGAGCTCCCAGTCGCTGAACTTGAAGCCGGGTGAGGCGTCGCGGTGATCCACGTGAACCCGAACTCCGGCCGCCTTCAGCTCGGCAGCCAGTTCGTCGGCCTTGGCGGCCGCGGCCACGCCGTCTTCGTCTCGACCGATGGGCACCATCACCACCTGGATGGGGGCCAGGCGGGGTGGCAGCACGAGCCCCTGGTCGTCGCCATGGGCGAGGATCACGGCACCGATCATCCGGGTCGACATGCCCCATGACGTGGTGTGGACGTGTTGAACTTCGTTGTTGACGTCGGTGTAGGTGATATCGAAGGCTTGGGCGAAGTTGGTGCCGAGGTAGTGAGAGGTGCCGGATTGAAGCGCCTTGCCGTCGCGCATCATGCCTTCAATCGTGAAGGTGCGGACCGCTCCGGCGAAGCGCTCCCCCGGGGTCTTCTCCCCTTCGATCATGGGGATAGCCGCCACGGTGCGGGCGAACTCGGCATACACGCCGAGCATCTGCATGGTCTCGTCCATGGCTTCCTGCTGGTCGGCGTGGGCGGTGTGGCCCTCCTGCCAGAGGAACTCAGTGGTCCGTAGGAAGATGCGGGGACGCAGCTCCCACCGCACCACGTTGTTCCAGGCGTTGATGAGGACGGGCAAGTCGCGGTAGGAGGTGATCCAGCGGGAATACATCTCGCCGATGACCGTCTCGGAGGTCGGCCGGACTACCAGCGGCTCGTCGAGCTCCTTGCCGCCGGCGTGGGTGACCACCGCCAGCTCGGGCGAGAAGCCCTCGACATGGTCGGCCTCCCGGTGGAGGTAGCTCTCGGGGATGAAGAGCGGAAAATAGGCGTTGACGTGGCCGGTGTCTTTGAAGCGCTGGTCGAGCTGGGCCTGAAGCAGCTCCCAGATGGTGTAGCCGTAGGGCCGGATGACCATGGTGCCCTTGGCGGGACCGCGATCGGCTAGCTCCGCCTTGAACACGATCTCGTTGTACCAGGCCGATACGTCTTCGCTGAGGGGTGTGACGCCCAGCTGGTTCTTCTTGCTCATCGGCGAGAGGTTACCGGCTCGCCGGACGGTGGCCGGGCACTGCGTGGCAGCCGTCCGGTTGGTGCCATTCGGCGCCGCGGGAACACCCCCCTACCCCTCGCCTTCGGCGAGCGGTACTTTCCCCCCACAGGGGGGACTAACAAACCTTGGCTCGGCGAGCGGTACTTTCCCCCACAGGGGGGACTAACAAACCTTGGCTCGGCGAGCGGTACTTTCCCCCACAGGCGGGGACTGATTCACCGGGGTTGTTGGGTCAGAGTTCTTTGCGGCTTACCAGGTAGCTGCCCAGCAATACGAGGACCACGCCGCCGACTTGGATGAGCTTCACGGTCTCGTCTCGGAACACCACGCCGAGGATGAGGGCAATGACGGGGATCGAATAGCCGGCGATGGCGCCGCGGTTGGGTCCGACCCGGCCGATCAGGGTCATGTGCATGGCTCGAGCCAACCCGGTCCCCACCACGCCGAGAGTCAGGACCGCCAGCACCGGCCCCCACTCGAAACTCGAGTCGCCCAACCCCAGCACACCCAGCGGGAGCAACAGGACCGACGCCGCTACCAGTGCCCACATGATCACCGGTAAAGCGCCATAGGTCTGCTGTAACGGCGGGTACAAGACATTGGCGAACGAATAGCCCGAGATAGCCACCACTACGTAGAAGACGCCGAGCGCCGAGCCGCCGGCGTCGGCAATACTCGGAAGGGTGAGGGCGACCACGCCGGCAAAACCGACCAGGAGGCCGAACCGCTGCCGCTTGCCCGGGAGGCGTCGAGTGATCGCGGTCATGAGGAGGGCTGTGAGGATCGGTGTCGCGCTCACCAGCATGCCCGCCAGAGCACTCTCGATTCGCTGTTCTGCCAGGGCGAACAGAAGAGCAGGGGCGGCCTGGCTCACCACCCCGATGATGATCACCCGCCCACGGTCAACAGAGGCGATGGCTCGCCGGGCGGCCGGGAACAACAACAAGGCTCCGGCTCCCAGCATCACCCGGGCGCTGGCGATGACTCCAGGTGCCAGGCTGTCCAGGCCGACGGCGATGAAGAGGAACGAGGCCCCCCAGATGAGCGAGATCGACCCGAGCAGCGTCCAGTCCAGCGGCGCGTAGTCCTCGCGATTGGTCCCTTCATTGGTAGCCAGCAGGCGACCAGCGCGACTGGACGGCGGGATGGGATTGCTCATGGCGGGGAACGGTAACCCATTTCAGGAGCACGGGAACGCGCTTTCACCCCACCCCCAGCCCCTCCCACCTCGTGGGAGGGGTGACCGCTATTGGACCATCGCCAGCCACGCCTGGCCGTCGGTGCCGAAGGGCTCGGCTCGGGACTCGACTTTCAGCATCAGCTCGGCGGCCGTTGCCCGGGCGCCGTCGATAAGTGAATCGGGATACGAAAACAGCTGCGAGTGGTCAAGGAACTCGTCCTCGTCCAGCAGTTCCACGGTGCCGTCATGGTGCAAGACGACGTCGAGGTCGAGATCCACCATCTCGACTCGATCCTCAGACACCCACTTGCCGGGGGTGATGACATCGATGTAGATGCGGAAATCGTCGGAATGGTCGCCGTTGAAGAACATGGTCCACCACTGGCCGGGTGTCACCAGTTGAACGAACGGGCTCGGCCAGAGCTTGGGGGGCTCGTGGCCACGCTGGATGGTGGAACCGGCGGGACCGCCCAGCCACGCGCCGTGCCGGTCCTCCCCCAGATAGTGGAGGTCGTGGCGCCAGTGAAGATCGCCCGAATACTTGAAGTACTGGACGACAACTGGCCCCTCGGGTTCGGGCCTTTTGACGGGTTGGGATGACACAGGGCAACTGTAGGGTTTGATCGAGACCTGTTACCGGAGGAAAACATGCCGATCGCCACGCCCGACAAGTACAAGGCGATGCTCGCCGCCGCCCACGAAAACGCCTATGCGTTCCCGGCCATCAATGTCACCTCGTCGGAGACGATCAACGCCGCCATGCGGGGGCTGGCCGAATCCGAGTCGGACGGCATCATCCAAATCAGCACCGGCGGTGGCAGCTTCGCCAGCGGCACCCACATCCAGGACATGGCCTTGGGGGCCGCCGCGCTCGCCGAGTTCGCCGGCACGCTGGCCGACCGCTATCCGGTCAACTTCGCCCTCCACACCGACCATTGCCAGGCCGACAAGGTCGACACGTTCATCCGCCCCTTGTTGGATATCGCCAAACAGCGCCAGGGCGAGGGCAAGCCGCCGCTGTTCCAGAGTCACATGTTTGACGGGTCGGCCATCCCGCTCGACGAGAACTTGAAGATCTCGGCCCAGCTCTACGAGGAGATGACCCCCCTCGAAGTGCTCCTCGAGGTCGAGGCCGGAGTAGTCGGGGGCGAGGAAGACGGCGTCGAGGCCGCCGAGAACGCCAACCTCTACACCTCACCCGAAGACGTGATGAAGGTCGTCAAGGCCCTTGGCGTCCCCGGGGAGAACACCTACCTGCTGGCAGCCACCTTCGGCAACGTCCACGGCTCATACAAGCCCGGCAATGTGAAGCTGCGTCCCGAGATCCTCAAGGAATGCCAGGACACGCTGGCGGGCAACCACGCCGGCGCCCGTTTCCTCTATGTCTTCCACGGCGGGAGCGGCTCACTGATGTCGGAGATCCACGACGCGGTGGATTACGGCGTGGTCAAGATGAACGTCGACACCGACAACCAGTACGCCTTCACCCGTCCGATTGCCGGACACATGATGACCAACTACGACGGTGTCCTGAAGATCGACGGCGAAGTTGGAAATAAGAAGGTCTATGACCCTCGCTCCTACCTGAAGGCGGGCGAGGTGGCCATGGCTGAGCGGGTCATGCAGACCTGCCAGGAGCTCCGGTCGGCCGGCAAGACCATCGGGCGCTGACCTCAGCGTTCTTGAATCCAGGCTGCCAAGGCTTCTCCCCACAGCCCGATGGCGCCGTGCTTCTCCGAGCCTTCGCGGACTTCCCGGTCGCTGCTCACCACCACGACCGGGTCATCCGCCTCCTCGGCCAGGCGGCGGATCTCCTCGTCGGCGATCAAGCCTTCGCGGGTGAACCGCACCCACACGCCCCCGGGGCCGGCTCCCGTCTCGATTTCCGGACTCACGGCTGAGTCGTAGACGACGATCACCTTGGCCGGCGTCCGCGTCCGCAGTTTGAATCGGGCGAGGGCGTCGTTCAAGCGCTCACGGGCAGCCGAGTCGGTCCCGCCGGAGAGTCGATGGGTGAGGTTGTAGCCGTCGACGATGCACGTGAAGGGCCGCGGCTGACGCATGAGCCAGTCGATGGCGTTTCGCTGATCGGGCCGGGCTCCGGGAGGCAGCTTCCACTCCCGCTCTCTCGTCGGCTGGGTGAACTCCAACAAGGCGGGATCGGCCTCCACCGTCCGGATGAGGGTGTCGAGGTGCCGGGCGAGCGCCACCGGATCGCCACTCCCCCAGGCGGTCTGAGTACCGGCCTGGACTCTTCGCTCCACCTCAGCCCGTTGCTCTTCCGCTCGCCGCAAACGCTCTTTGAGGGCCTGGCCGGCTTCCAGCTCGGCCTCGTGGGCGGCCTGGGCGGCCGACCGGGCTGCCTCGAGCTCGGCCAGCTCGCGAGTGTGGACATCGTCCTCACGGCGGTCGGCTTCCCGGACCTCGCGTAGCTGGCCGCGCACCAGCTCGACCTCCCCGCGGTGGCGCTCCTTCTCCCTTGCCAACTGGGCTTTGGCCTCATCTAGCCGCCTGCGGGCTTCGGCTTCGCTCTTGGCGGCACTCGCCAGGCGGCGTTCCAGGTCGGTGACCTGGGCGGCCGCTGCGCCTCCGGCCGACGCCCCGACCTGCTTGCCGATCTCAAACAGCCACCCGTCCGGTCTCCTCAGGAACAGCCCGGAAGACGAATCCGTGGCCTCCGGGTCGAGCTCTTTCAGCGCCTTTTCTCGGAGCCAATCGTCCCCGTCCAGGTAGGCCACCAAAGCCTTGGCCAGTGGGGCCGGCAGCCGTCCGCCCGAATACGACGCCACCTTGCGTAATCTGGCTGGTACGTCGTCTTCTTTGAGACGGCGGAGGGCCGCCCGGGCGGCTTCGATGCCAGGGACCAAAAACTCAAAAGGGATACGATCGCCCGTGCCGTCACTCATTGACAAGCTCAAGCTCAATCGACATACTGTCGAACCACGTAATCATGTTCACGACCACCCAGATCCTCGTACTCTGACAGCGCACCGCCACATACAGGCGAGTGCGCACCCTCCGATGCTCCGGCCGGAGGGTTTTTTCGTACCAAACCAAGCAAAGAACCCATCATGAAAATCAGCGTCGCAGAAGCACTCATCAAGGCTCTCGAGTTCGAAGGTGTCGAAGTCATGTTCGGACATCCGGGCGGGGCCATTTTGCCAGCCTACGACCCCCTGTATGACAGCCCGATCCGCCACATCCTGGCCCGTCACGAGCAAGGGGCCGGCCACATGGCCGAAGGCTACGCCCAGGCGACCGGCCGGGTCGGTGTGGCGATGGCCACCTCGGGACCCGGCGCCACCAACCTCGTCACCTCATTGGCCAACGCCTATATGGACTCGACCCCGATGGTCGCCATCACCGGCCAGGTGCCCACCCACGCCATCGGCAACGACGCCTTCCAGGAGGCTCACACCTGGGGCATCACGATGCCGGCCACCAAGCACAACTACCTGGTGACCGACGCGGGCGATATCCCCGACGTCATCCACGAGGCCTTCCACCTGGCCAGCACGGGCCGGCCCGGCCCGGTACTCGTCGACCTCCCCAAGAACATTCTCAACACCGAGATCGAGTGGCGCGAGCCAACCGGCAAGGTCGACCTGCCCGGCTACAAGCCGAACACCAAGGGTCATCCCCTCCAGGTAAAATCCGCCGTCGAGCTGATCTTGGCCGCCGAGCGGCCCGTTCTGTACACCGGTGGCGGGGTCATTGCGGCCGGAGCATCAGCCGAATTGATGAAGCTGGCGGAAATGGCCAACGTTCCGGTCACGACCACCCTCATGGCCCGGGGGGCCTTCCCGGACACCCACCCGCTGAGCCTCGGCATGCCGGGCATGCATGGCACCTACGCCGCCATCACTGCCATGCAGAAATCCGACCTGCTCATCGCCATCGGAGCCCGCTTCGACGACCGGGTCACCGGTGACCCCGACTCGTTCGCCCCGAACGCCAAAGTCATTCACGTCGACATCGACCCCGCCGAGATTGGCAAGGTCCGCACCCCCGACGTTCCCATCGTCGGCGACGCTCGAACAGTCCTCCTGCAGCTCATCAGCAAACTGGAGCGAACCCTCGACGGGGCCGAAATCTCGGCCCATTCCGACTGGCTAGAAACCATCGAAGGCTGGAAGCGCGACAAAGCTGTCGGCTACGACCAGGACCCGGCCGGCCCCATCAAGCCGCAGTACGTCGTGGAAGAGATGTATCGCATCACTGGTGGAGACGCCATCGTCGTCGCCGGTGTCGGCCAGCACCAGATGTGGGCCTCACAGCTGTGGAAGTACTCCAAACCCAGGACGTGGATCAACTCGGGCGGTCTGGGAACCATGGGATATGCCATCCCTGCCGCCATCGGAGCCAAGCTCGGCATGCCCGATCGGCTGGTGTACGCCATCGACGGGGACGGGTGCTTCCAGATGACTATGCAAGAGCTGGTCACGGCCAGCACCGAGGGCATCCCGATCAAGATCGCCGTGCTCAACAACAACAACCTCGGCATGGTCCGCCAATGGCAGCGGCTGTTCTACAACGAACGATTCTCGGCGACCGACCTCACCGACCACACCCCCGACTACGTCAAACTGGCCGAAGCACTCGGGTGCGTAGGCATGCGAGCCGAGCAGCCGTCCGAGGTCGGGCCGGTCATCGAGAAGTCGCTGACCGTCAACGACCGGCCGGTGGTGGTTGAGTTCAAAGTGGACCCGGACGAGATGGTGTTTCCGATGGTCCCCGCCGGCGGCTCAAACGACAACGTCGCCCTCAGCCTCGAGGACCTGCAATGAAGCTGCACGTGTTGTCGGTGCTGGTGGAGGACAAGCCGGGCGTCCTGGCCCGGGTGTCGTCGATGTTCGCCCGCCGCGGCTTCAACATCCACTCTCTGGCCGTTGGGCCAAGCGCGGAGCCGGGCAACTCACTGATGACCGTGGTGGTGAACGCCGACGAGATCGAGCAAGTCGTCAAGCAGCTCCGCAAACTCATTAACACCATCAAAATTACCGAGCTGGACCCGGCTGAGAGCGTCGAACGGGAGGTGATGCTGGTGCGAGTGTCGGCGGACCCGACCCAGCGGAGCGAGATCCTCGATGCCGCCGGTGTCTTCAAAGCCAAAGCCGTCGACGTCGGCGCCACCTCGGTCACCTTCGAGATCACCGGCACTCCGTCCAAGGTCAACGACTTTCTCGAGCTGATGAGGCCTTATGGCCTCATGGACGTCGTGAAATCCGGTTGGATAGCGCTCTCCCGCGATCCAAAGAACCGCAACCTGCGAGCGATCTCATGAGGATGGCGCCACGAGAGGTGCTTAGGTAGCCGGGCGGCTTTGCTGACCCGGCTAGTTGAGAGCCTCTAACCTTCATCACTCAGGAGAATCACATGTCAGACCGAGTACTCATCTTCGATACAACGCTGCGAGACGGCGAACAATCGCCGGGGATCGCCCTTGACTCCGATGACAAGATGGCTATCGCCGCCGAGCTGGCAGCGATGGGGGTCGACATCATCGAAGCGGGGTTCCCAATCGCCTCGGATGGGGACTTCGCCGCCGTGCAGCGCATTGCCCGTGAAATCAAGGGACCGATCATCGCCGGCCTGGCGCGTTGCGGAATCGACGCCGACATCCAGCGGGCATGGGAAGCGGTGCAAGACGCCGAGCGGCCCCGCATCCACGTCTTCCTCGCCACATCCGCCATTCACATGGAGCACAAGCTGCGCATGTCCGAAGACGAGGTTCTCACGGCCGTCCGGGACGGTGTCTCTCTGGCCAGGTCCTTGTGTGACGACGTGGAATTCTCACCGGAAGATGGATCACGCTCCGACATCGAGTTCATGATCCGGGTGTGCCAGGCGGCGGTGGAGGCAGGCGCAACCACTATCAACATCCCCGACACCGTCGGCTACGGAACTCCGACCGACTACGGCGCCCGCATCAAGCGAGTGGTGGCCGACGTCAAGGGCGATCGCGACGACATTGTCATCTCCACTCACTGCCACAACGACCTCGGCCTGGCGGTAGCCAACGCTCTGGCGGCGGTTGAGAACGGGGCCCGTCAAGTAGAGGTAGCCGTCAACGGCATCGGTGAGCGGGCCGGCAATACCGCCCTCGAAGAGATTGTCATGGCCATCAACACCCGTTCCGACCACTACGGAGTCGAGACCGGCGTGGACACCACCCACCTCTTCCCCGCCAGCCGGCTCGTGTCGCGCCTGACGGGATACCCCGTCCAGTACAACAAGGCTGTGGTTGGCCGCAACGCCTTTGCCCACGAGAGCGGCATCCACCAGCACGGAGTGCTGCGGGAGCGCACCACCTACGAAATCATGGATCCCTCGGCGGTGGGTCAAGAGGAGTCGAAGCTCGTGCTGGGCAAACACTCCGGTCGGACGGCCTTCGGCGATGCACTGAAAGCGCTCGACCTCAACCTGGAAGATCAGGACTTCGAGCTGGCGTTCGCCCGCTTCAAAGAGCTGGCCGACCGCAAAGGCGAGATCGGTGAGGAAGGCCTGCTCGCCATCGTCCACGACCAGGTCGACCTGTCAGACGCCGTCCACTTCCTCGGCTGGCATGCCACCGGCAAAGACAACGAGGCCGAGGCGACGGTATCGATCGAACGAGACGGCGCCAAAGAGTCCTTCACCGCCTCAGGAGACGGGATGGTGCACTCCATCTTCGCCGCCCTGCGGATGGCGTTCGATCTGGAAGCCCGGTTGCTCGACTACCGGGTGGAGCCGGTCAGCCAGGGAGCCGACGCCCTGGCCGAGGTCAGTGTGCTGGTTCAATTGAAGGAACGCACCTTCACCGGGACCGGGTCTTCGACCGACATCGTCGAAGCGTCGGCCAGATCCTTCACCAGCGCCCTCAACAAGGCAGCCCGCGCCAGCGCCTTCTAGCTGAGCGCCTCGATCACGGCCGCGCCCATCTCAGCGCTGCCGACCGAGGGCCCACCGCCGGCAATATCGGCGGTCCGAAGCCCGGCGGTGATGGCGGCGGCGACCGCCGACTCGATGGCCAGGGCCTCTTTCTCCAACCCGAGGGAATGACGCAACGCCATGGCCGCGGCCAGGATGGCGGCCAGCGGGTTGGCCAGTCCCTCACCGGCGATGTCGGGGGCGGAACCGTGCACCGGCTCATACAGCCCCGGGCCCGATGCCCCTACCGAAGCGGATGGGAGCATCCCCAAAGACCCGGTAATCATCGACGCCTCATCGGTCAGGATGTCGCCGAACAGGTTGGCCGTGACGACAACATCGAACTCAGTGGGATGCGACACGAGGTACATCGCCATGGCATCCACCAGCACCACGTCGTAAGCCAGGTTGGGATACTCCTCGGCGATCAGCTCTGCGGCCACCGTCCTCCACAACCGCGATGGCTCCAGCACGTTGGCCTTGTCGACCATGGTGAGCCGGCCGCGGCGGGTTTGAGCGGCGTCGGCCGCCATCCGCACGATCCGCTCGATTTCGTGTCGGTTGTACCGCATTACTTGATAGGCACCGCCCTCGTCAATCCCCGACTCGCCGAAGTAGATGCCGCCGGTGAGCTCCCGGTAGAAAAGAATGTCGACCCCTGAGACGATGTCTGGCCTGAGCGGCGAAGCGCCTGCCAACTCGGGAAACACCCGGATGGGCCTGAGATTGGCGAACACCTCGAGCTCTGAGCGAAGACCGAGCAGACCTTGCTCCGGACGGATGGGTGACTTGGGGTCATCCCATTGGGGGCCGCCCACCGCACCCAGCAGCACCGCATCGGCCGTCCGGCAGGCTGCGACGGTGTCGGATGGGAGAGGCGTCCCGGCAGCATCGATGGCGGCCCCGCCAATGAGTCGCTCCTCAAATGAGAACTCGTGGCCATGCTGGGCACCCACTGCTGTCAGGACCGCGACTGCCTGCTCGGTCACCTCTGGGCCGATGCCATCACCAGCGACGACTGCAAACTGTGCCTTCATGGATCGGCAGGCTACTCACTTGGCCGTTGCCACCGATAGGCTTCGCCGTCATATGGGGTTCCTGCTTCTCGCTTTCATCGGCATACCGATCGCCGAAATCGCTCTGTTCCTCTATGTCGGCGAGCGCATCGGGCTGGTGGCCACGCTGGTCATAATCGTTGCCACGGCCGTGGTCGGGTCGGCGTTGGTGGCCAGGCAGGGTTCGGGGGCACTCAACCAGGTGCAGTCAGCCTTCTCCGAGGCCCGCTTTCCCGGCAGGGAGTTGGCTCACGGGGCGATGATCGTGGTAGCCGGCGCCTTCCTGGTGACTCCGGGTTTCCTGACAGACGGGCTGGGGTTCCTGTTGCTGGTGCCGCCGATCCGCGAGGTGGCCCGTGGCTGGTTCGTCAAACGATTCTCCGGCCGGACAACCGTGCAATTCGGGCCGCAGCCGGTGGACGCCGAGTGGCACGAAGCCGACCCGCCCGACGAGGATGCCCCCCGCCCGCTTTCTTAGCCGGATGCACCGCCACAATCACCCAGTGGCCTACCCTGCGGAACTGCACAAACGACGACGGAGCAATCACTCATGGCCAACAATCTCATAACCCCTCACGGCGGAGCCCTCGTCGACCTCCTCGCTCCCCAAGACCGCATCGCCGAGCTCATGGCCCCCGGGCGGGGGGTACCCGAGTGGAGCCTCACCCCTCGCCAGCTCAACGACATCGAGCTGCTCATCAACGGCGGCTTCTCGCCCCTGACCGGTTTCATGACACAGTCCGACTACGACGCAGTTCGCGGCGACATGCGTCTCGCCGACGGAACGCTGTGGCCGATGCCCATCACGCTCGACGTCACCGAGGAAGTGGCCAAGAAGCTCGACGTCGGTGGAGAGCTCGAACTGCGTGACCCCGAGGGCGTCTTGATCGCAGTGCTCCACGTTGAAGACGTGTGGCAGCCCGACCTGGAAGCGGAGGCGGCCGCGGTCTTCGGTTCCACCGACGCCGGTCATCCCGGTGTCGCCCATCTCATGCGGTCCACGAACCCCTATTACGTCGGCGGCCGACTCGAGGGACTCCAGTTGCCCGTTCACTACGACTTTCGGAGCTTGCGCAAGACGCCGGCTCAGCTGCGCGACGACTTCACCCGCTCCGGATGGCGCCGCATTGTCGGCTTCCAGACCCGCAATCCCATGCACCGGGCCCACCAGGAGATCACCCTGCGGGCGGCCAAGGATGTTGAAGCCAACCTCCTGATCCATCCCGTGGTGGGACTGACCAAGCCGGGCGATATCGACCACTACACACGGGTCCGCTGCTACCAGGCGATCCTTCACCACTACCCCAAGTCCACCGCAACGATGGCACTACTGCCCCTGGCGATGCGCATGGGCGGGCCGCGCGAGGCGGTGTGGCACGCCATCATCCGTAAGAACTTCGGAGTAACTCACTTCATCGTCGGTCGGGACCATGCCGGTCCCGGCTCCGACGCCGGCGGCACGCCCTTCTACGGCCCGTACGACGCCCAGGAGATGCTCCGCACCCACGAGGAGGAGATTGGCGTCGAGATGGTGCCGTTCCGGATGATGGTGTACCTCCCGGACGACGACGCCTACGCCCCGGTGGACGAAGTTCCCGAGGAGAAGAAGTCCCTGTCGATCTCGGGCACCGAGCTGCGAGATCGCTTGGCCGACGGCCGCGAGATCCCGGAGTGGTTCTCGTTCCCCGATGTGGTTCAAGAACTGCGCAAGACGCACCGGCCGCGTAACAAGCAAGGCTTCACCGTGTTCTTCACCGGGTTGTCAGGTTCCGGCAAGTCGACTGTGGCCAACGCCCTCATGGTGAAACTGCTCGAGATGGGCGGCCGTCCCGTGACTCTCCTGGATGGCGATCTGGTCCGTCAGAATTTGTCGTCGGAGCTGGGTTTCTCCAAGGAGCACCGCGATCTCAACATCCAGCGCATCGGCTGGGTGGCGTCGGAGATCACCAAGAACGGCGGCATCGCGATTTGTGCGCCCATTGCCCCCTACGACCACACCCGTCAGATCGTTCGTTCCATGATCGAGCCGGTAGGTGGCTTCGACCTGGTGCACGTGGCAACTCCGCTTGAGGTGTGCGAGCAGCGCGACCGCAAGGGCCTCTACGCCAAAGCCCGAGCAGGTGAGATCAAAGAGTTCACTGGTATCTCCGATCCTTACGAGGAGCCGGCCGACGCCGAGATCGTCATCGACACGACCAACCTGCGGCCATCTGAGGCCGCCCAGCAGATCGTGCTTCATCTCGAGGCGCAGGGATTCATCGGACCTGAGACAGACTGAGCGAGGTCCAATATGGCCTGGGAAGCCTGGCTAACCCTCGCCACCATGGCGGTGGTGGTTGTTGTTCTGACGAGGGAGCTCCTCATCCCGGCGGCCACCCTGTTGGGGGCTGTGGTGGCGCTGTTGATCTTCGGAGTCATTGACGCAGAGCAAGCCTTCTCCGGCTTCTCGAATCCCGCCCCGATCACCGTTGCCGCCCTGTTCGTCGTGGCCCGGGCGGTGGAAAAGACCGGGGGCCTCCAGCCACTCGTCTCCTCGCTACTCCAACCCGGCCGACGTGCCCGGGGGGCGCTGGCCCGCTTGCTGGTACCCGTGGCGGCATCGTCGGCGGTCCTGAATAACACTCCGATCGTTGCGATGCTGGTACCGCAGGTGAGCTCCTGGGCTGCCAAGCGAGATCGGTCGTCGGCCGCGTTCCTCATGCCACTCTCGTTCGCGGCCATCCTTGGCGGCCTGGTCACCGTGCTCGGAACGTCAACCAACCTCGTGGTTTCTGGTCTGCTCGAAGAGGTCGAGATGGAACCGATCGGGATCTTCGAGATCACCAAGGTTGGGCTGCCGGTCGCCGTAGTGGGAGTAGTCGCTCTGATCGTGCTCGCTCCTCGATTGCTCAAACCCCGCAATCCGGCCAGAGGCGACCTCGAGGAGAACGTCCGGGAGTTCGTCGTTGACATGAACGTGGTGCCCGGCGGTCCGGTCGATGGCGTCACCGTCGAGGCCGGCGGTCTTCGACATCTGGCCGGGGTGTTCCTCGTTCAGGTGCTTCGCGGCGAGGATCTTCTCGGCCCGGTCGGCCCCTCCCTCGTGCTGCGCGGCGGCGACCGACTCCGGTTCGTCGGGCGGGCCGACAACGTGGTCGATCTCCAGTCGACCCGCGGCCTCACCTCGGCCGAACAGGAGCATTTGGTGTTTGAGACCGACCGGGCGGCCTTCTTCGAAGCTGTTGTGGGAGCGTCGTCGCCACTCGTCGGCAAGACGCTGCGAGAGGCCGAGTTCCGTGGCCGCTACCAAGCAGCGGTCGTGGCCATCCACCGGGCCGGCTT
>JAOTYB010000037.1 GCA_029862065.1 Acidimicrobiia bacterium | reverse complement strand
ATTTCGGTCGACGACCTCCACCAGCGGCCAGCTGCGGGTGCCCTGCTTGCGGATTACCGGCGTACCTGCCGCCATGGTCTCGGTGGTAGGCACACCCCCCAGCAAGGCCAGCCCGAACCGCTCGACCCCCGAGCGGCGCCTGAGCACTTCGCGTGCATGAAACGTCGGCGTGCTCTTGTCCTTCATGCCTTTCCGGCCCTCTCCAACGATCACGGCGAGGCCCAGGTCCGCCATCGGCCAGAATGCAACCTCCCGCGTACCAACCAGCACATAGCCAGGGTGTCGGGCAACCCGGCTCCAGGTCGCGGTCACCGTCTTAGCGTCCTGTGCCGAATAGGCACGGAGAACTCGTCCCGGCATTTCGCTCTCGAGTTCGTCGGCCAGCCGATCGGTCTCGGTTACGGTCGGCATCACCACCAGGACAGATCGCCCGGCTGCCACCACCGGGGCGGCCAAGCCCCGTACCGCCTCAGTCCATGGCCGTCGGCCAAGCAGGAAGTGGGCTCGGGCGTGGGTGCCGGCGGACACCGGGCCGGTGAGGTCGGGTAGTAACGATGCGGGCCCGGATGGCACATCCGGCAATTGGGTCGGGCGGGGCGAGCCGGGCAGGTTGGGCGGGGTGGTCTTGGCCAGCACCACCGACACCGGGGCCACATAGTGAACGGCGAGTGCCTTCAGGGATTGGAGAACCCGCTCGTCGAAGACCGGAGTCTTGGCCGACAGACGAATGACGGATTTGAGGCCGGCCACGTCACCGGACCGGAGGCCGACCACGTACCCACGTACCCGCCGGCCACCCAGCGGGACCCGGACCAGGGAACCGATCGAAAGCTCCATCTCCTTCGGCACGGCGTAGGAGAAGCCGTCATCTACCGAGAAGCTGGGAACTGCCGGGACAACCTGCGCAATCGTCGAAGCGCCGTCCGTCATTGCCGGTCAGTCACTCCCGGAGCGCATTGCTAGTAGCAGATCGAGGAGACGGTCGGCCACCTCGCGCTTGGACATCAGCGGCCACGGCTGGCTGGATCCGTCGGCCAGGATGACGGTGACCGCGTTGGTCGTCGTACCGAACCCCGAGCCTTCGGCCAACACGTCGTTAGCCACCAGCACGTCGACCCCTTTGTCGAGGGCCTTGGCCACCGCCCGATCCAGGGAGCCGGTTTCGGCGGCGAACCCAACGATTGTGGCCCCGGTGGCGCGCTCCACAACTCCGGCCAGGATGTCGGGGGTCGGCTCGAGCTCGATCACCGGCGGACCATCTCTTCGGGAGAGCTTGGCTTCGTGTACGGCCGCCGGTCGGAAGTCGGCCACTGCGGCAGCCATCACCACTACGTCCTGGTCGTTCATCGACCATACCGCCTCAGCCATCTGGTCAGCCGTCTCGACTTCGATGACCGATCCTTCGAAGTCAGGGGGCGTCACGGTGGTAATCAATGTCACAGCTGCCCCCCGGTCGGCGGCAGCCTCGGCAATCGCGTTGCCCATCTTTCCCGACGATCGATTGCCGATATAACGAACGGGGTCGATCGGTTCCCGCGTTCCACCGGCTGTGACGAGCACCCGCCAGCCGGCGAGATCAGCCATGCTCGAGCAGTTTCTCCACCACCGCAACGATTGCTTCGGGCTCCGCCAGACGCCCCGGCCCGACGTCACCGCCGGCCAACTCGCCAGAGTCCGGCCCGACCAGCTCGTGCCCATCTGCCCGAAGGACCCCGACGTTGCGCTGCGTGGCCGGGTGCTCCCACATCTCGGTGTGCATGGCCGGCGCCAGCACCACGGGAGCAGTGGTGGCGAGCAGCGTGTTGGTCAATAGGTCGGTGGCCAGCCCATTGGCCAGTCGCCCGAGGAGGTTGGCGGTGGCGGGGGCGACCACCACCAGATCGGCCCAGCGGGCCAGATCGGTATGCGGAGAGACGGTCGACCCGTCAAAGAGGTGCTGCTCCACCGGATTGCCGGTGATGGCGGCGAAGGTTTGGCGCCCGACAAAGCGCTCGGCGGCCTCGGTCATGATGACCCTGACCTCGGCTCCTTGTTCGACGAGGCGGCGGGCCAGGTAGGCAGCTTTGTAAGCAGCGACTCCCCCGGTGACGCCGAGCAGGATGTGCCTGCCGGACAGCATGATCGACTAGTCCTCGGGGACGATGTCGACTTCGACCTTGCCCTCGGCGATCTCTTCGAGCGAGATCGAAAGTGCTTTGCGGGACTGAGAGGTCACCTGCGGTGGTGCATAGGTGCCGAGCCCTTCCCCAAGCTGGTTGAAGTAGGCGTTGATTTGCCGGGCGCGACGGGCAGCCAGCACCACAAGGGTGAAGCGGTTGCCGGCGGTTTTGAGGACGTCCTCAATCGGCGGGTTGATCATGTGCGGGAACCTTCCGGGCGTGCGACTACAGATAGTAGTCCGGCAACTGCGTCAGCGAGCACCTCGTTGACAATCCGATGATCGAATTGATCTGCCAGGGCCAGTTCGGCCCGGGCCCGCTCCAGCCGTGGCTCAATGTTTCCGGTGTCTCCCCGTCTGGACAAGCGCTCTTCCAGCTCGTTCATGGAAGGGGGTTCGATGAAGACGAACACGGCATCATCGACGCGCTGCTTGATTTGCATGGCGCCCTGGACTTCTATCTCGAGGATGACGTCATTGCCGGCGGCCAGCTGCTCCTCAACCGGTTGGCGCGGACTGCCGTACCGCCTGCCGGCGAACTCCGCCCATTCCAGGAACCGGTCATCTCCAACCCATTGGTCGAACTGCTCATCTGACAAGAAGACGTAGTTCACTCCGTGGACCTCCCCCGGGCGCGGGGCGCGGGTTGTGGCGCTGACTGACAGGTAGAAGGGCCATCGACCGATCAGCTGCCGGATGATGGTTCCCTTGCCTACACCCGACGGGCCGGCGACCACAAACAGCCGGCCGGGCATCGGCTCAGGTGAGCTGTTCGAGGAGGGCATTGCGTTGCCGTTCCGTGAGTCCGCGGATTCGTCGATTGTCGGCAATCCCGATCTCCTTCATGATTCGGCCGGTCTTGACCTTGCCGACGCCGGGGAGCGATGCCACGAGCGAGTACACCTTCATCCCGGCGATGAGCTCGTCCTCATCAGCGCGCTCAAAGAGCCGTGGGAGCGTCAGGCTGCCGGTTTTCAACAATTCTTTTAGCTCGGCCCGCATCCGACGGGCGGCAGCTGCTTTCTCGAGAGCAGCCTCACGCTGCGCGGGAGTCGACCGGGGAACTGCCACTGCTTTCTCTCCTCATTGAGGGTCAGGACTCTACCGCTTCGGAGATCTCGGCGGCCGCCGCCACCGGATCGGCGGCACCGGTTATGGGTCGTCCGATCACCAGATAGTCGGCTCCCCGAGCAGTCGCTTCGGCCGGCGTCATCGTGCGCTTCTGGTCGCCGTGATCCGAACCAGCTGGACGGATACCCGGGGTCACTTTCGTAAGGCCGGGTGCTACCTGGGCGATCACTCCCAGCTCCTGGGGTGAACAAATCACCCCTTCGCAGGCGGCGGTGTCTGCCAGACGGGCAAGACGACTGGTGAGTTTGCCGGCCGTGGTGCCGGGGGCGAATCGCTCGACGTCGGCGTCGGCCAGGCTGGTGAGGACGGTCACTGCCAGGACGCCGCTGCCGGTGGAGGCGGATCCGGCTCCCCGCACCGCCGCCTCCAGCATTTCGGTGCCGCCCGAGGCGTGGGCCGTTATCCACCGGGCCCCCAGCGCCGCCAATCGTCGGGCCGCCTGCTCCACCTGGCTGGGGATGTCGTGCAGCTTGGCGTCGGCAAAGACCGGTTTCCCCACCTCCGCTAGAGCCGCAACCGTGGCAGGACCCGGGCCGAACAGCAGGCCGAGGCCCACTTTGAAGCCTCCGACGTGGGGGGCGACGGCGCGCGCCATCCGCACCGCCTCTTCGGCGGTCGGGACATCAAGCGCTACCAGTATCCGATCACTCACGGCCGTGGGCCATCCCGGTCAGTTCTCGGAGTGAGCCGATCCCGGCCTGTCGGCACCAGGCCTCGGTCTCGCGGAGAATCCGCTTGCCGGCCCTCGGTTCGGCGAAATGGACGGTTCCCAGCTCGACGGCACTGGCGCCGGCCATCAAGAACTCGACGACATCGGTCCCCGAGCGGATGCCCCCGCAGCCGACAATGGGCACGTCGAGGGCGGCGGCCACCTCCCAGACGCACCGCAGGGCGATGGGCTTTAGTGGTGGCCCTGAGTAGCCGCCGACGACGCCGGACAGTTTGGGGGCCCGGGTCTCCAGGTCGATGCCCATGCCCCACACGGTGTTGGTGAGGACGACGAAATCTGCACCCGCCTCGGTTGCAGCCCGCGCCACCGCCACGATGTCCTCACTATTCGGCGAGAGCTTGGCCCCCAGCGGGAGGTCGGTGGCCGCCCGCACCGCGCCTACCACCTCGCCGGCCGCCGCCGGGTTGAGGGCGAACATGGTGCCTTCCTCCAGATTGGGACAGGACAGGTTCACCTCGATTGCCTGCACCCCTTCGGCCGCCAGACCTTTGGCCACCAAGGCGAATTCGGCCGCATCCGTACCGGCCGCCGAGCCCCACACGGGAACCGGCAGCGCCGACAGGTCGGGCATGTCCGTACGCCATTGGTCTATACCGGGGTTCTGGATGCCGATCCCGTTGAGCATGCCTTCCCCGGCCGAAGCGACACGCGGCGCCAGACGCCCGGGCCAAGGAGCGTGGCTGACCGACTTGGCTACGGCCGCTCCATACACCCGGAAGGCGTCGACGTCGGCGAAGTCGTACACCGAGCCGACTGTTCCGGCGGCTGCAATCAACGGACTACGGAGGGACAGACGGCCTAACGCAACGGCGCTATCAACCATCGGTCCGGCCGGCTTCGTACGTCAATTCACCGCGGAACAGGGTCGCCAGCACCCGCCCCCGGAGCGGGCGGCCGAGGAACGGGGAGTTGCGGGACCGGGACTGAAACGTCTGCGGAATCCAGGTGGCCGTTGAGTCGAAGACGACAAGGTTGGCAGGTGACCCCACCGCGACCCGACGCCCATGGTCGGCAAAGCGGCCGATGCGAGCCGGCGAAATCGAGAGCCTGTGGAAGAAGGTTGCCATGTCGAGTTCGGTAGCGGTCAGCACGACCGCCGCGGCCGTCTCGAGACCGATCACGCCAAAGGCCCCTCCTTCCAAACCTGCCTGCTCGGTCTCCTCGGGGCTGTGGGGCGCATGGTCGGTGGCGACGATATCGATCACACCGCTCCGCAGGCCCTCACGCACAGCCTGCACATCGCCGGGCTCTCGGAGCGGCGGCTTCATCTTGAACCGGGGGTCGCGAGCCTTGAGCTCGGTGTGATCGAAGGCGAGATGGTGGGGCGTCACCTCGGCCGTGAGTGCCAGGCCTTCGGCCTTCGCCCGGGAAATCAGACCAACACCCTCAGCGGTACTCACGTGCTGCATATGGACTCTCCCCTCAGTCCGACGCATCACCTCCAGATCGCGGATGATGACGGCCGCCTCGGCCGAGGCCGGCATCCCCGCTACCCCCAGCAACTCGGCCACCTCTCCTTGGTGCATGACACCGCCGACGGTCTGCTCCGGATCTTCAGCATGCTCGGAGACGATGGCCCCAAATGGATGGAGTTGTTTGAGGGCTGCCCGCAGGAGGTCGCCGCTCGCCACACTGTCGCCATCGTCGGTGAACCAACGGACGCCGGCTGCGAGCATTCCTTCCAGCCCGGCCAGCTCCTGACCTGCCCGGCCGGCCGTGACGGCTCCCGACACGGCTATCTCGAGAGCGTCGATCTGCCTGCTCCGAGCAATCGCCGACCGCGCTCGTTCCTCGGTGTCGATGGCTGGACTTGTGTTCGGCATCGCCATGAGGGCGGTGTATCCACCGGCGGCGCCGGCCGCTGCCCCTGAGGCCATGTCCTCCTTGTGCTCCTGGCCGGGCTCTCGCAGGTGGGTGTGGAGATCCACGAACCCGGGGCCTACCCAGCACCCGGAACAATCCAGGCGAGGCTCCCCCGAGATCTGCGGGGCGACTCTTACCACCAGGCCATCCTCCACCAGAACATCGAGAATCTGCGGACCGTCGGGCGTCAGCACGAGGCCGTCGGAGAGAATCACGGAATCAGTCACGAGCACGCAACGAGCGCCGCCCACCACAGAACGCTCGCATCTCCACCCGGCTCCTCCTGACTGCCCGCAGTCTACCCGCCGGTCTCTGCCGCCTTCTCTGCGGCCTCTGGGCGGGTTTGGGCTGCCAGCGTCGCCAGCACCCCATTTACAAATCGGCCGCTCTCCTCGGTGGAGTACCGCTTGGCGAGCTCGACCGCCTCGTCGATGATCGTTCCCACCGAAGTGCCCGGCTCGTGCCGCAGCTCGTACAGCCCGATCCGGAGTATCACCCGGTCGACCGGGGGCATCCGCTCGACCCGCCAGTTGGTCGAGGCTGCCTCCAGGGCTTCGTCGAGTGAGTCGACCTGAGAGAGCACTCCGGCAACAATGCGGCCGGCTCGGCCCGACCCGGTGGGTGCACCCTCCGTCCGTTGCTCCGTTTCGTAGAGAAGGCGCAGGGCTTCCTCCCGAGGCGAACCGCTCACGTGACCCGCGTCATGTACTCGCCGGTGCGGGTATCGACTTTGAGAACGTCGCCGGCCTCAACGAAAAGCGGAACCTGAATCACCAGACCCGTCTCGAGAGTGACGGGTTTGGTCGCCCCCGACACCCGGTCGCCCTTGACGCCCGGCTCGGCCTCGGTGACCGTCAGCTCAACGGAAGGCGGTAGATCGACGGCGATGGGCCTTCCCTCATACATCGGTAAGAGGGCAGGCATGCCTTCTCGTAGATAATCGGCAGCTTCGGCCACATCTTCGGCCTGAATAGCTATCTGCCCGTAGGTCTCGTTGTCCATGAAGTGAAACCCCATGTCATCCTTGTACAGGAACTGATGCTCGCGTCGATCGATGATCGCCCGTTCCACGTATTCGTCCGGCCGGAACGTCCGCTCAACAATGCCACCACCGTCGAGGTTTCTGAGCTTCATCTTCACGAAGGCTTTGCCCTTCCCCGGCTTGGTGTGATTGTGCTCGACAATCTGAAACAAACCCCGGTCGAGTGACAGGGCCTGGCCGGTGCGGACATCGTTGGCTGATGGCATTGGGGGATTGTACGCAGCTACACGGGGGAGACAGCCTGCAACCCGGCAAGGACCGTGGCCTCGTCCACTGCCCGGACAACCGGAACGCCGATCGCTTCCAACAACACCATGCGGATACCGTCGGCATCGCGCTTCTTATCCAGCCGCACCAGCTCCAGCACCCGCGCCGGGTCAAGGGCCGTAGAGAGCCTGACCGGCAACTCAAGCTGGGAGATGATCGACAACACTCGATCTTGCTCGCTGAACCCGGCCTGCTCAGTGGAGATCCAGCCGGCGGCCACCATGCCGACGGCGACGGCTTCTCCGTGGCTCAAGCCCGCCCCGATCTCCACTGCGTGACCGATGGTGTGGCCATAGTTGAGAGCCGCTCTCCGTCCGGACTCCCGGAAATCCTCCGCGACGATCTGCACTTTGACAGCCACCGCTCGCCGCACGACCTGCTCGAGATCGGCCCCGAGACCATCCTCCTCCAGCAGGTCCACCAGCTCAGGATCGCCGATCAGTCCCGCCTTCAACGCCTCAGCCATCCCCTGAGCCGTAAGGCTGGTTGGCAGGTTCTCGAGCACGCCGATGTCGATAACGACCCGGCTCGGGTGGGCAAACACCCCAACCAGGTTCTTGCCCCCGACGTTCACGCCGGTCTTGCCACCAATCGAGGCATCAACCGCTCCCAGCAAGGTTGTCGGGCAATACACGGCCTCGATCCCTCGCAGATAGGTGGCGGCCACGAACCCGGCGAGGTCGGTGACCGCCCCCCCGCCGACCGCCACCACGGTGTCCCCCCGAGAGAGTCCCAATCGATTCAAGGCCTCAAACACAGACTCGGCGACCGCCAGGCTCTTAGCCGCCTCACCCACCGGGATCTCCACCAGGCCGGCAACCATGCCGGCCTCCTCGAACTGAACCACCAGCGGCCGGGCGATGCCATCCGCACCCGCATCGGTGACCACGGCCACCCGTCTGCGTTCCTCCCGTTCCGGCAGGATGGCATCCTTCAGCAGTCCTCGGCCGATCAGGACCTCCGGGCCGCTCACAGCCATTGGCCGACCTCCTCGGCAACCTCCGCGGGTGTCCGACCCTCGGTGCTCACCGTGTGGTCGGCGACGTCTGTGTAGTGCTCTATTCGCCCGGCCAGCAGTTGGGCCAGCCGGTCCTCGCCCCCGGAGCCCAGCAGCGGGCGCTCCCGATCGCCGACTACCCGCGAGGCCAGCACGGCCGGCGAGGCGGTGAGCCAGACCACTGTGCCGGACCGCCGCATAGCGTTGCGATTGGCGAGGTTGAGCACGGCCCCGCCGCCGGTAGACACAACCGCACCCGCCGCCCCGGCCAACTCTTCGACAACCGTGGACTCGATGGCGCGGAAGGCATCCTCACCCCCGGCTTCCCACAGCTCGGCGATCGACCGCTGCAGGCGTTCCTGGACGATGAGGTCGACATCCCGAAACGGCAATCCTGAGTTGGCCGCCGCCAGCCGCCCGACCGTCGTCTTGCCAGATCCCATCATCCCGATCAACCAGAGATTCACGAGCCCTCAGAACCGAGCAAGGCGCCGGCGGTAATGGTTAACGGCGGCCACCAGATCTTCGACGGTATCGCCCCCGAACTTCCGTTGCACCTCCTGGGCGAGCACAACTGCAACCATCTGCTCGGCAACCACCCCGGCGGCCGGCACCGCACACACATCGGAGCGCTCCCGGATCGCCTTCTCGGGCTCCTTCGTCTCGACGTCAACGGTCTTCAGCGCTCGCATCAGGTTGGAGAGCGGCTTCATGGCCGCCCTCACCCGGATGATTCCCCCGATGCTCATGCCGCCCTCGATGCCCCCGGCCCGGTTGGAGTCACGTGTGAACTCTCCGTCGTAGCCGATCTCATCGTGGGCTTGTGACCCTCGTCGAGTGGCCGAGGCGAACCCGTCACCAATCCCGACTGCCTTGATCGCCTGTATCGACATGAGGGCTTCGGCTAGACGAGCATCGAGTTTGCGATCGAAGTGGACGTGGCTTCCGAGGCCGGGGGGCGATCCGTGCACCACTACCTCCACTACCCCACCGAGAGTGTCACGGTCGGCCTTGGCCGCTTCAACCTCAGCCACCATCGCCGCAGCCGCGGTTGGGTCGAACGCCCTAACCGGCGATTCATCGATGGCAGGGAGGTCGGCCAGTGTCGGCGCCGGGCCATCGGGGGCCGCCACCGTCCCGATGGCAACCACATGGCTCAGGAGCGTCATATCGACTGCGTGCAACAGCGCCTTGGCGAGTGTGCCGGCCACCGTCCGGGCGGCCGTTTCTCTGGCCGAGGCGCGTTCCAGGATGTCGCGGGCGTCGTGAGTGTCATATTTCTGCATGCCGGCCAGGTCGGCGTGGCCAGGCCGGGGAGCAGTGGAGGGGCGTTCCGAGGAACCCGGGCCCGGGGACATCTCGGTGCTCCACTTCTCCCACTCGGTGTTGTGGATCACCACGGATACCGGTCCACCAAGCGTCTTGCCGAACCGGACGCCACCCAGGATCTCCAGGTTGTCTTGCTCCAGCTTCATGCGTGGACCGCGGCCGAACCCGAGCCGGCGCCGTGCGAGTTCGGCGCCGAATATTTCGGTGCTCACCGATAGCCCGGCGGGCAGCCCTTCAACGATGGTGGTGAGGCCGGGGCCATGCGACTCCCCGGCGGTCAGAAACCGCAACATTGGCCAGATGGTAGGCAGGGCAGCGGCGCTGAGACGGTTACTTAAGTATCTCGTCCCCGACGCCGAGGGCGAAGGGACTGTCGCCAAAGAGGAATGTTCCACCGGTGTCGGTCAGAGTTACCACCTGATAGCTACCGGCAAATGTCTCCCCTACCCCAACCGTGTAGTCAGTCCCGGCCACCCGGACCACAGCCTGCCGACTGCCATCGCCGAGGGTGGTTATGGAGATCAAACCCACTGTTGTGCCGGTCGGGTCAAATCCATCGGTCCCACCATCGCCGGTGTCCACGACTTCTTCGGTGATGAGCGGTCGGAACGGGTCACGCGGCTGGGAGACCTGGAAATCGTCGATCAGGCGCATGCCCGGGAGCAGGTCAGCCTGGCTCTCGGTCACGACGTCGGCGTTCGCCGCCACTTGTGGACCGATCGCGGTGGGCGACGAAGAGCCCAGAATCGATGGAGCTACGAGGAGCCAGAGCGACGCGACAGCCAGAGCAGCAACCAGCACCAGCGACGAGCCACTCCGAAGCAATTCACGAACCCGCAGGAGCCGGCCCTCGCGGTAATCGAACTTCATCATGGGGCCACCTCCGAGTTGCCACTCAGGTCAGTCATCGAGAACGCCGCGGCGGTCAGCGAGACGCTGAGCAGGTTGCTCCCATCCTCGAGCAGGGCGGACGTGATGGAGATCTGGTCCACTCGCACGAGCCGCTCCAAGTCCTCGAGTGCGAAGAGGAAGCTCAGCACCTTGAAATAGGGGGCCTCAAAGGTCAGGTTCATCTGGATTTCTGCCAGTCCGGGAACGGTGCTCGCCACCGGAGGAGAGGGGCTGAATGAGAGCAACTCCACCCCCGTGTCGAGCGCTATCTGATTGATGTCTTCGATGAGGGCGGCACCATCGGGTGTAGCGGGAATGGACGACTGGACCTCGAAAATACCCAGCAAGAAGTCACCCTCTTTGGCAGCGAGGGCCGCCAGCTCGTTGCGGCGGCTCTCCAGAGTTGATTGCTCGATCGCGGCCGTGTCCCGCTGCGCATTGAACTCCTCGATATCGCTCGACTTCGAAGACATGAACAAGAACCACCATCCAGCGGTGATGATGAAGAACAGAAGGATGCCGAGAATGAGCCCGCGTCGCATCAGGGGATCTCCGGGATTCGCTCGAGCAGCCGCGAAGACAAAGCGTCTGACGCCAATCTGGTTGTTGACCCGAAGTTCACCGTTTCAGCTTCACCAATCGCAGATTGGGTCAGGCCGGTGGCCCAGGTACCCACGACGCCGGGGAAGCGGTCTGAATCGAGAACTCGCAACCAGGCTGCAACATCGGTGTTGTCGAACGCCACCCCGGAGAAGGCGAGCTCGCCGAGGCCCACCACTCCGTCCGGAGCGTTGGGGTCCGGCCGCGTGACTGAGCCCGCGTAACTCGTGACCCATACGCGATCTGGGATGAGTCGTCCAAGATCGTTCACCAGACGACCCCACGAAACATCATTGGCCATGGCGAGACTGAGAGTGGCGACTGAACTGGCGAATTGGTTGCTGGCATCCTCGGCGCCGGCCAGTGAATTGATTTCGAGTCGCAGATCTTCGTTGATCTTGACCTGCTCCTGGACCTCGGCCTCTGCATCGTCGACAGCCCCCTGGCGCCAAACGGTGATCACGCCGAGGAGGAGCACGTAGATGAGGCCAGCCGCCACAACCATCAGCAGCATCTGGCGGCTGTCTCCCTGACGTTTGCCTTCCTGTGGAACGAGGTTGATCGAGCGCATCAGCTCTCCCACAACGCCAGGCCGACGGGTATGGGTATCACCGGCTGCATGGCTGAGATCTCGGCCTCCGACAGCTTGCCCGTATTGAGCCCCTCGATCACCCGGGCCGGCTCGATTCTGGCACCGAGCACGTCGCCGAGCCGATTAGCCAGGTGCGGAAGCCGGGCACCGTTGCCGGACACGACGATCCGTCCAAGTTCCGGCTCCTCCCCCTGGCTGAGGAAGAAGTTGACCGAACCCCGCACCTCGTCGATGAACCGCTCGGCCTGGCGATCGAGAATGACTTGGGCCTGGGATTCAAGGGGGGACGCGTGTTCCTCCTCGACCGGGATGGACGGATCACCCGCCGGGGCGATGATTCCCCCGACCGGAGTGACTCCAACCTCACGTTTGAGCTCCTCGGCCTCGTCCCAGGTGATATCCAGGCCGTCCACCAGGGCTGAGGAGAAGTCCTCCCCGCCCATCTGGAGCAGTCGCACGAACCGCGGCTCACCGGCTCGAACAAGCACCACCTGGGATACACCTGAACCGATGTCGATGACGGCGGTCGTGCTGTCGAGATCGAAATCACCGTAAAAGAGTGCCCGGATGAGCCCGAAGGATGTTAGATCCACCGCGATCGGGGAAAGACCGGCAGCCTTGACTGTTTCCATGAGCGTGTCGACCATTTCGCGCTGGGCCGCCACCACCAGAATGGACAGCATCGGCTCGCCGTCGGGGGTCGTGAACTCCTCGATTGGGACAAAGTCGAGGTATGTCTCCTCAATCGGGATTGGGATGTACTCCTGGACTTGGAACGGCAGCGCCTCGGCCAGTTCGTCCTCGCTCATTCGCGGGACATCAACCTGGCGAACGATGACTCGTTGGTTGGCGAGGCCAAGGACGATGCGGCGCTTGGGAAGCTTGGCATCCTTCCACAATCGGCTGATCGCATCGGTGACCGCGACCGGGTCGATAATCTCGCCGGCCACCACCGCCCCGCGTTCGATATCGACCTGACCGATCCTTCGAATGACTGGCGGCTGCTTCCCGACATCGAGGGCCACGGCACGAATGCCGTTCGCACCAATATCGAGCCCCACGTTGACCGCCATTTGATCTCCGCCTCAAGACACCGGCGCGGCGCCTTGTAATTACAGTAATGTCATTTGGGAGATTACCAAACCAATCGCACAACGCAAATCATGCGGCCTCAGCTTCCCAAATACCAATCGGCCAGCTCCTGGCCAAAGGCTAAGGCCGCATACGCACCGATCACCATGGCCGGTCCGAAGGGGATCTTGGCCTTCCGGTTGGCTCGCCCTGCAAGGAGCAAGCCGATGGCGACGATCCCGCCAACCGCAATCCCCAGCCCAATCCCCGACCCCAGAACCTCCCACGATTGATAGGTGAGGAACACCCCGAGGAAGAAAGCCAGCTTCACATCGCCGAATCCAAACCCGCCGCGGGCAGCAAGGGCCAGGATGAGGAAGAGCGAGAAGTAGAACACTCCCCCACCCACCGCCCGCCAGAAGGACGTCAGATCATCATCGATGACGGCTCCGACGACTAGCAGCAACGCGCCGACCACAGTGCCCGGGTAAAGGATCCTGTTTGGAATACGTTTAACGTCGAGATCAGTCAGTACCAGGGTCAGGGTCACTCCTGCGAACCACAGGTAGGCGGGCAGGACGGCCTCCACTCCTACCACCACGACCGTTGCGGCGAACAGGGCAGCCGTTGTGGCTTCCACGACGGGATATCGGATGCTGATCCTGGCTTGACAATCGCGGCATCGCCCTCGGAGTAAGAGCCAGGACAGCACGGGAATGTTGTCCCGATGACGGATGGGCTGGCCACATGCCGGGCACGCCGACGGAGGCGAGATCACCGACAGGTCGGCCGGCACGCGATGCGCCACCACATTGATGAACGAGCCGAAGATCAGTCCGAATACGGCCGCGATGACGGCAACCAGAGGGGTCTCCATGAGGCCAACGACCCTAGCGGCAGAGGGCTACCAGCTGGTGCCGCTCCAGGAACCGACTGCGGGAGGGCCGGAGGCGCTGCAGGTTGTGAAGGGGTTGGTGGTGTGGATGCCGTACTGGGTCCCGGCGGCATCGCCCTCCCATATCGCAAGGTAGGTGCCGCGGGGGGTCTGGGCGACGATGCATACTGCGCTCCCCAGGGGCTCGATCGTGACGACGACCGGGTCGAAGGTATTGACCGCCGGTGAGGCGCCCGACACGTTGAACAGACTTGGTTCAATGGCCGACAGAAGGTCCAGGTCGGCGGTGAAGACCTCACCGCCGCCGGCGTAGAAGGCCTTCTCCGTTGAAAGGGCATTCCGGAGGTTGCTCTTGGCGGCAGAGTCCTCGGCCTCTTTGCGCTGGCCGAGGAAGGTGGGAATAGCTATCGCCACGAGGATGGCGACGATGAGCACGACAATCATCAGCTCGATGAGCGTGAATCCGCGGTCGTTCCTGGCTTTCATATCTTTGAGTCTCCTAGTGGTCGGAAATACATCGGTACGGGAACGGGCGGGCTTGAGGAAAAGCCGTCCAGACTCCCACCGCTCCCCACACGCTGAAAGCGGGCCCCGAGGGGCCCGCTTTAGCGCTAGATGGGTTTGCTTACCAACCGGCGGTCGACCAACCCGTGCCAGATGGCTGAGTCGCCGAGCATGTGGTGAACGGACTGGCTGCACCTGAGAAATAGGTGGTACCAGCGGTCGTTCCGTCCCAGACCGCGAAGAACACGCCACTGTCGCTCTCTTGAACGAGGCAGACAGCGCTCTTGTCAGTCGCTGAGGGCGTTGTAGCCGCTACTGGGTCCAACGCAGCGTCGGTGCCGTTGAGCATGAACAGGTTCGGCTCAATGGCAGCCAAATCTGCAACCGTGGACGAGAACTCCTGGTTGACCGAGAAGTAAGCCTTCTCCGTAGCCAGGGCGTTCCGGACATTGCTTTTCGCCGCGCTGTCCTGCGCGTTCTTCCGCTGACCCAGGAAGGTGGGGATGGCAATGGCGACCAAAATGGCAATAATCAGCACCACGACCATCAGCTCGATGAGTGTGAAGCCCTCGTCCTTGTTGAGACGGGACTGCATCGCTTTGAGCATCTGATGTTCTCCTTGCGAGCATCTACGGCCGAGCCTTTACCCGACCTTCTTACGTAGGAGGTATCGACCCCCGTGAGCGATAGGTTGAGGGCTTCGCTCACTGGATGAGGACTATTCGGGAGCGTTCCAAAATGATCAGGTGAGTGACTAGGGCCAGATATCAGCTGTCAGCTATCGGCCATCGGCAAATCCGTGCCACCATACCGGTGCAGAGCACAGCTAGAGGGGTTGGCCTGGGCCTGGCGCCGGCCGTCCCCCATCTCAGGTTCGGCGGCAGCACTCGATT
>JAOTYB010000172.1 GCA_029862065.1 Acidimicrobiia bacterium | reverse complement strand
GCAATGAAAACGACCGATTCGTTCTCGCCGGCTTCACCGAGGGGGGCGAAGGCAAAGCTGGCGCTCGAAGTGACCGGACCGTCGACGTCGCGGGTCCAGAGTTGATTGCCGGTGGTGGCATCGAACACGTAGAAGGTCTCGCTGCCGCTGCCGATCATCACCGAGCTGCCCCGGACGACCGGCGAGCCGTCGATCGGTTGATTGGTGTTGAACTTCCACCAGTACCCCAGGAGGTCGTCGACTCCACTACGGGTGGATTTCCCGTCGCGATCGCCATTGAATCCTTCCCGGTCCGTCTCGCCGCGGAACGACCATTGGGCGGCTCCGAATCCGGGCACGTCGGGGATCGGGAGCTGAACTTCCTCTGGCGGTTTTGGATCCTCACCGGGTGGAGTCGTAGTGGTAGTCACCACGATGCCTTGACCGGGGTTGGGGTCGTCGGGGAACCCGTCGCTGACGGTCAGCGCTACCAAGCCTCCGACCGTCCCGGCCGCCACCAACAGGGCAGCGGTCGAAGCCAGCGACGCCAATCGTCGACGGCGCCGCGGTTGGCGCGGCTTCTTGATCCGCAGCCCGGAGGCTGATCGCTGGGCCGGGCTGAGGCGGCGGTCATCCACATGGAGACCGGCGGACTCGAAGGCGGCCTCGAGGTCGGCTTGCAGCGTCTGCACAGCCTCCGTGGGGTCGCCGCCCTCCTGCACGGCCAGCGCCGTCGCCACACCGGGCACCGCATCCCAGTCGTCTGCCCATGCTTCGGGCACCTGGACCTGCTTGATGTGATGGGCGGTGGCCACCCCCTCCGGCTCCACCCACCGGTCGGTTCCGGCCAGGGCCCGGGCGGCGTGCACCGGTAAGCCAACTCGCAGGGCCAGGGCGGCGGTGTTCGTAGCCAGCTCTGGATCCTTCTCGAACCCGACTCGATCAACCATGAGCTCAACGGCCTGGAGATAGAAGCGGCTGGCCAGGAACTCTTCTGTGAGGTCGGCGGGCTCGAGGTCGTGCCACTTCCCGCCGGCGAGCTTGTCGATGCGCCACTGGAGGGCGGTGCAACGGTTGCGCCACCGCCATCCGTTTATCCCGTCGGGGCTGGCCGCGATGCCGGCCGAGATCTCACCCTTGGCCTCGTCGTAGCGCTTGAGACCGGTCAGGGCCTGGGCCTTGAGGAAGCGAGCGGCGTTCTCCCAGGCCGGGAGGCTCTCAAGGACGATTGCCAGCATGGCCTCGGCGGACTCCAGTGACTGGTCCCAGGCGCCGTACAGAGCGGCGCCTTCGGCCAGCGCCATGTGTCCGAGGAACACGGGTCCAAACGCTCCGATCTCCTGAGCCCGGGCCATCGCTCGGGAGTGCACTTCGAGGGCCTTGGTGGGGGATCCGGCCGCGAACAGAGCGCGGGCCTCCCACATCTCGATGTCTGCCAGCTCGGCCACCTGGTGGTCTTCGAGGGTGGTGGCGAGCGAGGCGAACCGGTCGGCTGCATCCCGGGCCCGACCCTGATCGAACGCCACCCAGGCTTCGTCGTAGCGGGCTTGCCAGCGCTCGGCTTCGGTGCCGTGCTCGGCCAGGAGCGTATGGCCCTTGTCCAATGAGGCCTCCGCCTCCAGCGGGAAGCCGATCCTTCCGAGGGTCCGGGCCCGTAGTGAGTGGAGCTCTCCGAGGCGACCCGGATCGGCGATCGCCGCCAGCTGAGCGGCCGCCAGGTACCCATCGGCGTCCTGGGAGTGCTGTTGGTCGTCGGCCAGGCGCGATCGCCATTCCAGGGCGTGGACCAGTGCCGGACCTTCGGACAACCGGATGGCGTGGGTGGCGTCGGTAACGGCCGCCTCAGACTGGCCGATTAATCGGTAGCACCGGGCCCGGCCGAGGTGGAGGCGGGCTCGCAGCTCGTGGTCGTCCATCCGGACGTGCTCGACGGCCTCCAGAGCTCGATCCAGTAGGGGAAGGGCCTCTCCGAGATGACGGTGCTCGACCGCGTCGAGTCCGGCCTTGCTGAGCGGGCCGACGGCCTCTTCCCATCTGGCGGCTCCTGCCAGATACGGCCCGACAACCTCCGGCCCGGCGTTGCCGGCAGCGAAGGCGTCGGCCAGCGATCCCATGACAGTCGCCAGGCGAAGGGCGCCGATTTCGGCGTCGATGCCCTCGGCCACCTCGGGGCTGGCAGGGAGGAGGCCTTCGGCGGTTTGGGCTAGTCGGCCTTCAGCCGTCAGCCGGTCGCCGGCAGCCAGGAGCTCGGTCTCTGTCCAACCCGTGATGTGGGTACCCACTGCCACCGGCAGGGGTCGGCCGGCGAGGGCTATTGCCTCGAGGAGGCGCTGTTCCTCTGCTGCTGGCCCGTCAGGGCCTCCGGTGGGTGCGCCGGGCATCCCAGGACACTAATGATTAGCCAGAGGGGCTGTGGCGGCCGGTGGTTGACCGGCGACGGGCGTAGCATCCTTCTGTGTTTGGTATCCAGACCTCCGAGCTCGTGGTCATCGCCCTGGTGGCGATCCTGGTGTTCGGTCCCGAGAAGGTTCCCGAGTTCTTCCATAGGGCCGGGCAGCTCATCTCCAAGCTTCAGCGAAGCGCCGACGACCTGTGGACCACATTGCAGACCGAGATGAATCAGGCCAAGAAGCCGCTCGACGATCTCGGCAAGGATCTCAAGACGCTGGGAGACACCATTAGCCGGCCCCTCGACGCCGCCTCGGCGCCTGACATTGGTAAAGCCGAAGAGGCCGACGAGGCCGGGACCGCCGGCGAGGCAGAGGAATGACAACCGCCGGCCAGATGCCCGTCCTCGAACATCTGCGGGAGCTGCGGCGGCGCCTGTTGATTTCGGTCATTGCGGTGATAGTTGGAGCCATCGTCGGCTTCATCTTCCGGGATCGCCTGCTGGATCTCATTGTCGATCCCTACGAACGGGCGACCGGGCAGTCCGGCCTGGCCTTTTTCGAAGTTGGCGAGGCCTTCTCGGTCAGTATGAAGGTGGCGTTGTTCGGCGGGGTGGTGTTGGCAGCCCCGGTGTGGCTCTACCAGATCTGGGGGTTTGTCACGCCTGCCCTCTCCAAGCGGGAGAAGAAGTGGGTGATCCCCATCATCTTGACTCTCGTGATCCTGTTTGTCGCCGGCGTGGTCTTCGCCTACTGGACCATGGAACGGGCCCTCGAGTGGCTGCTCGGCTTCGGCGGCGAAGACCTGGTCCCGGTGATCGGCGTCAATCGCTTCCTCAACTTCGCGTTTCGCTACCTCCTCGTGTTCGGCATCTCCTTTCTCTTCCCGGTCTTCGTCTTTGCGGCGGGGGCGGTGGGGGCAGTGAGCTCGACTCAACTGAAGAAGGGCCGACGGTGGGCGGTCCTCATCATCGTGGTGGTCGGCGCCATCCTCACGCCGACCGGAGATCCGCTCACCCTGCTGCTGCTGTCGACCCCCCTCTACCTGCTGTACGAGATCACCATCTGGCTCGTCCGCTTCGTCCTCAAGAAGTGACCAACCCATCGGCGGTGCTCGACGACTTCGTCGCCCGGCTCTCCTTCACACCCGACAAGTTCCAAATCGATGCGTTCGCAGCCCTGGTCGCCGGGGAGTCGGTGGTGGTGGCGGCCCCCACCTCGGCCGGCAAGACCCTCGTCGCAGAAGCGGCCGTGGCACTGGCGGTGGCCGCCAACCGGCGAGCCTTTTACACCACGCCGATCAAGGCTCTCTCCAACCAGAAGTTCGCCGACTTCTCCGAGCTGTACGGGCCAGACCAGGTTGGCCTGCTCACCGGCGATAACTCCATAAACGGCCAGGCACCCGTCATCGTGATGACCACCGAGGTGCTACGCAACATGATTTACGCCCGCAGCCGGGACCTGTCCGGCCTGGGGGTGGTGGTGCTCGACGAGGTCCACTACCTGCAGGACTCGGCCCGCGGCCCGGTGTGGGAGGAGATCATCATCCACCTCCCTGAGGGAATACCGGTCGTCGGCCTGTCGGCAACTGTGGCGAATGCGGCGCAGTTCACCGATTGGGTGGCCACCCGCCGCGGAACCACCCGGCTCGTGCAGGAGAACACCCGCCCCGTGCCCCTGAGCGGGCAATACCTC
>JAOTYB010000171.1 GCA_029862065.1 Acidimicrobiia bacterium | reverse complement strand
AAGTACTCGTTGGCCACCGCCGCCGCCGGTTGCTCGAGCTGCCACAGGTATTTGGAGTGGCCGCGGGTGGTGGCTGACGGATTGAAAACGATCTTGGCTCCCTTGAGGCCCAGCACCCGCCATCCCTCGGGGAAGTGGCGGTCGTAACAGATGTAGACGCCGATGCGCCCGACCGCGGTGTCGAACACCGGGTAGCCGAGGTTGCCCGGCCGGAAGTAGAACTTCTCCCAGAAGCCCTCCACCTGGGGGATGTGGGTTTTGCGGTAGATGCCGAGAAATGACCCGTCGGCATCGATGACCGCCGACGTGTTGTAAAACGTGCCCTCATCCACTCGCTCGTAGATGGGGACGACCAGTACCATCCCGGTCTCCTTAGCCAGTCCGATCATGCGCTGAATGGTTGGCCCGTTGGGGATCTCTTCGGCCTCGTCGTAGTACTGAGGGTCCTGGACGTTGCAGAAGTACGAGCTGCTGAAGATCTCCTGGAAGCAGAGCACCTGGGCGCCGTCTTCGGCAGCTTGGCGGGCGTGGTCGACGTTCTTGTCCACCATCGACTCTTTGTCTCCGGTCCATTCGGCCTGCACGAGGGCGGCCCGGACGGTTTGGCTCACAGCTGACTCCTGTTGACGGTGCAGCGATGATACCCGTGCGGCAGGCCGGCGCCGGCTCGACTGACTACTCTGCCGGGGGTCCAGGGAGGACGAATCGTGACCCGACATCTCACCGTTGCTGCCGCTCAAATGGGCCCAATTCAGCGAGCCGACACCCGGCCCGAGGTGGTGGAGCGGCTCATCTATTTGCTGCGTGATGCCGCGGCCCAGAACGCCGAGCTGGTGGCTTTTCCGGAGCTGGCCCTCACGACGTTCTTTCCCCGGTGGGTCATACCCATCGAAGAGGCCGACCAGTTCTACGAGACCGAGATGCCCAACAAGGACACCCAACCACTGTGGGATGAGGCGACCCGCCTGGGGGTCGGGTTCGCGCTCGGCTATGCCCTCAAGACCCAAGACGGGCACCGCTACAACGTCTATCACCTGGTTGACAAGACCGGGAACACTGTTGGAGTGTTCCGCAAGGTCCACATCCCCGGCCACAAAGAGTTTGAGCCGTGGCGGAAATTCCAGCACGCCGAGCGCCTCTACTTTGAGCCCGGGAACGAGTTTCCCGTGTGGTCGGCGTTCGGCGGCACGGTTGGGATGGCGATCTGCAACGACCGCCGCTGGTCAGAGACCTATCGGGTCATGGGGCTTCAGGGTGTCGAGCTCGTCCTTATCGGGTACAACACGCCCCTCAACTACGCCCCCGACCCCACGCAGACTCCCCTCCAGTCGTTCCACAACCACCTGGTGATGCAGGCCGGCGCTTATCAGAACGGAACGTATGTCATCGGGGTAGCCAAGGGCGGAATTGAAGAAGGCGTCGAGTCGCTGGCCCAGTCGGCCATCATCGCCCCGTCGGGTCAGATCGTCCGCCAGGCCGTAACCACCGAGGACGAAGTCGTGGTGGCCCGTATCGACCTCGATCAGACCAAGTTCTACAAGGGGACGTTGTTCGACTTTGAGCGCTATCGGATGCCTGAGGCCTACGAGAGCATCGCCGCCGCCGGCATCGAAGCCGAGATGGGGCTCATCGACCTGCCCGAAGAGCCCGGGACCTAAGTCAGTCGCCGTTCGGAGATGGTCTTCTCCGCCAGATACTGACGCAGGTAGTACGGCCCTCCGGCTTTCACCGTCGTGCCCGACAGTCTTAGACCCCCGAATGGCTGAAGGCCGACGAAGGCACCGGTGATCTTGCGGTTGAGGTACAGGTTGCCAACTTCAAACTCACGCTTGGCCCGGTCGAGCCGGTCCCGGGCGTTGGAGATAAGACCGCCGGTCAGGCCGAACATGGTGTTGTTGGCGATCTCCAAGGCGTCGTCGAAGTCGCGGGCCCGGATAACCGAGACCACCGGGCCGAAAATCTCCTCCTGCGCCAATTGCGATTCGGCTCCCACGTCGGCGAACACCGTCGGCGTGACGTAGTGGCCGCCGTCGGGGCCGGGCGTGCCCCCGGTCACGAGCGTGGCGGTGTCCTTGCCGATATCGATGTAGCTGAGGCTCTTGGCCTGAGCCCGCTCGTTGATGAGGGCGCTCAAGTCGGGGTTTTCGTCGGCCGGGCCGATTTCCAGCTCGGACGTGAGGGCGGCGAACTGCTCGAGCAGCTCGTCGTGAATGCTGTCAACTGCGATGAGCCGGCTCATCGCCGAGCATTTCTGGCCCCCGAAGCCGAACCCACTGGCCACCGCCGCCCGGGCGGCGTATGCCAGGTCGGCGGTCTCGTCAACGATGAGGGCGTCTTTGCCACCCATCTCGAGGCCCACCTTCTTAATCCACAGCTGGCCGGGTTGGACGGCGGCTGCCCGCTCGTTGATGCGGATACCGGTATTTAGCGATCCGGTGAAGTTGATGAACCGGGTCCGGCGGTGGTCAACCAGGTGATCGCCAATGTCGGCGTCGGCTCCCGTCACCAGGTTGAAGACACCGGGCGGGAAGCCGGCCTCGCGGGCGCATGTCATGAATTCCTGGGCGACGATCGGTGTGTCCGGTGACGGTTTCAAGACGAGGGTGTTGCCGACTACTGCGGGGCCGACGGCCATTCCGGTGAAGATGGCGAGCGGGAAGTTCCAGGGGGAAATGACCGCGCCGGCCCCGAGCGGCACCAGGATCGAGGTGTTGGATTCGTCGGGACGCGGGTACGTTTCTTGCTCACCGGCCAGAAGCGGAGCCTGATCGGCGTAGTACTCGCAGAAGTCGATGGCCTCTGCCACATCGGCATCGGCCTCGGCGAAGTTCTTGCCGGCTTCGAAGGTCATCCAGGCTGCCAACTCAAACCGGCGAGCGCGCATCACGTCTGCCAGGCGCCGGACCAGTGCCACCCGGGTGTCCATCGGCTCAGCCGACCATGTTGCAAAGGCTTCCCAGGCGGCTGCCAAGGCCCGATCGATGTCGGCCGGTCCGCCCTTGGCCGAGCGGCCGACGAGTTGGTCGGTGCGTCCCGGGTTGTGGGATTCGATCCAGGCTCCCGTTTCGGTCTGATGGCTCCCGATCGTGAGGGGGTAGTCGGCGCCCAACTGGCCGGCAACCCCATCGAGAGCGGCCCGATAGGCGGCGACGTTGGCGGGATCGGTGAAATCGGTGAGCGTTTCGTTGGCGAATGACACGGCAGCCTCCTCCATCGGCAGGCTAACGTCGCGGACGTGATCCACGACGACCACCCGTTCAAAGACTCGCCGGCCGACCGCGACCCCGTGCGTCAGTTTCGCGGCCGTCTGGTCGCACCGGTGACGGTGTTCACTGCGGGAGGCGAAGGGAGCGAGGCGGCGCTCACCGTGTCCTCCCTCATGGTTGCCGAGGGAGAGCCCTCGTCGGTGGTCGCCCTCATCGGCAGCAACACCGAGCTGTGGGAGGCGATCGAGACGTCCGCCCGGTTCGTTGTGCACATCCTGGCCGGCTCGGCGCGTGATGATGCCGATGCGTTCGCCGGGACCCGGCCCCGGCCCGGAGGGCCGTTTGCCGGAGTCACCGTCGAGCCCTCGGAGTGGGGCCCGGTACTCGTCGACTCCAAGAACCGGCTCTTCTGCAGCGTTTCGTCCACCGTTGAGCTTCCTTTCCACCACCTGGTGAAGGGCGAAGTCGACCAAGCTGACGTGGACGACCTCACCGACCCTGCCATCTACTTCCGCGGTGACTACCGAAAGCTCGAAGGCAAGTAGGGCGAGAGTCGACCGCCGACCGCCAGAACTACCGACGCCTTCTGGCTGTCAACTGTGAACTGTGAACTCGGCCGGTAGCCTCTCCGGGTGTCGAATCGGCTTTCTCCCACGTTGGTGTTTGGCGCCCTGTCTGCCGCTCTGTCGGCGGGGTATGGCGTGTTGTTCACGGTGGTTGGTGACTTCCGCGACGAGTACGGCATCAACGAGTCGGCAATCGGCGCGGTCATCGGTGCCGGATTCCTGGCCGCTTTTGTCTCACAGGTCTTCATCGCGCCGATTGCCGATCGCGGCCGGGCCCGTCAGCTCATCTTCATCGGGGTAACCGCCAATGTGGCCGGGCT
>JAOTYB010000170.1 GCA_029862065.1 Acidimicrobiia bacterium | reverse complement strand
GGGAGAGGGCGTCTACCAAATTGATGAGGGTGGACATGTCATAGGTCACCGAATGTTCATTCGCGGATGGTGGGTTCTTACCCCACCCGTCTGCCATGGCCCCTGTACTGGGTCCGAGCAGCATGGCGAGGACCATCGCTGAGAGGACGGTGAGTCGGGTCTTGGGACGGTGCTGCATGGTGGTGGTCGTCTTCCTGGTCGTGAGGGGCCGGTTGCCCGAAAGGCGATGACACACTCAGTAGTTCTCTGTACTACTCAGAGTAAGCTATGCCTTTGGTGCTGTCCACGCACCGCGGGTACCTCTCCTCCGACGGCGGTCCCGTCGTTTCCATGCGTGGCCGTCAAAGACCGCGAATTTCGTCCTTAGGGGTTTATGGTCGCCGCCTGAGGTGATGACCATCCAGGTCCCCGCCGCAATTTCGCAAGGAGACCAGGATGGTCAGTCGTGTAATCAGGACGCCCCTGATGGTGGCAGTGGTAGCCTTCTGGGTACTCGCAGCCCTGTTGGGCGGCACCGCGGGTGCTGCTCATAGTGGTGGTGAAGGTGAAGGACCCACCTATTCGGCGTGTCGTCGTATTGGTGGGGACATCATCAAGATCCATCTCGACAGTGAGGCTGATCGTCCGTGTAAGCCGTGGCAGACAGTGATCACCTGGAATGCTCAGGGACCAGCCGGAGCCGACGGCATCCAGGGTATTCAAGGTATCGCCGGTGAGCCGGGACTCCCCGGTGCCGATGGTGTTGATGGCGCAGTCGGTCTCCCCGGACTTGACGGTGCCGATGGCGCAGACGGTGCCGACGCTGACCCGGCGGTCACAGACGCTCTCGATGCCCGCCTCACCGCCCTGGAAGCGGGAGTGGATACTCATGTGGCGAGCGTCACCAATCCTCATTCGGTTACTAGCGGCCAGGTTGGTCTCGGCAACGTTCCCAACACGAAGATGAACTTGACAGCAACTAGTAACCCCTCACCGTTTGACGATTCCTCACTCGGGTATTCGGTGGGTTCGGTATGGATCAATACGACCACCGGGGGTGTGTCGGTGCTTGTCGATGACTCATTCGGGTCGGCCCAGTGGCGAGCAATCACCAACGACAATCAGCAGCTCATCTGCGACGGGTTCGTGGTTGAGTCCATCACGGTTGATACCACTGTCTATGTACCCGGTATCTGTGACGGTGACCTCTTCATCGAAGATGGCCTCTTCGTTGGCCAGAGGCGGACAATTACCACTGCCGGACCTGGCGACATTGGCATCCTCTCTTTCCGCCCAAACACTGAGCCGGGAGGTCAACAGCGAGACATCCTGTTCACCCTGACCGGTGACACGGTCATCTGGGAGTGGGGTGTCACAGGCTGGGTGGTCGTGTTCGATACCACTACTCCGTGACATAGAAACAACCGGCTAACGGACGGGACCCCTGCTTCGGCGGGGGTCCCTCCCTTTGTCCTTATGTGATCGGGGTGTCAGGCCAGAAATTGCAGGAAGTGAATCAGGTCGGGTCTCGTTGACAGGTGTGACGACTGGGCAAGATTGGAGTGTTCGCCGAGCGACATCTCAACCCCACATCAACCCCACAGCCCACCAGGAAAAGGCGGGAAATGTCGGGATCGGGCGGGAACAGAAATCCCTGCGATCTACTGGCGTTTCAGCCGAAACCCCTGGTCAGCGACCTGGGCCGCAGCGAACTCATAATCCGTCGGTCGTAGGTTCAAGTCCCGCAAGACCAGGTCTTTCTTCTCTAGCCGTTTGGTCCCTCCATCGCGAGGCTGGGAGTGCCGACCGAGGAGCGCTATCGATGCCGGATGCAACCAAGACCCCGTGGCTTCCTCCGAGGTGGTTCGTTCGTCTCGCCTGGTCAACGCACCGCGGCCTGTATCGGGTGACCGGTGGGCGATTCGGACTGCGGCGCGCCAAGCCCGACCGCTGGGGCATGATGCGTCTCACCACCACCGGGCGGCGCAGCGCTCAGGAGCGGAGCGTGATCCTCGGCTACTTCGATGACGGTCCCAACCTGGTGACGATGGCGATGAATGGCTGGGACACCCGAGAGCCGGCCTGGTGGCTCAACCTCCAGGCCCACCCAGAAGCCACTGTTCATCTATCGGGAGGTCAGCGCAGGGTGAGCGGTCGGGCGGCGAACGGAGAGGAGCGGGCTCGACTGTGGGAGCGCTGGCGCGAACTCGACAAGGACCTCGACGGTTATGCCGCCCGCCGATCGGGTGAAACGGCCGTGGTGATCCTGGAGCCGCGTGCCGACGCAGGCTGATCGGTCTTTCACAAACCCTCCCCGGTTGGCGGGGAGGCGGCTCCTCTCCTGCGAGCGGCTTGCAGCGCCCCTAGGCTCAACGAGCTACAAGATCACGCCGCAAGGGGTTGAAGATGTCGAAAGAACTAGAAGTAGGGCCGACGGCTTCTCTGTCCCCGGGGACCGTGCTCGGTGCCGGGCGGTACGCCGTTGGGAATGCCAACGACGAGTTGTTCGCCGTCACCAGGCGGTGCCGCCATCTCTATGCCGACCTGGCAGACGGCACCATCGACGTTGACGGCTGCCTGACTTGCCCGTGGCATGGCGCCAAGTACGAGGTGCAGACGGGGCGGATGGTGCGGGGCCCGCAAGGCATCTTCGCCAAGATCCCCGGTCTTGGTTTTGCCTTCAAAACGCTGACTCGGGTACTTCCCCTCGGCCGGGGGCGGGTTACCGAGCGCGACGACACCCTCTACGTCGAATAGCCGGAAGCCTCAGCTGGCAAGCGCCTGCTCGACCCGGGAAGTGAGGGCCGGAAGCGTCTCGGCCTCAAACCACGGATTCTTGGTTAGCCAGTGGCGGTTTCGGGGCGACGGGTGGGGCAGGACGATCTGACCCGGCAGGTAGTCGCGCCAGCGGGCGACGGTGGCGGTGAGAGTCGACTCCCGATCCGGCACGTAGCGCTTCTGGGCGTAGGTTCCGATGATGATGTCCAGCCGATCGCTCGGCAGGTGGGCGAGGAGCGGCTCGTGCCACAAGGGGGCACATTCGGGGCGGGGCGGCTTGTCGCCCGAGGTGGTTGATCCGGGGTAGCAGAAACCCATGGGAACGAGCGCCACGGTTTCCGGGTCGTAGAACTGGTCGCCGGTGATCCCCAGCCACTGGCGAAGTCGGTCGCCGCTCGGGTCATTCCACGGGATTCCGCTCTCATGTACCCGCCGGCCGGGTGCCTGGCCGATGATGGCGATCCGGGCCGAGGTTCCGGCTTGGACGATGGGACGCGGGCCGGCCGGCAGGCTGTCGGCGCACACCGTGCAGGCTCGGATGTCTAGGAGGAGTTCCTCGAGCTCGGTGGTGCTCATCTGGAGCCGACTGTCCCTACCGCCAGTGGTGGATAGGCCTTCACATCCGGCGGTCGACCGCGGCCAGGATCTCGACCTCCCGGGCCACTACCTGGTCTTGGAGCTGCAGTCCGCGGCTGACGTAGTCGGCGGCTGCCTGTTTGTCGGTGAGCGTCTTGGCGTTGGTCCGGACGTTGAGGTAGGCGCCCATGGCGGCCGACCTGGCACACAGCGCGCCGACGCCGGCGTCGGATGCCGATGCCGGTAGGCCGATCTCGGCCATGGCGCCGATCACTTCCATCGAGGCCAGGCTGGCTTCCATGACTCGCAACGGGACCTCGATCGCCTCTCGGGTGGCGGCCTGGATGGCCTGCTCCCGGGCGGCTTGCTCGGCGTCGGTGCCCTGGGGTAACCCGAAGGCGGCCATGATCTGGTTGAAGGCGTCGGTGTCTTCATCGATCAGCCCCAGGAGCTGCTCGTGGCAGGCCTTGCCCTTGTCGGCCCAGTCGGAGAACTCCTGCCACCGGTCCTCCCAGCCGCGTTTGTGCGACGAGACGTTGGCCACCATGGTGCCGAGAGCGGCGCCGAGCGCTCCGAGGGTGGCGGCGACCGAGCCGCCACCCGGGGCGACCGACTCGGAGGCCGTCTCCTCTAGGAAGCTCCGCACTGAGCGATTGACCAGCAAGTTCTCGGGGGTGTCGATTGCGTACTCGATGATCTTCTCCCTTGCGTTGAATGGTGCCAGCTCGTCCAGGCCCAGCGACTTGACGGCGATCTTGAT
>JAOTYB010000169.1 GCA_029862065.1 Acidimicrobiia bacterium | reverse complement strand
GACATCGTCGACTACGGCGGCGCCGACCACTACCACCGCTGCACCAACCACAACCACTGCACAGGCAGCCACGACAACCAGCGTCGTTCCTCCCACCACAACTATCGCCACCACCGGAGCCGGAACAGTGCAGGCCATCTGCAAATCGGCGTGGGGAGGACGGGAGCCGTCCGGGACCTTGACGCCCCACACCATCGAGCGAATGACCGTTCACCACACTGCAGCCGTGCTCGATAGCAACCGCAAGGCGCCGGCTCGCGCCCGCGCCCACCAGCGCTATCACATGGACGATCGAGGCTGGATCGATCTCGCCTATCACTTCCTGGTCGATGCCAACGGCCACGTCCTGGAGGGCCGCCCGCTGGGTGCCGTCGGCGACACCGGCACCAACTACGATCCCACGGGTCATTTCCTGGTATGCGCGGAGGGGGATTTCAACCAGCAAGCCATACCCGCCGCTCAGGTGGCGGCGATTGCCGACGTGCTTGCCTGGGGGGCGGTCACGTTTGGGGTGCCGGCCTCGACCATTCGGGGGCACCGAGATTGGGCATCCACCAGCTGCCCCGGCGACGGCTTCTACCCGCTCATCAAGGAGGGGAGCTTGCAGGCTGCCGTCGAGACCCGGATGGCGGCGGGAGCACCGAGCCTGAGCGTGTTGTGCGGCGATGCCGCCATCAGTCGGGTGGCCGACATCGAAGCCGGCCTCATCTAATCCGTTTCGGCCCGCTCGGCGCGGGAACCCAAGCCGGTCAGTAGCCGTCATAGGAGCATGAGGCCACGTTCCATCATCCTGATTGGCGTTCTGACGGTGGCGGCCGCCGCCTGCGGTCCCACGCCCGACTCGGCCTCGGGTGGCGACGCCCGGATGGGTCCCCCCGACCCCATCGCTTCCGTTCCCACTCCCGACGTCGTGCCGATAGACGCGGCGTTCCCCGGTGATCCACCCGATGAGTTGGTCTTCAAGCCCGTTCCGACGCCGGTGCAGCCGCCGGCTCCCAAGCCGGTTCGGCCGTTGCCCACTCCGCCCCCGGATCGGGGCGGGCCCGCCCCCCAGCCCAATACTGCTCCGATAGCGGCGGCCGTCGCTGATCTGGCAGCCCATCTCTCCGTTTCACCGTCAAGCGTCGAGGTGCTTGATGCTCGAGCCGTCACCTGGCGGGATGGCTCGGTCGGGTGTCCGGAAGATGGGTTGGCCTATACCCAGGCTGAGGTCTCAGGTTTCCTGATCGTGCTGCGGTCCGGTGATGCGAGTTATCGCTATCACGCGGCCGGGGATTGGGCTCCGTTCCTGTGCACCACGCCCCAGTCACCGCTGGAAGGCAGTGCCTAGACCCAATACCAAAGAGCGCCCCGAGGGAGGCGCCCTTTGTCAGTTCTCAGGCCCCCGAGCGGCGGCGGTTGGTCCGACGCTCAAGTACTCCGCCTGTGATCTAGCACCGACGATACCGGTCCTGACGGGCGGATGCCACTCTCAGCGTTGGAGTGTTTTCGCGGTCCGTAGCAAGTTTTCGCGCTCTGGCGGTCGGAACATTGTCGGGTGAGCGAACGTTCAAGGATTGGACGACCCCAAAGGTAAAATCAAAGTCATGAATAACAACTTGAAGACCGTCGGACTCCTCGCCGCCCTGGGTGCGGTGATTGTCCTCGTTGGTCAAACCCTCGGCGGAACCGGCGGCGCCATCATCGCTCTCGGTATCGCGGCCGTTCTCAACTTCGGCATGTACTTCTTCTCCGACAAGCTGGCGCTGCGAGCTTCCAAGGCCCGCCCGATCGAAGAGGGGGAGTATCCCCAGGTCACATCGATTGTCTCCAAGCTGGCTCAGATGGAGAACATGCCGATGCCGAAACTGTTCTACATCGACTCACCACAGCCCAACGCTTTCGCCACCGGGCGCAGCCCCAAGCACGCGGCCGTCGCGGTAACTGCCGGGATTATGCAACTCATGACCAACGAAGAGCTCGAGGGTGTGCTCGCTCACGAGCTGGCCCACGTTCGGAACCGGGACATCCTGATCGGGACGATTGCCGCCACCATGGCGGCGGCCCTATCCATCTTCGCTCGCATGGCGATGTGGGGGGCATTGGGTGGCCGGCGCAACAACAACAGCCCGATCGGCGGCATTATCGCTCTCATCAGCATCATCCTGGCGCCCCTGGCCGCCATGGTCATCAAGCTGGCCATCACGCGAGCCCGCGAATACCAGGCCGACCGCACGGGATCCAATATCACGGGTCAGCCCCTCGCCTTGGCCAGTGCGCTCCGCAAGTTGGAGGCCGGTACCAGCCAGATTCCGATGAATGTCAACCCAGCCGTAGCCCCGCTCTACATCGCCGACCCGCTCAAAGCCTTCGGCGGCAAGAAGGACGGCGGCGGCAGCCTCCGCAAGCTGTTCGCCACCCACCCGCCGATCTCGGACCGGGTCGCCCGCCTCGAAGAAATGGCCAGCCCGTTTAGCTAGAGCGGGACCCGTTACCTCCCCCGCCAAGCGGGGGAGGTTAGGTGGGAGGTGGGCAACCCGAAGGGTTGTCGGGCGAGTTCCTGTGTTCTCGCCAAGGGTGGCCTCCCCGATTACCGCTCACCAGCGGAGCCTTTGCTTCACCAGCGGAGCCTTTGCTGCCCAGGTCGGCGGACGGCTCGCTAAGAACTAACCTCAATCCTTCACGGTGGGATGCCCGAGCGGACAAAGGGAGCAGACTGTAAATCTGCCGGCACAGCCTTCGGAGGTTCAAATCCTCCTCCCACCACGGCAACGGCAACGCCTGCGGCGTTGCTTGGCAGCTGCTTCGCAGCTGCTGGCGGGGTTAGTCGGCTTCGCCGCTGTCGATTAGCTTGCGGTTCGTCAGTCCCCCCTGTGGGGGGAAGGTACCGCTCGCCGCAGGCGAGGGGTAGGGGGGTGCGGCAACGCCTTCGGCGTTGCTTAGGACTTCGGCTTCGCCGAACTCCAGGCTGGTTTGTCAGTTCCCCCGCAGCCGGTCCTTAGGCGCTCGCGGTTGAGCTGCTCGACCGGATCATGGGGATGGCCATCGCCAGTGTCCAGATCAGGAATCCGGGCGGGAATGCGAGGAGCCCGACAACGCCGAAGAAGCCCTCGGGATCTCCTCCGAACGGCCAGAGGGAGCCGATGAACACAAGTGCGGCGATCGCCACCCCTAGCCAACCAACCCATTTGGCCAGCACCCCGCTCTGAAGAATCACCACGGAGGCACCCAGCACGAAGGCCGCCATGCCGAACGGCACCAGCATCGTAAAGAAGACGGTGTCGAAGATCGACAGGACCTTGATCGTGTCATCGGATGCAGTAGCCAGGACTTCCTCGAGGCCCAGCACGGCCCAGAACGATGCGCCGGCACCCGCCATCGCCACCATCATGACGGCGCCCGCATAGGAGAACCGCGACCACAGGCCGTCGTTGGCAGTGTCGACCGGTGCGAGCATCCCCCGCACGCCCGATGCGAACAGAAGGATGAGTACGAAGGCCAGCGTCAGGCCCACGGTCAGAATGGCGATGGTCGTCTCGTTGTCGACGAACCACTCCCGATACTCGGCCGGTGAATCATCGAAGCCGGGGGGAGTTCCGATCAGAAGGAACAACAACAGGAAGATGGCGGTGTAGACAACACCTGCCCACCCGGCGATTTGCTTCCAAGAGAGAGACATCGATCCTCCTAGCTAGAACGTGACCTCTGGAAAGCTAGTTGGAAAGGAACAGCCGATGTCGGATGGAGCCAGGTTCACCGCCAGTCGCCGACCGCCCACCGGCGGATTGCCGGATGCGATTGCGCGTACCGCTAGTCGCCGACCGCCCACCGACGGATGCCGACCGAGGCATTGCGGCTTCCGGCGCTCGCTTTGCTCGCTTTCCGGCTTCCGGCGCTCGCTTTGCTCGCTTTCCGTCCCTTGCGCAATAAGTCTTGTTGGGAACGCCCCGGATGCCGGATGCCGGATGCCGGATGCCGGATTTCACGGCCGGCGGTCGGCGCTTCGCTCCATTTACACGCGAGTTCGCCCGACTATCCTTTCGACTCGCTCAGGCGACTCACGCCCCCTTAGCTCAGTGGTAGAGCAGTTCTGAGGAATAGGTCATGGTAAGGAAGGGGTCGGCAACC
>JAOTYB010000034.1 GCA_029862065.1 Acidimicrobiia bacterium | reverse complement strand
TGGGCGTTGTAGGTGTCGGGGTAAGTCTCCAGCGGGACCTGGTAGGAGATCATGCCCCAGTTCATGGCTTCCTCATACCCCTCAGGCAGGTTGGCGAGGATGGCCGCTCGCACCGCTTCGATAGCGGCGCGACGGTCGTCGGGCAGCTCGGCCAGGTAGGCGTCGACCGTCTCGGCTTCGGACCGCACTAGGGACTGACGAGTGGCCCGTAGGCGTCGGGGCGTCGGTCGCGGTAGAAGGCCCAGGTCTTTCGGACTTCATCGACCATGTCGAGGTCGAGATCGCGCACCACCAGTTCCTCGTCGGTATCGGAGGCCGCTCCGTCGATGATCTGGCCCCGGGGATCCACAAAGTAAGACGAGCCGTAATAGTCGTTGTCACCGTACGGCTCCTTGCCCACCCGGTTGATGGCACCGATGAAGTACTCGTTGGCCACGGCCGCCGCCGGCTGCTCCAAGTTCCACAGATACATGGACAGTCCCCGGCTGGTAGCCGAGGGGTTGAACACGATCTTGGCTCCGGCCAGGCCCAGCGCCCGCCAGCCCTCCGGGAAGTGGCGGTCGTAGCAGATGTACACACCGATACGGCCGACGGCGGTGTCGAAGATCGGATAGCCGGTGTTGCCGGGGCGGAAGTAGAACTTCTCCCAGAATCCGTTGACGTGCGGAATATGGGTCTTGCGATACTTGCCGAGGTAGGTGCCGTCGGCGTCGACCACCGCCGCGGTGTTGTAATAGAAGCCGTCGTCTTCCTTCTCGAAGATGGGAACGACCAGCACCATGCCGGTCTCTTTGGCCAGTTCCACCATCATCTGAGTGGTCGGGCCGTCGGGAATCGGTTCGGCGTAGTCGAAGTGCTCGTTCTCCTGCACCGAGCAGAAATAGGGGCTGTAGAAGAGCTCCTGGAAGCACATGACCTGGGCCCCGTCGGCGGCGGCCTGACGGGCGTAGTCCATGTTCTTCTTGAGCATCGAGTCCTTGTCGCCCGTCCATTCGGTCTGGACGATGGCGGCCCGCACGACATTGGCCATATTCACTCCTATCCCGGCTGCCCCCGAAACTTAGTCGAGACGGCCATTGACTGTTTACCCTCTCCCTGTGACCACCTCCCAGAGTTCGCTCCCGGTCGATCGCACCCTGCGTCAGATCATCGTGGGGTTTCGGTATGTCGGGGCGGTGTGGATCATCGCTATCGGCATCCTGGCACTGGTGGAGTGGGAGGCCCGGCCCTTCGTCGTTCTCACTTCGTTGGCCATCGCCGGGAGTTGGGCGATCGTCACCGGCTACGCCCACCGCACCACGATCCGGGGATGGCCGTTCCTCATCGCCGACCTGGCTGTCGGGTCGTGGACGGCGTTGGCCCCAGCCTTTACCGACCAGAGCGGGGGCGGCACCTTCTCCGGCGGGTACCCCTTCTCGACGGTCCTGGTGTGGGCCTACGCCTTTGGCATTCCCGGCGGGGCAGCTTCGGGAGCGATCGTGTCCTTCATTGCCCTCTTCCCCGGAGAGAATCAGCTGACAACCGACTTGACCAACGCCCTCATCTATGTAGCCGGCGGGGCAGTTGCCGGATGGGCTTTCAACATGTTGCGCCGGTCCGAGCAGCGCCGCCTCGAAGTTGAAGAGCTTTTGGCCACCGAGCGATCTGAACGGGCACGCTCCGATGAACGGGCCGAGATGGCTGCTCACTTGCACGATTCCGTACTCCAAACGCTGACCCTTATCCAAAAACGGGCGAGCGAACCCGGCGAGGTCGGCTCACTGGCACGAAGCCAGGAGCGGGAGCTCCGTAACTGGCTGTACGGGGCCGCCGGCCTCAATGCCGAGTCACTGGCCGGGGCACTTGAAGAGGTGTGCGCCGACGTCGAGGAACGGCACCGGGTGGAGGTCGAACTGGTGACGGTGAGCGATGCCCCGCTCGACGATTCCATCTTGGCCCTCGTCTCGGCCTCACGCGAAGCTGTGATCAACGCCGCCAAGTTCGCCGGCGTCGACAAGGTGTCCGTCTACAGCGAAGTCGAAGGCATGGATGTGCGAGTGTTCATCCGTGATCGGGGAATCGGCTTCGATCCCACCGCCATCGACGGCGATCGACAGGGGGTTCGCGAGTCGATCATTGGCCGGATGCAACGCCACGGCGGACAGGCCGCCATTCGCAGCACCCCGGACACCGGGACCGAGATTGAATTGACGATCACGCGGGAGAAGACATGAGCGACCAAAAACCGAGGGTGTTCCTGGTGGACGACCACGACTTGTTCCGGGCCGGAGTGCGCAGCGAGATCGGTGACGCGGTGGACATCGTCGGAGACGCCAACGAAGTCGACGCAGCCATCGAGCTCATCATCGAGCGCCAGCCGGAGGTCGTGCTGCTCGACGTTCACATGCCGGGCGGGGGCGGTCGACGAGTCTTGGAATCCGTGACGGAAGACCACCCCGACATCAAGTTTCTCGCCTTATCGGTGTCCGACGATCCCGAGGATGTGGTGGACGTCGTTCACGCCGGCGCTCGCGGCTACGTCACCAAGTCGATCCAGACCGAAGAACTGGTGGACGCCATTCACCGCGTGGCCGACGGCGACGCGGTGTTCTCCCCCAAGCTGGCCGGGTTCGTGCTCGACGCCTTCGCCTCCCTCGAGCCGGCCGACGTCGATGCCGAACTGGCGAGCCTCACGCCCCGGGAGCAAGAGGTGTTGCGGCACATTGCCCGCGGCTACACATACAAGGAAGTGGCCGAACAGCTCTTCATCTCGGCCAAGACGGTCGAGACCCATGTGTCGTCGGTGCTGAGGAAGCTGCAACTGACCAACCGCCATGAGCTCACCCAGTGGGCCACCGAGCGCAAGCTGATCTAGACGCGACCGTGCCCCTCCCGGTCTCGGAAGGGGCACGGCATAAGGGGCGACTGGTTACATCACCTCAACGCGCTCGGAGAGTCCCAGCGTGAACGGGTCGCCGACTTCATCGTCGGAATCTGGACCGGTCGGTACCTCAGTCACAAGCTCCGGAGCAGGATCGGTCTCCGATCGATCAAGCCAGTAGCCAATGGCAAGCAGCACCAGGCCGAAGCCGGCAAACAACAGCATGCGCCACACGGCAGCCACGGTTGCGAGATCGACAATGAACAGCTTGCCAACGGCCAGCAGAATCGCCGCCAGCCCAGCTTGGCGAATGACTCGCTCCTTCCCACCTGCCAGTACCAACACGACTCCGAAGACTCCCCAGGCCGCCGTCACCCACGCCTGGCCTTCCGACAGCCGCGACAGCTCCCAGGCGATCCAGCCGAGCGAGCCGACGTAGGCGGCAACGCTGTAGACGAGCGGCACGTGGAACCCGAAGAAGTCGGGATCGTCCTTCGATGTGTAGGCGATCATGGCGGCCAACCCGAAGATGACCAGCCGGGCCAGAGCCGGGCTATTCAAGACCACCGGATCGATCAGGTTGGGCTCGAACATGGCCAGGGCCGCCCCCGCGAACACGAGCCCGAACAGGATATGCCCGGTCGTCTCCATCGGGGCGAGCCGGGTCTGGCGGCCGATCCATACCAGCCCGGCGCCTTCCGCTGCCAGGGCCATGACCAGGAGGTCTGCCTCAAACGTGAAGCTGAGGGCTGCTGTGATGAACACCACGGCCGGAATCAGCTGAACCAGCGACAGGTCGCGCAGACCTCTCATGTCGAAAGCCCAGGCGATGCCGAGATGAACGACCGCGAGCCCACCGGCGAGGGCCGCCCACACGTAATCGTCGCCGACTGTGCCGTAGGAATCCCACAAGAGACGCGACGCCCCGAACGCCGTCAACGACGGAATGAGAGAGGCCATCAAGGGAACGATTTGGTCCTCGGCAGGGTGCAGATATGCCCGCGCCAGGGGAATGGCCAACAGCGTCAGCCACAAAGCCGCTATCGCCAGTTGGATGTCGATCACCCCGCTGCGAGCGCCTCCGTGATCGAGGATGCGAACGATGTCGACCAGGACCACCGTCCAGCCACCGATTGAAGCGGTCGCCAGGAGTGCCCGCCACCCGAACAGGAAGTACAGCAAGCCAACGCCCATCAGAACGAGGGCGACGTAGCCACCTTCTCCCGGAGGTCCGGTGAGCCGCCCACCGATGAGGATCGGCGCAGCAAAGGCACCGATGACACCGATGACGGCCAGGGACTCAGCCTTTTCACGGACCGCCAACCCAATGGCGATTGCCGAAACCATCACCAATTGGATGAAGGCCTCCGTGGTTCCCATCAGGTCGTAGAGCCGGTGGGCGGCAAAGGCGCTCATGTAAAGGCCGGCCACGCCGCCCCCCTCCAGCAGGCGCGCATACAGCGGCCGCTTGCGGGAGAGGCCGAGGCCAATCCCAATCATGACGGTGCTGGCGCCGGCTCCGATCGCCACCCGGGCGAGGGGCCCGATGAAGCCTTGGTCAATGGACCAGCGGAACAGGAATACCAGCGCCAGAAGCAGCAACCCCAGGCCAAGCCGGGCCAGCGCCCGGGGAGTGATGAACTCTGTAGATGATGGTGTCGTCATGGCCAATCTCCTTTTCTGTCTTGATGACATCGTCGGAGATTCGGACCTGCCTATCTATGGGGAACCACCCTGAAACGAGCCTCAGGGACCCCTACTTCCTTGCGGGGTTCTCAGCCGAACCATGACTGGCGCGTATTACAGGCTGAGAAACCCGCCTGTTGCCACCGGAGCGCCAGGTGGTCGACGACTGGCGCCGCCGGCGCCAAGTCCAGAGAAACCACTGCTACTCGTGCCGACCTGCGTGTTGCTGCCTATGGGACTTCCGAGAACTTCTCTGTCCGGGTGGGGTCGAAGATGCACCACGACGGGAGAGCCCTTGACCTTCATTCTCTACGGCCTGCTGCTCGCCTTCCTGCTCGTTGCCCTTCCGGGTATTCGTCAGGCCGGGCCGTCAAGCTTCCGCCACCAGCACCGCAACCTCCGGGACCGCCTCAGCTAGCCCCACTCCCCTTTCCCACAACAAAAACGGGCCTCGGAGAGGCCCGTTTTTGGATAGCTCGCCCATTGAGCGAGAACGTTACCGCCAGCCTATCGGGCGGTTTGAGTCGGTGCGTCGGCTACTCGCCTCCCTCGACCAGAGTCACGGTCCGCTTGGTGAATCCGCTTCCGATGACGTCGACACCGTCGTCGGCAAGGTCATCGAGCACCTTTTGCGCAATGTCGGTCCGGAACACGGTTCCGGTGGGAGCCCCACTAATGAAGCCCGAGTCGATCGACGTCTGAACCGTCTGGTCCCAGGAGCCCTGATTAACGATCCCAATCCCGTCCGGCGAGGGCCAGATGATGTTGTTGATCTCGTTCAGCTGCCACTGCTGGTGGCTGGTGCCGAGGGTGGTTCCGTTCTGTAGCACGATGTCGACGCAGGCGTCGAAGTTGTCGCGACAGTAGATCCATCCCCGGAACGAGGCCCGCAAGAACTTCTCGGCCGTGTCCTCGTTGTCGGGGAGCCAATCGGCCCGGGCCCACACCGCATCCTGCAGCATGGCGGTGCCAATGTCCTCGTAAGAGACGTACGTGAAGTCGGACGGCTGATACAGCTCGCCCGTCTCCTCGTTCACCGTCTCAAGCAGCTGGGCATACTCGTTGTAGATCATCGCCTCAGCGGCATCAATCTCCCGGTTCAACAACCCGTTCATGTCGAAGTTCTGGGGCACCTGCTCAACCTGATCCACGATGCCGAACTTCACGAGGGCGGCCACCATCTCGAGCTCGTTGCCGAAGCCCCAGTTGCCGACCTTCTTCCCAACCCAGTCATTGGGAGAGCTGATGTTGTCGTCGGCCCAAGACACTTGCAGGGTTGGTGACCGCTGGAAGACCTGAGCGATATTGACGATGTCGACGCCTTCCTCGCGGGAGGCGAGCACCTTCGGGACCCAGGAGATGGCGAACTCAGCACCACCCGAAGCCAGAACCTGCTGAGGCACGATCTCGACCGCCCCCTCGAGGATCGTGACGTCCAGGCCTTCGTCCTCATAGAACCCCTGGTCGACCGCCGCGTAGTAACCGGCGAACTGTGACTGAGCCACCCACTGCAGCTGGAGCTTGATGGGAGTCAGTTCGTCGCTGGAACTGTCACCTCCACACGCAGTCGCCACCATCGACAGGGCCAGCATTACTCCGACGAGTCTTCCTAGCTTCCGGGACTTACTCATAGGCTTGCTCCTCCTCCCAAGCATTTCGGGCAGCCTATCTGGCAACAGCGACCGATGTGAATTCGGTTAGCGATCGTCGGCAGTGCGAAGCGAGACGTGCCAGGGCATGGCCCACCGTTCCAACAGCAGGACCGACCCGTAAATGGCAATCCCGAGGAAGGACCCGACGATGATGGCCGACCACGCCTCCGCGAACTTGAAGGCCCCGGCTTGTTGGGTGATGTAGAAGCCGAGCGAGGCCGTGCGGCCACCGAAGTACTCGGCCACGATGGCGCCAATCACGGCCAGGGCCGCCGCTACCTTGAGAGCACTGAAGAAGTAGGGAAGGGCGTTGGGGATACGCACCCGCCTAACAACCTCCCGGGGCGGCGCGGCAATGGCTCGCATCAGCTCCAGCTCTCCCGGGTCCACCTCGGTGAGGCCGCGCACCGTGTTGATCATGACGGGGAAAAACACGATGACCGAAACCACAGCCGCCTTGGCAGTGATGCTGGTGAGGCCGAACCACTGATTGGCAATGGGCGCCAGGGCCAGAATTGGTATCGAGTTGGCTGCGACCGCGAAGGGAAGCAGGCCCTCCCTCAGGCCAGCCCACCGGGCGGTGGCAACCGCCGCCAGCACACCGAACACCGTGCCGAGCGCGAGGCCGAGCAGCGCCTCCCGCACGGTCGTCCACCCGGCCTCGACCACCGTGTCGAACTCATCGAGGAAGGTGGAGTAGATCTCGGTGGGTTTGGCCAGGATGAATTCCTCGATATCGAACACTCGCACGACCAGCTCCCACACCACCAGCACGAGAAACGCCAGCACCAATGCCGGTACATACCGTCTGAGCCGCCGCCTAAGTGCCGACGGCGTGACAGTGCCCGGCAGGTCACCCTCGAACGCCGAGTAAACGTCCGGGTCGGAATGCGGCTCGGTTGTCACTCGTGCTCCCGCAGGGCTTCGCGCACCTCGGTGACCTTGTCATAGAACCGCCGGTCTTCCCGAGTGTCTTCGTCTCTTGGGTACGGCAGGTCGATGTCGACGATCCTCGTGATGCGGCCGGGCCGACGCGACATGACGACCGTCCTCTGGGACAAGAACACGGCTTCCGGGATGCTGTGGGTGACAAAGATAACGGTTCGCTTGCTCCGCTCCCATATGCGCAGCAGCTCGTCCTGCATAGCCTCTCGAGTCATCTCGTCCAGCGCACCGAACGGCTCGTCCATGAGCAACAGCGAAGGCTTGAAGGACAGAGCGCGGGCTATGGCCACCCGTTGCTGCATGCCGCCCGACAACTGCCAGGGGTAATGGCCGCCGAAGTCGCCGAGCTGAACCAGCTCCAGCATCTCTTCCGCCCGGGCGGTCCGCTCGTCGGCGGACGCTCCCATGATCTCCAGCGGGAGCTCGACGTTGGCCCGCACCGACCGCCAATCGAGCAGGGTGGCCTGCTGGAACACCATGCCGTAGTCGCGGCTGAGACGGGCCTCGTGCGGCGTCTTGCCGGCCACGGTCAACGAGCCGCCCGTGGGTGGCAGCAGGTCGCCGACCAGCCGCAGCAGGGTGCTTTTGCCGCATCCGCTCGGGCCGATAAGGGACACGAACTGGCCGGACTCGATGGACAGGTCGATGTCTTTGAGTGCTTCCACTTGCCCGGGGCCACTCCCGAACACCTTGCTCACTCCCCGAATGTCGACTGCGCTCATGCGATCCCTCTGTGAGTAGCAACTGAGAGGGATTCAGGCTCGGCCTGAAACACCTCGGGGCGGGCCCGAACGATCATTCGCTCAGCCAAAGAGATGGCTGCCACAAAGACGATGCCGGCCAGGGCGGAGACGATCACTGCTGCGAACAGCTTTTCGGGAGCGGAGGAGAACGACGATGCAAACCGCAAGAGCACCCGGCCGAGTCCATTCGGCAAGCCGGCCGGCAATTCGCCGATGATCGCTCCGATCACGCTGGCCGTGGCCGAGATCTTCAGAGCAGTGAAGATGTACGGCAACGCAGCCGGGACCAACAGCTTGCGGAGCTCCTGGTTGGGGGTGGCGGCGTAGGAACGCATGAGCTCCGACGCGGTCGGGGGCGGCGATTGAAGCCCCCGCAACGCGTTGATGGTTACCGGGAAGAAGGTGAGGTAGGAAGAGATGAAGGCGACGGCGATCCACTGCGGCCAATCGTTCCGGCCCGCCCACAACACCACCATCGGTGCGATGGCGATGATCGGAACCGTCTGAGAAGCCACGACGTAGGGCATGAGGCTCCGCTCCGCCAGTGGAGAACGGACGAACACCACTGCCAAGAAGAACCCGACAATGGCGCCGATGACGAAACCGAGCACGGCTTCTCGCAGGGTGAACAGGGCGGCCTCGCCCAGGATGACGAGCAGGATGTCCGATCCGCCGCGCCGAGCCGGACTGAACAAGGCGTCGACGATGTCCCAGGTGTGGGGCATGGACCGGTTGATGGGACGAACCGGCCACGACCACCCCATCTCAGTCCACAGAAACTTGTAGCCCTCCCACATGAGGAGCAAAAAGCCGAGGATGGCGACGAACCACAACGTCGATCTCAGCCACTGAGGCAGCCGCCGTCCTTCGGTCCACGTGTCAACGGCTCCGGCAACCATGGCGGAACACTACCGGCCGCCATTGGAGCCGTCAGTTGGAGCCGGTCTGAACCGATCCCAGAGTCACCTGAATCGCGATTTCGGTCCCGTTGCGGAGCACGACCAGATCTATAACGCTGCCCGGCGCCCGAGTGATGATCTCAGCTCGCAGCTCCTCGGAGTCACGGATGGGGTCGTTGTCAATGGCGATGATGAGATCCCCGACCTCGATCCCGGCCGCGGCGGCGGCAGTGTCTGCGCTGACATCCTGTACCAACCCGCCGGCATCGCCGTCCGGCGAAGAGCCGACACTGACGCCGAGCAGGGCGAGCGATGGCGCCTCACCGGCCGTGATCTGATCGGCGATGATCTTGGCTAGATCAATTGAGATGGCAAAGCCGACCCCGGCGTTGTCTCCGCTATTCGTGAATATGACATCGTTGATGCCGAGGACCCTGCCGCTCAGGTCGACCAGCGGACCGCCGGAGTTGCCCGGATTAATGGCTGCGTCGGTCTGCACCATGCTGATGAAGTCGACAATCCGGTCGACGGCACTGATGATGCCCGAGGTGACGGTCTGGTCGAGCCGGAAGGGGCTGCCCACCGCTACCGCTGTTTGACCAACCGACAAGTCGGCGCCGACGGCGAGCACCGCCACGGCCGGGACCTCGCTGGGATCGATGGACACCACTGCGACGTCAGTCGTGTCGTCGGCCCCAACCACCGTGCCGGAAGTCGACGAGCCGTCGGCGAAGCGGACGGCCACGTTGGTGGCGTTCCCCACGACGTGGGCGGCGGTGAGAATGTAGCCCTTGGCGTCGTATATGACGCCCGAACCCGTTCCGGTGCTGGTGTCGAGTTGCACGACGGCCGGCGAGACGGCTGCCGCGGCCGCAGCCACCGGCTCAATCGATCCGTCGAGTTGGGGGACGACTGCCACCGGGGGTGGGTCGTTGGCGACGACCAATGAAGTGGCGGTGGTTGTGGCCGCCACTGTGTCGGCGACCGGCTCCTCCGAGTCCGCCGTGAGGCGACCAAGGCCAAAACCGGCTGCGGCGATCACGGCACCGAGGAGGAGCCCGAGAAGCAGGCCCCGGCCCAACCCGCTGCGAGCCGGCTCCGGAGAGGGAGGCGGCGGCTGGTCGTCGAGAAAATAGGGGGCGGTGGGGGCGTCATAGGCCGGGCGTTGCGGAGGTGGGGCGGCCGGCTCGATCGCCGCGGGATACCTGGTGGGGTCCGATGGATAGAGGATGGCGTCACCCAACGTCTCCTCAGGAATCGGCAACGCAGCTTGACGGGGCTCGGGGGGTGTCCACTGCGCCACCCAAGCCGGAGCCTCGGGCTCGGGCTCGTTCTCGGGTGGCGGTGCGGGGTGCTCGGTTGTCATAGGGTGCCTTTCGGTCCTTGCCCGCCACATAGTGTTCGTAACAAGTGAGAGGTTCGTATGTATGAACTAAGAACGGGCTAAGAACCTTCCCGGTTCCCTCACTCCCCGAATCCCGACAAAACTACCTCTATCCGGGCACCACCCTGGTCTGACTCGGCCACCCGGGCCTCACCCCCATGGGCTCGGGCGATTGCCCGGGCCACCGCCAACCCGAGACCAGTCCCGCCACTGTTTCTCTGACGTGACTCATCGAGGCGAACAAACCGCTCGAAGACCCTCTCCCGGTCCTCCTCCCGGATGCCGGGCCCGTCGTCCTCCACAGCTGCCACCGCTCGTCCTTCGTGGAGATGGCACGAGAACGAGACACTGGTCGTGGCGTGTTGAGCAGCGTTGATACCCAGGTTGGTGAAGAGGGTCTCGAGGGCATAGGAGTCGCCTCGCACCCGCACCGGCTCGATGCCGCTGGTGTCCACGGTGATGGTTGGATCGCTGGCGGCCGTGCGTTCGGCCACCCGCCCGAGCAGCTGGTCGAGATGTACCCCACTATGGGCGGTCTCGACTGCCCCCTCATCGAAACGAGCCAAAGTGAGCAGGTCGGTCACCAGGCCTGCCATGCGGGCCTGCTCCCGCTGCAGGCCCTCAACCAGCCGTGACCAATCGGCAAACCCCGGCTCTTCCGTGGCGATCTCCAGCATGGTGCGCATCGTTGCCAGCGGGGTTTTGAGCTCGTGCGAGGCGTCGGAAACGAACTGGCGTTGACGCACCGAGGCCGACTCGAGTCGGTCGAGCATTCGGTTGAGCGTCTCGGCCAGACGCCCGACCTCGTCACGAGATTGTGGTTCGGGCAACCGTCGCGACATAGCGATCGCCGAGATGGCCTCGGCTTCTTCTCGCATGGCATCGACGGGACGCAGCGCCCGGCCGGTGAGGAACCAGACCGCCGCCGCCACCCCCGCCAGAGCGATGGGGAACCCGACCCACAGGATGGGCCGCAAGGCGTTGGCCGCCGCCTCGGCAGGAGACAGGCTCGATGCGACAAGGACCACCCCCGGCCCCGCACTCGACTCAAACCCGCGAGCAATCACCACATACGGGCTTTCGTCCTCGATGAAGGGGAATTGCTCTTCGATGGCCTCGAAGACAGCCTCCATCACCTCCACCTCTTCCGTTACGTCGGGGGCGGTGGTCGCATCGAAGAAGGGTCGCACCCCGCCGAGACCGGGGCTCGCCGCGATCACCTCGCCATCGACGACGACCTGAATGAGCTGGTCATTGGAGAGAGTCACGATGTCGCCGGCCAGCGCATCGGCGCTCGCCAAGGAAGCGACATCAAGCGCCCGTGTCTCGGCCGACGACGCGATCTCATCCTCCAGCCGGGCTTGCGTCTGCTCCGAAAGCAGCACCAACCCGAGCGCGGCCACCACGCCCACCACTACGACGGCTATCACGGTGGTGCGCCGCCTCACACCTGCGGCCGACCAAACCCGGCCCAGCCGTCCGCTAGCCATGCTCATCCACCAGCCGATATCCGGAGCCCCGCACCGTCTCGATGTAGGTGCGGCCGGCGGGGATGTCGATCTTCTTGCGCAAGTAGCGCACGTAGACCTCGACGATGTTCGGGTCTCCCTCGTAGGCCCAGTCCCAGCACGACTCGAGAATCTCGATCTTGGAGATGACGTCCCCGGCGTGGCGCATGAGCAGCTCCATAATCGACATCTCGGTGGGCGTGAGGTCCACCGCTTCTCCGGCCACTGCGAAGGTACGCCGGGCCGGGTCGAGGCTGAGGTCCCGGACCTCGAGCACTGCGGGACGGGCCGCGCCCCCGCGGCGCATGAGTGCTCGCAGGTGCGCAACGAGCACAACGAACGAGAACGGCTTGGTGAGGTAGTCGTCGGCACCGGTGTCGAGGGCTTCGGCTTCGTCGTACTCCCCCTCCTTGGCGGTCAGCATGAGGATCGGCACCCAGTTGGATTGCTCTCGCAACGCCGCGCACACCTTGTAGCCGTTGAGCTTGGGGAGCATGATGTCGAGCACCAGCGCGTCGTACGGGGTGGCCATGGCCATCTCCAGCCCGGTCTGCCCATCGTTGGCCACGTCGACCGCGAACCCTTCCCGCTCCAGGCCGCGCTTGACGTAGGAGGCGAGCTCGACTTCGTCTTCGACTACCAAGATTCGCACCGATGCTCTCCTCTCCTTGCCCCATGCTGGCACAGCCTCCGCGCCGGCCCCCGCGGACTTCAGACTCGCTTGACAAGCAGTTGCGGGGCAACTGCCAAGGAACGCGAAGCGTTCCCGCCCCCTCCGGCCCTCCGGGCCACCATCCCCCTCCGGGGGGAGGAAACCGTGGCTAGCCGGAAGCACCCGCCACATCCCTGGACCGCATCGACCGGAACGCCAGGCCACCAGCGTCGGGCCCAGCAGCTGAAAGCAACCTGAAAGTGAGGGGAACGGACGGCGCGCCCTTCGGGGAGGAAAGGCGGCGGGTTGGGGGCGCTTGCCAGGGGTGTCGCCCCCTCCAGCCCCCCGGGCCACCTCCCCTCCGGGGGAGGAAAGCCTCGACTACTCGGAGCGGACACCCTCACGTGGGAGCAAGGCGGGGATGATGAGGAGGGCGCTGAGGGCGGCGACGGTCATTGCCACCCACATGATCATCGAGACCTGGCTGTGAATCTTCAACGGCGACAGCCACAGTGCGGACAGAGCGATGGCGATCCCGAGGGCATTGGCCACAATCGGGCGCCCGGCCCGGTCGATCGCTCGCAGCACGTAGCCGTCTCCCCCGGCCCGGGCGTAGTCGATGGCAGCTACGTAATGGATGGCGTAGTCGATCCCGACTCCGATAACGATGCTGGAGATGACGGCCGTCAGCAGGTTGAGCTGGATCCCCGACGCGGCGATGAAGCCGAGGAGAGTGAGAACCGTGAGGGCAATCGGCACCAGCGAGACCAGCGTCTCCCGCAGCCGCCGGTAGGCAGCGAACAACATGATGGCCACCAGGGCGAACGCCACCGACACCGACACCACCTGAGCCCGCAGAACCAGCCGGGCGATCTCGTCCCACACCACCGGCATCCCCGTCAGCACGCTGATCCGCTCGTCCTCCTCGGCCACATCGAGCCATCCCTGCAGATCGTCGGAGTCGAAGTCGCCGGGGAACAGGACGAAGCGCAAGCCATCGTCGCTCACCAGGTCACCCAAGGGCAGCACTAACTCTTCCGCCAGCACGCCCTCCACCAGCTCGGGGAATCTGGTCGACAGGTCGGCAACCGAAAACACCTCCCGCACCCCCGGCTGAGCCTCCAGCAGTTCGGCGGCCGCCCGGGCATCCGCCAAACCACCGATGCCGGCGGCCGGGTCGTACACGAATTCCCCTGCCAATGGCGTTGCTCCCCCGAAGAGCTCCTCGGTCTTCTCAAACGCCACCCGCACGGGATCGCCGTCCTTGAAGAAGAACAGCTGATCGCTGTTGACATCTAGTCGCGGCACGAAGATCCCGGCGAACACGAGCAGCCCTACACCGAGGGTAAGGGCAGGGATCCGGGTGCGGACCAGGCGCTTGAGCCCGGCGGTCACCCGCGGGCCCAACAGGGCGTTGTGGTGCCGAGGCTCGATGGTGAGGCGGCTGATGAGAGCGGGAAGCGAGAAGAACGAGATGATCCCGGCAAACGTGATGCCGATGGCGGCGAATAGCCCGAGCTGCTGGATCGGCTGGACGTCGGTCGCCAGCAACGAGAGAAACCCGGCAGCGGTGGAGATGGTGGTGAGGATCATCGGAACGCCCACGTGAGACAAGGCCGAGCTCACCCGGGCGACCGGGTCACGGTTGGTCTCGGCTTCTTCCTGGAAGTGCGTCACAAAATGCAGGCCGTCGGCCGATCCCATCACGATGACGAAAATCGGCACGATCACCGTCACGATGTCAACCTCGCGGCCGAGCCCGAAGATGAGCCCGAAGGTCCATATCGACCCGATCACTGCCGGAAAGATCGCCAGGGCACTCAGCCGCCGGTCACCGATGGTGGCGTAGAACGTGCCCACCAGCAGCACGATCACCATTGGGGGGATGAAGAGGAGGACGAAAGAGAGAACGTCGAGCACCGTTGCAAACACCACCGGGTTGCCCGACAGGGTCAGCTCCAGGCCGGCCGGTGGCGTCAGGTCGTCGAGAGTGCGGGCCACCGACAGGCCGTCGTCGGCGGGAGTGACGAGCACGAGGGTGTTGACGCCCTCGTCGTCGAGGAGCAGATCGGCCAGCGGGTTCTGTTCGAGCAACACTTCCAGGGCCGCGGCGGGCAGGGCCCGCACCACCTCCGGAGTGATGGCCTGGCCGGTGAGCGGGTTCACGTCGGGCACGAGCGAAGCCACCTGACCGACTCCCTCGGTACCGGCGAGCAGGTCACGCAGTTCAACCAGCGCCGCCGCCGATTCGGGATCGCGGAAGGTGCCGGTGGTAGCGGTGGCCACCACGTTGATGGGGTCGGCCGTGGCGTATTCGGCCTGGAGCGCCTTGAACGTCTCGCCCTGCTCGTTGCCTTCCAGCACCACTGCCGCGACGTCGGCATTGAAGTCCATTCGCAACAACATGAGGGCGGCCACGATGGTGATGAGCGCTGTGACGCCGAGAATTCGCCGTGAATGCTCGACAATGATGCGGGCAATGCGGTCCATCGCAAGCTCAGCCTACGGTCGGCATCCGTACCACCACTTCCCCCCATCCGACCCGGCCTCCGGCCGGCCCACTTAGCAACCCGAAGGGTTGCCCCCCTGCAGGGGAAGGAGACAGGAATGCGAGGGTTGACTCGGGAGTCAGTTGCGTGGATTGTGACGGAGTGCCGAATCAACCGCGCCGTGCCTACTCGAAGCGGCTCTCCCGCCGGCTTCGTAACAACATGACCGAACCGGAGGTCATCCTGTGGTCATACCTCAAGGGTCATGCCCTCGGCGTCAAGTTCCGACGGCAGGTGCCAATTGGCCGGTTCATTGTCGATTTCGCTTGCTACGAACATCGACTCGCGATCGAGGTTGATGGTCACCTCCATCGAGTAGATGTAGATGCTCGGCGGGATGCCTGGATCGAATCGCGAGGATGGCGGGTGGTCCGCTACTGGGCCGGAGACATCTTCTA
>JAOTYB010000032.1 GCA_029862065.1 Acidimicrobiia bacterium | reverse complement strand
TGCAAGTGGTCGGGGTTGGTGGGGTTGGGTTCCTGACCGGCATCGTGACCGTCGGGACCGGCGACTTCCACAGTTGTGGCGCTCACCAAACCCACACCGTCTACTGCTGGGGACTCAACAACCAAGGCCAACTCGGAAACGACACCACCACCGACTCACCCACCCCCACCACAGCCATTGGCACCTAGCCCTGCGATACTGGCGCCATGAAGCCGACTGTTGCCATCCTCGGAGCCGGAGCCTTGGGCGAGATCCTTGCCGGCGGTCTGTTGCGCGCCGGTTGGCAGCTAGAGGAACTGTCCCTGGCCGTCCGGAGGGAAGAACGGTGCGTCGAGCTGACCGAGCGCCTCGGAGTGGCGTGTCATCTTGACCCGGTGGCCGCCGTGGCCGGCAAGCGAGTGGTGGTGGTCGTGGTCAAGCCGAAGGACGTGCCGGCCTTGCTTGATCAACTCAAAGGGGCGTTGGAGGGCCACCAGATCGTGCTGTCGCTGGCGGCGGGTGTGCCGACGACAGTTTTCGAAAAGGAGCTCGGTCAGGTTCCCGTGGTGCGGGCCATGCCCAACACCCCGGCGTTGGTCAGTGAAGCCGTCACTGCTTACGCACCCGGCCGCTATGTCACCGAGGAGTCGCTGAAAGAGGCAGCTTCGGTGATGGAGGCCGTTGGCAAGACGGTACAGCTCGACGAGAACCTCATGGACGCGGTGACCGCCGTGTCGGGAACCGGCCCGGCCTATCTCTACCTCCTGGCCGAGGCGCTCACCGATGCCGCTATCCGGGAGGGTCTGCCCCGGCACGCCGCCCAGTTGCTCGTCGATCAAACGCTCAAAGGCACCGGAGCGCTGCTGGCCGAGACCGAGCTGAGCCCCATCAAACTGCGGGCCCAGGTCACCTCACCCGGCGGGACCACCGCCGCTGCCGTGCACGTGCTTGAAGAGGCGGGTTTCCGAGCCGCCGTCGAAGATGCCGTACGGGCCGCCGCTCAGCGTTCCCGCGAAATGGGCGAAGCCGCCTCCGAAGACGACAGCTAGCACTGCCTACTGCCTACTGCCTACTGCCTACTGCCTACTGCCTACTGCCTACTGCCTACTGCCTACTGCCTACTGCCTACTGCCTACCGCCTACCGCGTCCTGCGTACTGCTTACTGCTTACTGTCAACTCTCACTCTGACAGCCCCGGCGTAGCCGCCAGGCCCTCCAGCAGCGTCGTCATCTCAGCAGGTGTGAGCTTGGCGTCGCTGTGGACACCACCGAAGGTGTAGTACGGCGGTGGCATCGAGCCGTTCTCCACTTCCTCCAAGGACTTGTCTGCATCTCGCTGGGGTTGGTCGAATTCGGAGTAGTTCACCTTGTTGCGCCCATCGTCGACGTGCTTGGTGACTGCCCATGAGAGCGGGGCTACGTTCGAATACCAGGGCCACTCCACCTCGTTGCTGTGGCAGTCAAAGCACGCCCGAACCATCAAAGCCCGGGTTTCGGCATTCGCCCACTGCGGTTCGCCGGTGATCGCAGGATTGGAATGGGATCTGCCATAGGGAACGGCCTGGGCCGCCAGGGCGACGATGACGAACGCCACGGCCGTGCTCGTCGCCAGGATGCCTCCGGGGGCAGTGGCCGGCCGGGGATCGTGGCCGCGCATGCGCCAGCGGTAGATGCGCCAGGCAACGACGACAAAGACGACATAGAGAGCGATCATGAACGGTGGTGGGAGCCCAATGAGGATGGCGACCAGCATCGCCAGTACAAACAGGCCGGCGGCCACCGAGGTTGCCGCCGGGTTGGCTTTGATGAGAGCGATGACCCTAGCCATTGTCCTTCTTCTGGTCCGTTTCAAGGTCACGCTATCGCGGCACTACGGAGCCGGCATGCGACAATCGCCTGATGCAACTGCAGACCATCGTCTACGTGTCCGACATGGAACAGTCGATCGAGTTTTACGAGGCACTCGGCTTCGAAGTCGACTATCGGGGCGGACCGGTGTGGACGGCGTTCCGCGGAGCCGATGGAGCGCTCGCCCTCCACCTGGTGGATGAACTCCCCGCCGGTGGGCGAGTGGCGGTGTCGCTGGTGGCCGATAGCGCCCTCGAGGGGATCAGCGATCGCTTGGCCGAAGCCGGCATCGAGGCCACTCCCATCGAAGCACAGGCATTTGGTCGCTCGATCGTGGTGCGAGATCCCGATGGGCTGGCGATTCAAATCAACGAACACGCCAGCTGAGCGCCTGCCTGGGATGACCAGCCTTGGCCACAACCGGTGTGTCCCGTAACCTGAGGCCCGCAATGCGTAGATCCCTTCTTCCCCTCGTGGCCGTGGCGTTCGCCCTCGTCCAGATGTGGCCGGCCGCCGCCCAGACTCCCTCGGACATCGCCGAGGTCGTTGCCGTCCAGGGCTACTACGTCGAGCCGGGTTCCGAATCGGTCAGTGAGGCCAAGCTCCGAGAGCTCGCCGACACCATGCAGGAGCGGGGATTCAATTTCGTCGCCGTAGTCCTGGCCGACGATCCAAGTGGGGGCGCCAACGCTTTCGCCGGCGCGATCGTCGACCAGTTCTCGGTTGGCTCAACGGTGGTAGTGCTGAGCCCGACCGAGCTGGGATTCGATTCGACCGAGTTCAGCAACGGGGACCTGACGGCGGCCGGTGAGGATTCGATCGGGCTATTCAGTACCGACGTCAATGACGGGTTCGCCTTGTTCGCCGACAACCTCGCCCCCGGGGCTTCCGTGGGGGGCTCGGGCAGTGGCTCTTTCCCGTGGGTCCTGGTTTTCATCGTCGGGGGCATGGTCGCGTTCGTGTTCTGGGTTGTACGGCGCCAGACCAAGATCGAAGGCCAGCGCAAGGTCGAAGACATCTCAGAGGCCCAGGTCGAGATCAAGCACCAGTTGGACGAGATTGCCAATCTGATACTGGAGGAGACCGACGGGATCCGCGTGTCGGGAAACAGTGAGGCCGCCGACCACCTTCAGGCTGCGTCCAAGACCTATGCCGACGCCCTCGATCTCCACGAGCGAGCGACCACCCTCCAGCAACTCGAGACCATTTCCGATTCCCTCGATCGGGCCCGCTGGCAGCTTCTGGCGGCCGTGGCGCTGCGTGATGGCAGAGAGGTTCCTCCCGAGCCGGTGAAGGAGCGGGCGACCTGTTTCTTTGATCCTGCTCACAACCCGGCCACCGAGACCGCCATTCTCCGCACCAGTGCCGGCGAGCGGGAGGTACGGGTGTGCCCGACGGACGCCGAGCGGTTGCGCCGGGGGCAGCAACCGTCACCTCGCCAGATCAATGTCGGCGGCAGGCCAATCCCCGCCCCGATGGCGCCCAAGAGTTATGGGGGTGGCGGCTTCGGGATGATGGACATCTTCGAGGTGATCCTGGGTGGCATGGCCGCCTCGGGTGGCTTCGGGGGAGTCGGGCGGGCCAAACCGCACGCTCGCCAGCATCGCCGCTACACCCGGGCCCGGGAGAGCCCGGTTTCCAACCGGCCGTCGCGCGGAGGGCTGCTCCGCAAAGCCAGGGGCCGGCGGGCCGGCGGAGGCTCGATCCGGCGTCGGGGACTGCGGCGTCGCTAGCCGCTGCGGCCACGGATCGTCCTCCCTATGATTGTCTGACCGAAAGGATGGAGTTCACGTAATGGGTTTTATGAAGCGCCTCTGGGGCTATATCAAGCAGTTGTTCAAGAGCACTGCTGAGCGGGCAATGGATCCCGAGATCGAGATCGAGCAAGCGATCTCGGAGGCTCGGAAGCGGGATCAGGATCTCCGCAATCAGGCTGCCAAGGTGGTTGCCCACCGCGTCCAGCTCGAATCAAAGATCGAAGACGCCGCCGACAATGTCGGCTCCGCTCGCGAGCTGGCCAAGAAGGCCCTTCTCAAGTCTGAGGAGGCCCGGGTGGCCGGCAATGTCGAGGACGCTGAGAAGTGGACCAGGTCTGCTCAGTCGCTGGCCATGCGCCTGCAGGCATCGGAGTCCAATCTCGACAGCCTCAAGAAGCAATACGAAACGGCGATGGACCAGGCTGAGAAGGCCAAGTCGGCGGTCAGTCAGAACGCCCTGCGCTTGCAGGAGCTGGCGGCCAAGCGGCTCGAACTGCTCGGGGCCCTTCAGCAGGCCAAGATGCAGGAGTCGGTCAACAGCGCCGTCAAGAGCATGTCCGAGACCATGGACGACGAGACGCCGAGCCTGGAACGAGTCGAAGAGAAGATCGAGGCTCGCAAGGCCGAGGCCATGGCTCACGCCGAGCTGCGGGAAGCAACGCCCGAAGGTTCCGAAATGGAACTCCGCGAAGCCGTGTCGCTTGCCAATGCCGACGAGAAGCTCGAGGAGCTGAAAGCCGAGCTCGGCCTCACCAGCTAACCGCCATCCAGATTGGGAAAGAGCCGGGGAGCGGGCCCCGGCTCTTCCGCGTTATGGGTGCCCTATCCGTTGTCGATGACGAGGATGGCGCCACTGGCCTTGATCGATGAGCGGGTTTCCCATTCGACGACCTCGCCGCCGTGGCGTTCTACAGCCCGGGCCGCCATCTCCGAAAAGGTGGGCCGCCGGGGATCGGCAATCACGATCTGTTTCACGCCGGCCTTGAGTGCCCGGTTCACCATGTTGAACACCGGATCCACCAACTCGTCCCAGAAACAGATGTCGGCGCCGATCAGCATGTCGAACTCGGCCAACTGGCGAGTGGTCAGTCGCTCAAACCGCGAAACCAGCGGCGATGTCGCTACCCCGTTCAGAACGGCGGCCACGTCCAGGAAGGGAAAGACATCGGGGTCGGCATCCATTGAGGTGACGTCGGACCCGAGCTGCTTGGCGCACCATATGCCGGAGGCACCCCAGCCGCAGCCAACGTCGATAACGGTGCGAGCGTGCTTCGGCGGGTTCTTCTTCAGGTAATCCATGATGAGAACCGTTGACTTCCACAGCTTGTTGCCGTGGATGGTGGGGTAGGTGCCCTGCCGGCGAACCCTGCGAATTGCCGGGTGGGAAGCGGTTGGCATGATGACGCCTTGGAAGCGTCGCTCGGTCGTTGGTTTCCTGGCTTTGCTCAAACCGGATAGTCCTTCTCGTTTGATGGGCGGGTGATCGACCGAAACTGTAGGCGGTTCTCGCTACCAGCCGCCCCAGCCAGGTATTGGGACCCAGAACGGCGGTCGGTCCGCGCGGGGAGGGACATTCGGCCCTGTTCTGCAGAGTGTGCAGAAGGCAACATATGCATACATCCGCACATACACGTGTCTGCCTGTGCAGACTTATAGCCGGGAGGCTCCAACAAAATGAGTGCCCTATTCGAAGCGAAGGGGACCGCTTCCCCAGTCCGCCGCATCGCCGCAGGTGTGGTGGTCCTGGTGGGAGTGGCCCTGCTCATCAGCACCTTCGCCAACAACCTGTTCAAGGTCGGCCCCGACTTTGAAGAGATGATCGACGACTTCCGGCCGCTGCTGGCCGAGGAGTCAATTGCCACAGCCCAGGCCGACCTGGCCATGCTCGACGGCGTGAGCGACGAGTTCGGAACCCAGATCGTTCCCGCCTTGTCTCAGCAACTCGGCATGACCGCCGAGGAGTTCATGGGCTTCACGTCCACCAACTTCCCCGACGTTGCCAACGGGGTTGAGGCATTGCCGGGCATTACGACCACCTTCACCGGCCTGGTCGACACGCTCGACCAGCAACGTGACCTGTTCGATTCCGCCGACCAGATCCCCACCAAGGATCTGCCGGCCACCACGGTGCCGTGGGGCCTGCTGCTGGCAGGGATCGCGGCCATCGCAGCCGGAATCGCCCTGTACAAGCCAGGGTGGCTTGGTCTGGCGTTAACAGGTGGACTGGGTGTGCTGATCGTGGTGGTGACCTTGATCCTCACCCTCGTCCCGAAGGCGACCGACGCCGACTCGCTCAACGAGAATCTCGAGCCGATCTACACGGCCGAACTGGTGGCCCAAGCCAACGGTGCGCTCGGTACGGTCGGCGCGATGGGCGCCCAGATGCAGGACGAGATGCTCCCAGCGCTCGGCCAGCAACTCGGAATGACTGGCGATGAGCTGAACGGCTTCCTCGGCCAGAACTTCCCGGCAACGGCCCAAGCATTGCAGGCATTGCCCGATGCCATGGGGCGATTTGGCGGTCTCGTTTCGACCTTCGAGAACAACTTGGACAACTACGACACCATCAAGCCGGTGGCCTTCTCACAGATCATCTGGACGCTGTTGATCGGCGGCCTGGTGACCCTGGGTGCCTTTGGCGCTGCCTGGTGGTGGGGACGCGACAGGCGGACCTCCAAGGACATCTCGCGGATTATTGAGACGGCCCAGAAGAGAGAGAAAGTACACGTCTAGTCGGTCACGCGACCGGAAAAATCACCCGCCGGTTCGCCGACGGGTGGTTTCTATTGGGGTTGGGGAAGTACCAGGACTCCGGCCGGGTCGAGTCGGAGCCGTAGGGCTTCGCCGGAGTGGAGCCGGGCGGGGGCGGTAACCATCAGCGACACCCCCGAATCGGTATCGACCCGCGCCACGTAGTGATCTCCGCGAAAGACTGATCCCGACACGACCGCTGAAACAGGCCCATCCGGGTCGATCACCAGTGCGTCGGGCCGCAGGACAACCTGACACGGTCCCGGGGGATAGTCGCCCGGTACGGCAATCCAGCCGAGGTCGACCCGGCCATCCCCGGCGACCGCACTGAACCGATTGGTGAAGCCCAGGAAGTCAGAAACGAAGATATCGGCTGGAGCCTGCCAAAGGTCCTCGGGGGTGGCGTCCTGCACGAGGGAGCCGTCGCGCATCACCGCCACCCGGTCGGCGATCGTGAAGGCTTCCTCCTGGTCGTGGGTGACGTAGAGGACGGTCGACTCGAGGCGTTCGAATATCTGGCCCAACTCGACTACCAGTTGCTCGCGCAAGGACCGATCCAAAGAGCCGAGGGGCTCATCCAGCATGACCAGCCGCGGGGCGGGGGCAACCGTGCGCGCCAGTGCCACCCGTTGCGCCTCACCCCCCGACAATTCGGTGATCGACCGGCCCTCGAAACCGGCCAAGCCGACGATCTCGAGCACCTCGCGGACCCGATTGCCGATGTCGCCGGTCGACCATCCGGCCATCCGGAGTCCGAAGCCGACGTTGCCTGCCACGTCGCGATGGGGGAACAGCGCGTAGTCCTGGAACATAAGGCCGAAGCGACGCTCGTGGGCGGCTACGCCGGCCAGGTCGGCGTGTTCCCACATCACCCTTCCCCGATCGGGTTCTTCCAGTCCGGCGATCACCCGCAACAGCGTCGACTTGCCGGATCCGCTCGGGCCGAGGACGGCCATAGTGGTGCCCGTCGGCAACTCGAAGGAGACGTCGTCCAACGCCACGGTCTTCCGGTAGTTCTTTGAAAGGCCGTTAACCGTCAGCATCAGAATTCACCCACGTCCCGGACCCGCAGGCGGTCGGTGAGTAGGACCACCCCGGCGGTGACCGCCATGAGGATGGTGCTCATGGCCATTGCCTGACCGAAGTTGAGAGTCCCCGGACGGCCCAGCAGCCGGAAGATGGCAATCGGAAGGGTGGGAGTATCGGGCCGGGCGATGAAACTGGTCGCCCCAAACTCGCCGAGGCTGATGGCAAAGGCGAAACCGGCGCTCACCGCCAGGGCCCGAGCGGCGATCGGTACATCTATCTCGCGCCACACTCGAGCCGGAGAAGCGCCGAGCACGGCTGCAGCATCCCGGAGCTCTGAGCGCACCGATCTCATCACCGGCACCGAGATCCGAACCACGAAGGGGATGGCGACAAGGGCGTGGGCCAGTGGGATGAGGAGCACATTGGCGCGCAGGTCGATCGGCCAATCCAGCGCCACCAGCATGCCGAAGCCGATGGTCACGGCTGAGGTTCCGAGCGGCAGCATGAGCAAGAGGTCGAATCCGGCCGCAGCCCGGCCGGTGGAGTAGGCCACCACCGCGGCGGCGGCCATCCCGACTACCAGGGCGATGAGTGTTGCTACCGCGGCGATCCATAGGGAATTGCCGATGGCCTCGGCCGCCGAAACCGACGCGGTGCTTGACGAGGTTTCGGTCAGGGCCCGGTAGAACCCGAACCCGCCATTCCCCCCTCCGAACGATCGGGCAACCAGGATGGCCAGTGGGGCCACCACCAGCACACCGAGGTAGCCGACAGTGGCGGCGACCGCCGCCCGTTGTCGTGTCGTAGTCGGTGGCCGGGCGACCTGAGAGGCCGCCACCAGGCTCGCGGCCACCCGGCGACGCCGCTGATAGCGGGCATAGATCCACAGGATGAGCGACACGCCCACCAGTTGGACGATGGCGAGAGCGCCCGCCAGCGGCAGGTTGAGAAAGAACAGCGTTTGACGGTAGATCTCCACTTCCAGCGTCGAGTAGGTGAGACCACCGAGGATGAGGACGACTCCGAACGAGGTGAAGGTGAAGAGAAAGACGATGGAGGTCGCGGCGGTCAACGCCGGCCGCAGCAACGGGAGGGTGACCGTGCGGAAGGCTTGCCAGCGGGTGGCTCCTAGGGTGCGGGCGGCCGCCTCCAGACGAGGATCAAGGTGCGCCCACAGACCGCCGACCGTTCTCACCACTACGGCCACGTTGTAGAAGACGTGGGCGGCGAAGATGATCCAGATAGTCCGGTTGAGGTCGATACCCAGCGGGCTTGAGCGGCCGAGAAGGGCGACGAAGGCGGAGGCCACCACCACCGTCGGCATCACAAACGGAACGATGAGCAGCGCCGAAAGAACCCGCTTGCCCCGGAACTCGAAACGGGCGAACACGTAGGCGATGGGCATGGCGGCCAACACGGTGAGCACTGTCGACACCATCGCCTGCCAGAAGGTGAACCAGGCAACGCCCCGAAGCGAAGAAGAGGAAAGAACGTCTCCGAACGGTGAGAAATCGAAGCTTCCGTCCTCGTACAGACCGGTGAACAGGATGCTGGCCACAGGGTACAAATAGAAGACGGTGAGGAACCCGAGCGGGAGACCTACCAGGGCCACTTTGCCGACCCGCCCGGCGGTCACCGGAGCACGATCTCCGTCCACTCCTCGATCCAGGCATCGCGGTTGGCGGCTATGACCTCCGGATCGAGCGTCCACGGATCCTCGACAATCACGGCGTGGTCGACGAACACCTGCGGAAGGGCGGCATCGGTTCGGGCGGGGAACACGAACATGTTGAGGGGGATGTCCTCCTGGAACTCGTTCGTCAGCATGAAGTCGATGAACTCGGCGGCATCGCCGCGCGAGTCGGTTCCGTCGAGGATTCCGGCGAACTCAACTTGCCGGAAGCAGCTCTCCTCGACGATTGCCGTGGTTGGCTCGTCGATGGGCTCGGCGGCGAAGACGACCTCGGCGACGGGAGATGACGCGTAGGAGACCACCACCGGCCGGTCACCGTCGGAGGCCCCCGAGAACTCGCCGTAGTAGGCCTCCGTCCAGCTCGGGACTACGAGAACGCCCTGCTCTCGGAGGCTTGCCCAGTAGTCCTGCCACCCGTCGGGGAACGCGGCAATGGTGGCCAGCAGAAAGGCCAACCCCGGTGAGCTGCTTGAGGGATCTTCGACAACCAGCCCGGGCCCGGTGTCTGGATCGAAGAACAGGCCGCCTCTGTCGGCAGGCAAGACACCAGCCGTGTCGTACTGCAGGCACACATCGCCGTAATCGATGGGCGTGAACCGGTTGGTGTCGTCGAGGCGTGTGAACTCGTGCAGGCCGTTGAGGCCAGTAGCCCGGTAGGGCACGGTGATCTCTTCCTCAACGGCCCGCGACAGGAACGTGTTGTCGACCCCGAAGATGACGTCGGCTATCGGGTTGTCCTTGGTCAATATGGCCTGGGCCAGCATGGCGCCGGCATCCCCGCCGTCCAGTAGCGAGACCTCGATACCGGTCTGCTCGGTGAAGGAATCCAGGGTGGTCTGGGAAATGGCGAATGAGCTGTGGGTCAGCACCGTCAACGTCCCATCCCCGCTACTCCCGCAGGCGCTGACTATCAGTGTCAGGCCTACGGCAGCCCCGATGAGGCGCGTACGACCAAAGTTTGGTTTTCTCCAGGCAAGCATCCCGGCTCCCTCCGCTGGCATTATCCAGTTCAGGTCATCGGGTCGTGGCGGAGGGACAGTGGTCCCGTGGCCAACCTCTCAGCCCGACTCGCTCGAGCTCCCCGGTGGTCTTGGGATCAGGTTACTCGCTGCCGGGTTCTGGGCTGGTCTCGGCTCAGAGCACCACGATGGTATGAAGGGCTATTCCGACCAGGGCTCCCACCATCGTTCCGTTGATTCGGATGAACTGGAGGTCGCGACCCAAGAGGAGCTCGAGTCGGCGGCTGGTCTCATTTGGATCCCATCGCTCGACTGTTGAGGCAATGAGGCTCGTGACTTCTTCGCCGGACTGATCGACGAGTTGCCTGACTGCTGCCACTCCCCAGGTGTTCACCCGGGTGCGGAGGGCCTGGTCGGTGGCCAACCGCTCGCCGGCTGCGACCACCCATTTGGCCAACCGCCGCCGGAGGTCGGATTCTGGTTCGCCGGCGGCACGAGCAATGTGCCGCTTGAGGTCGAGCCACAGGTCGTCGGTCCAGGCCGCGAACTCCGGGTGGTCGAGGAAGGCGTTCTTGAGGTCCTCGCCTCGCGCTCTCAAATCGGGCGATTCGTTGAGGCGGGTGATGAGCTGGGTGGCCCGTTCGTCCATGTTGGCCCGGAGCGGGTGTCCACGGTCGGCAGTTATGTCGGTGATGAACTGTTGCGCTCCGGCGTAGATCTTCTGGAACACCACGTCATCGATCGGTTCGGGAACCCACCACGGCGACTCCTTCCGGAGTTGCTGGCGGAACACTTCCTGGTTCTCCTCCAGGGTCCGCGACAAGCCGACCAGCGCAGTGTCTATGAGGGCGTGGTGATGCCCCCCTTCGATCGCCAGCCGGGCGACGGTGCCCACCAGCGGAGCTATTTCCACGTCGCGTATCCGCTCGTCGATGGTCTGACGGATGGCACCGGCCACCTCGGCGTCGTCCATTGCTTCGGTCACTCCTGCCATGACGCCGGCCGCCCGTCGGGCAACCATGTCGGCGCTGTCCGGGCGCATGAGCCAGGTGGCCATCCGGTCGGCCGGATCCAGCTCCCACAGTCGCTCGGTCAGAAGATCGGCGTCGAGGAAATTCTCCGCAACGAACTCACCGAGGCCCCGTCCGAATGCGTCCTTACCCTTGGGGATGATGGCGGTGTGAGGGATTGGCAGCCCCAGCGGGTGTCGAAACAAGGCGGTGACGGCAAACCAGTCGGCGATCCCACCGACGACGCCTGCCTCGGAAGCCGCTTGCACGAACCCCCACCAGCCACGTCCATCGGTGAAGAAGTGGGTGGCAGCAAACAGAAGGACGGCGAAGATCAGCAGCCCGGTGGCGCGGCGACGCGAACGCGCCAGCTGGGCAGCCCGCTCGGTCTCCCACAATCCAGCAACTTCAGGGGAAGTCATGCCCGCATTATCGCGCGGCTAGCGGTTTCTCCCCCCGGAGGGGGGAGTCCGGCGAAGCCGGGAGGGGGCGATGATGGGGGCGCGGTGGGCGGTTTCCGCGCTCCGGGGCGACGACATCGGCCGCAGCCAGGAAGTGGCTCCTAGCGGCTGCGGGGTGGAATGAGCGCGAGCACCCGGTCGGCGAGCGACTCCCCGATAGCGAGCGCGGCAGTTGCGCCGGGGGAGGGAGCGTTCAACACGTGAACGGTCTGCCCGTCTGAAATAACGACGAAGTCATCGACCAGGTTTCCCTCTGGTGTCAACGCCTGGGCCCGGACACCGGTGTGGCGTCCCACGAAGTCGGAACCGATTAACTCAGGGACGAGCCGTTGAACGGCGCGTACGAACAGTCGTTTGACCACTGAGCGCGACACCTCGTGGACAGCGCTGCGCCAGTGGCTGCGGGCTAACCGCCAGGTACCTTTGTAGGAGAGCGCATCCCACAGCTCCCAGGGCTGGAACGTTGACCAGCCGTAGCCCTCGCGTGCCATGGCGAGCACAGCGTTGGGGCCTGCTTCGACCGTCCCATCGGTGCGTCGGGTCAGATGAACGCCCAAGAACGGGAGCTCGGGATCCGGTACCGGGTAGATGGAGCTTCGCACGTAGTGGCGCGCTTCGACTCGCGTGGTGAGGTATTCGCCTCGGAACGGGACGATCCGGACCGGAGGGGTGACGCCCATGAGGCGGGCGATGCGGTCGCTATAGAGCCCTGCGCAGTTGACAACCACCCGGCTATCGGCAGCTCCGGACGAATGTCGGATTCGCCATCGGCCGCCCTCGAGGCTTGCCTCATCCACGCCAGCCCGCAAACTAATCCGGGCACCGCTCTTGATGAGTTCGGCGGCCAGGGTTCGAGCGACACTGGCAAAGTCGACGGCGCCGGTTGATGGTACGAAGAGTGCATCAGTCCCGGCGGCGTGGGGTTCGATCTCCCGCAGTTCAGCGGCGCCCACGCGGCGTAAGCCGTTGAGCCCGTTGGCGTTGCCTCGTCGCTCCAGCTCGTCGAGTCGGCCGGTTTCGGCGCCCGCCTGGGCTACCACTAGCTTCCCGTCTCGGGTGAATGGGACGTTGTGTTCTCGGCAGAACTCCACCATCATCTCGGCGCCCCGCACGCACAAGCCGGCCTTTAGGGACCCCGGCTGATAGTAGAGGCCGGAGTGCAGCACGCCGCTGTTGCGCCCACTCTGATGCTGGCCCACCGAGGATTCCTTCTCGAGGATGGCGAGATCGAGCTCTGGCCGCTGCTGGAGGAGGGCTCGGCCGGTGGCCAGGCCGATGATGCCTCCGCCGATGATGATGACGTCGTGTGTCATGGCGCGGTCGCGAGTCGCTCAACCGAGCGTCGAACGAATGGTCTCGTCGAGACGGGCAACGCCCGGGACACTCATTTGCTCGAGTACTTGCAGCCGATGGCGGTTTCCGTCTGTCGACTGGCTTCCAGCCCCCTCCGAAGAGCAGGTGGGACGGTCGGCAAGCAGTGCGATTGTCATAAGTGTCCTCTACTCGCAGCGGGCGGGGTGCCCCGGGGGTACCGGCCTCAATGTAGTAGCCCAAAACCTGATAGCGACCCTGGGATATCGGGTAGCTACGGATCAGTCGGAGAGGAATGTGGCGGGGCCTGGCAACGATGTCGAGGAGAAAGAACCCAGGACAGCCACAAGCTGGAACGCGGATTCCCCAGCCTCGGGCCATGCTCACCCCCGCTGCCTTGCAGGAATGCCTCAAAGGCCCGCCGGTCGGCGGCTGTGGCCGGTCGGCTACCGGCTCGTGTTTAGACTCGCTGGGTGGTGCAAACGGCCGAATCTCCGGAACTGACCGACTCGCCTGAGCCAACCGCCGACCGATCCTGGTTGTCGGCTAGCACCCTTTTCCTTGCCCTCGCGCTCGTTACGCCCGTCACCATCCTCGTTGCATGGTGGCTGGGATCGCTGCCCGGCCATGCTGAGTCCACGGTCCGGCGTGATGTATTTGTCAACGTGCCATCGGCTCTCGTTGCCCTGTTCTACGTGGGGGTAGCCGCCTTCCTCGGCGTCTTCTTCTATTTGTTCGCTCTGCGGGCCCGCAACTGGGAGCGGGGAGCGGCCGAGTCGAGGTCGGGCCACTGGAAGGAGCGGGCCCTCGCCCTCGACCGGGGATTGCGGATGAAGACCCTGCTGCGGGATCCGGCCGCCGGCCTCATGCATTCGATGATCTACTACGGGTTTCTGGTCCTGTTTGCCGGCACAGTCACACTCGAGATCGACCATTTGCTGCCCGCCGATTGGAAGTTCCTCACCGGCCGGTTCTACCAAGGCTTCTCTTTCGTCCTCGATGTCTTCGCCCTTGTGTTCATTGCCGGGCTGGTGTGGGCAATGGCTCGCCGGTATGTGATGCGTTCCCAGCGACTACGGGGCAAGACCAGGCCGGAGGATGCCTGGACGCTGCTCCTACTCCTGTTGATCGGTGTAACGGGATTGGCGGTCGAGGCGGCCCGATTGTCGGCCGAAGGACGCCCCGATTTCGAGGCCTGGTCGTTCGCCGGGTATTCGCTCAGTTACCTGGTGCCCGGTTCCATTGCGTCGGGATTTCATCAGGCGATGTGGGCCACCCACGCTCTGGCCTTTGTGGCCTTCCTGGTGATGCTGCCCACTACCAAGCTGCGGCACATGGTGACCTCGCCGGCCAACATCGCCCTTGGGCCGCGGGAGCGCCCCAAGGGAGCCATGCGGGAGATGCCCAACTTGCTCGAGGCCACTGAGATCGAGACGATCGGTGCCAGCGCAGTTGGCGATTTCACCTGGAAGCAGCTCTTCGACACCGACGCTTGCACCATGTGTGGCCGCTGCACCTCGGTGTGCCCGGCCAACCTCACCGGCAAGCCGCTCGATCCGCGGGAGATCGTTCTCAAGCTGGGGGAGGTGGCGACCGCCACGGCCGGCTACCCGCTCTCGCCCCCTATCAGCGCCGATGAAGCGATCACAGTGGGAGCAGATTCGGTGTTCGAACGCATCACCCCTGAGGAACTGTGGGCCTGTACGTCGTGCCGAGCTTGCGATGAGATATGTCCGGTAGACATTGAGATCCTCGACAAGATCCTCGACATGCGCCGCTACCTGTCGCTCATGGAGTCCGACTTCCCGGCCGAGCTTGGCAAGGCCTACGTGGCGCTGGAGAACTCCTCAAACCCCTACGGCATGGGTCAGCAGAGCCGGGCCGACTGGACCAAGGAGCTCGACTTCGAAGTCAAAATCCTGGGCGAGGCCGGGGTCACCGCCGAGTGGCTCTACTGGGTGGGTTGTGCTGGATCCTTCGACGACCGCAACCGCAAGGTCACCCTATCGACGGCCCGGTTACTGCATGAAGCGGGAGTGGACTTCGCCATTCTTGGCCCGGGCGAGTTGTGCACCGGCGACCCGGCCCGGCGGACCGGCAACGAGTACGTATTTCAGCAGCTGGCACTCCAGAACATCGAGACGCTCAACGACCTTGGCATCACCAAGGTCATCACCCAGTGTCCCCACTGCTTCAACACCCTGCAGAACGAATACCCCCAGTTCGGTGGAGACTATGAGGTGTTCCACCACAGCGAAGTGTTGATGGAGCTGCTCAAGGAGAAGAAGCTCAATCCCATCGGCGGCAACGATAAGACCGTCACCTTCCACGACTCGTGCTACCTGGGCCGGCACAACGATGTGTTCGCCGCTCCCCGAGAAGTCCTGAATCGGAGCGGCGCCAACCTCATCGAAATGCCCCGCAATGGAACGCAGGGCTTGTGCTGTGGAGCCGGTGGCGGCCGCTTCTGGATGGAGGAACAGACGGGCAAGAAAGTCAACATCGAGCGTACCGAGGAGGCAGTGGCCACCGGGGCCGACGAAATCGCGGTCGCCTGTCCCTTCTGTTACGTCATGCTCGACGACGGAGTGAAAGAGCTGGGCGTTGACGAGCAGGTGACGGTTAAGGAGATCTCGGTGATCCTGGCGGAGCGGGTGCTCGAGTAAGGCTGACCGCCCACCGCTAAGAGAGCCGACCGCCGACCG
>JAOTYB010000031.1 GCA_029862065.1 Acidimicrobiia bacterium | reverse complement strand
TAGGTCAGGCCGACCCGGCAACAACCCGCAACGAGCCTCGTGGGCGAAAGTGCCACCAGCCGAGGGTCAGCGCTCGCACAATCGTCAGCACCCCGATCCCCCACCACACACCGGCCAGACCCCAGCCCAACGGGACCACGAGTAGCAGGGTCCCGATGGCGGCGATTGCCGACACGACCATCGCCGCCGCTCCGTAACTGAACTCGGCAGCCCCCATCACGATACCGTCCCACACATACACGAGGGCCGCCAGCGGCTGCATCGCGGCCAGAACCCACCACATGCTGTCGATGGAGTCGAGCACTTCTGGTTCGTTGGTGAACCACCCGGGGATGACCGAGCGACTGAGCACCAATACCACCAGGAACGCCACCCCCACGAACGCCCCCAATTCCAAGAGCCGGATCGAGATGTCCCAGGCATCCCGATCGCGGCGTTCTCCGATGAAGCGAGCAATCAGACTCTGGGCGGCGATGGCCAGGCCATCGATAGACAGCGCCAGGAAGAACAGAATCTGAATGCCCACCTGATGAGCCGCTACTTCAGGATCACCGACCGTGGCGGCCACCCGGGTGGCCATGGTGAAGGTGACGAGCAGCGCCGAGGTGCGGATGAGCACATCTCGTCCCACCCGCAGCAGGCCGCGTAACTCCGACACCACCACGCCGCCGAATCGAACCCCCAGCCGCCGCCGCAGCAACACCAGGAACCATCCGGCTCCCACCCACTGGGCAATCAAGGTCGCGACTGCCGCCCCTTCCAGTCCCCAACCGGCGCCAAAGATGAGTAACGGGTCGAGCACCAGGTTGACGAGGTTGAAGCCGAGCGTCACATACAACGGGGTCCGCGTGTCCTGATGGCCGCGAAAGGCGCCGTGCCCCAGGGTGATGATGAGGACGGCCGGCGCGGCCAACGCCCGGATCCGCAGGTACCCGAGCGCTTCGGCCCCGACGGTTTGGGAGGCCCCCATCAGGTCGAGGGCAGGTTCGGCCACGATCTGCAAGGCCACCGTCACCAGGATCCCCAGACCAACTGCTCCGGCCAGGGCATTGGAGATGATCCGGGCGGCTTGCTCGTCGTCGCCTGCTCCCCGGGCGGTGGCGACCAGCGGCGTCACCCCGTAGGCAAGGAAGTTGAAGGCGAAGAACGCCAGCCCGAAGATGGCGGCGTCTATGCCGAGGGCGGCCAGTGCGGTGGTGCTGAGCCGGCCGACAAACGCGGTGTCGACCAGGCTGACCAGCGGGTCGGCGGCCAGCGCCCCGAGGGCCGGGAGGCCGATCGCCAGGATGAGCCGGTCGTGGGAACGGCGGGTCGCCCTGCTCACCCGGGGGGCGGCGTCTTGTCCGGGTACGGGCACACGTCGTTCAGTGGGCACTCGTAGCAGATCGGTTTGCGGGCATGGCACACATCGCGTCCGAACTGGATGTACCGCATCGAGACGCCCGACCATTGCCGCCGGTCATACAGTTCCCGCAGGTCGAACTCGATCCTGGTCGGATCGGTGTGGTCGGTCAGGCCGAGCCGGTGGGCGAGGCGCTTCACGTGGGTGTCTACCGCGATGGCCGGCTTTCCCCAGGCCTCGGCCAACACCACGCTGGCCGTCTTGCGGCCCACCCCCCGCAGGGTCACGAGCTCGTCGAGATCCTCAGGCACCATACCTCCGTAGCGCTCCATGAGGTCGGCCGACATCGTCACGATCGATTTGGACTTCTGTCGATAGAAGCCGGTCGAAAAGATCACCTTCTCGACATCGGCCATCCGGGCCCCGGCCAGGGCTGCGGCATCCGGCCAGCGTTTGAACAGCTGAGGGGTGACGGAGTTGACGTTCTCGTCTGTGGTCTGCGCCGAAATGATGGTGGAGACCAGCAGTTGCCACGGTGTTTGATAGTCGAGGGCAGTCCCGATTTTGGGATATCGCTTCTTCAACCGTCGCAGAACGAGGCGGGCGCGATGCCGGATTGTGTCTTCGTCGGCCATGGACGGCGATGCTACCGACTGGTGGGCGCTCGAAACCGGGTACGATCCTTCCGTGCAACTGCGGACCGCCATTGAGACCAGAAGCAGGGTCGAAGGAAACCTGCTGAAAGTCGACGATTTCCTGAACCATCGGGTGGACATCGACCTGTTCCCCGAGATCGGCGAATCGATCGCCAAGCGCTTCGCCGGCGCCCAGCCCGACCTGGTCCTGACCGCCGAGGCCAGCGGCATTCCCCCGGGCCTGGTCACGGCCCAGGCCCTCAGCGTTCCCCTGGTGTATGCCAAGAAGTACGTCGGGGTCGGCGAACGATACACCTTCGCCCGCGAAGTCTCCTCGCCCAGCAAAGGCACCGAGTACCGGGTGGAAGTAGCCAGACGAGTTCTGCCTCCCGGCCAGCGCGTGGCCATTGTCGACGATTTCCTGGCAGGCGGCCGAACGGCCGAAGCGCTCGGTGAGATCGTGGAAGAGGCCGGCTGCGAGGTGATCGGCTTTGTGTTCGTGGTTGAGAAGACCTTCACGAGCGGGCGGCAACGCCTGGAAGAGCACGGATGGAACGTCGACTCCCTTGTCCGCATTGCTTCGCTCGAAAACGGTGTGGCGGTGCTGGAGCCTGAGTGAGGATCCCGGACGAACGCATACCTGAGTTCCGGGACCTCTATACCGACTGTTTCGCCTGTGGTCTGTCGAACCCGATCGGCCTCCACCTCGACGGGTTCCACCGCCGCTCCGACACCGAGATCGGCGCCGTTTTCACCCCCAAACCGCAGCACCGCGGCACGGTCAGCTCACTGCACGGCGGAGTGATCGCCGCCACCCTCGACGAGATCTGCGCGTGGACTGCGGTCTTGCTGGCCGACACCATGGCGGTGACCGCCCGGCTCGATATCCGCTACCGCCGGCCGGGCGACACCACCGGCGAGTACACCCTCACCGGCACGCTGGGCGAGACCTCAGGGAGCCGCCTGCGAATTACCGGGGAACTGAGCCGGGACGATGAGGTCATCGCCGAAGCCCGCGGACTATTCCTGGCGACCGATTCGGTCGCCTCCCTGTGGCCGACCGACGCCTAACCAGCCGGCCGGCCTTCGCCGCGCTGGTGGGAGCCGCCTTCCTGTTCGGGGTGACCTTCGTGATCGTGAAGGACGCCATCGAGGATCTGCCGCCGTTCAACTTCATTGGCTGGCGGTTCCTGTTGGGGGCGGTGGCACTGTCACTGGTCGCCCGGCCCCGCGGACGAGCGGTCTGGCGGGATGGCCTGATCGGTGGCCTGCTGCTGGTGGCCGGCTTCGGTTTCCAGACCGAGGGCTTGCTCACCACCGGCGCCGCCAACTCGGGCCTCATCACCGGCCTGTACGTGGTGTTCACGCCCTTGCTGGCCGTGGCCTGGAACCGTCTCCGGGGCCCCGCCCGCCTTCGCCCCCAGGTCCTCGTCGGCACCGGCCTGGCATTCGTTGGGTTCTACCTGCTCACCGAAGGTTTCCAGCCAGAGGTGGGCGACATGCTGACAGTAGGAGCGGCCGCCGCCTTCGCCGCCCATATTGTGTTCTTGTCCCATCTCGCCCATCGGCACAACCTCGTCGCCTTCACCGCTCTGCAACTGGCAGTCACTTCGGTGGGGGCCTTTGCGATCGCCGCTTTCAAAGAAGGTCTCGAGACGCCGGGCACCGAAGTGATTGGAGCCCTGGTGATAACCGGCTTGGGGGCGTCGGCCGGCGGATTCCTGCTGCAGATTTGGGCCCAGACGAAGCTGGGAGCTGCCACCGCCGCCATCGTGCTGGCGTTGGAGCCGGCCTTCGCGGCCGCTACGGCGGCCGTGGTCACAGGAACAACGCTGAGCGGGAGGGGCTGGGCGGGGGCGGCGCTCATCCTCGTCGCCATCTTCGTCGTGTTGGCCGCCACCACCGATGAGCCCGAGGTGGCCACCGAGGCCACCAGCCCCCACTGACTACGGAATGAAGATGTCGTCCCGGCTGTAGCGGGTTGCCTCACGATTACGGCGGCCAGGATTGCCGGCCACCCACACGACAAACCGCAGCAGAGTGGCCAATGCCAGCAACACGAGCACGAGAACGAGGGCCAGGCGGGCACCCCGGAAATTGCCGACCCGGCACGAGTCGAGGCCGGCTTCGCACAGGCCCCAACCGGTTCCGTCGCCTGAGAGGTCCATCAAAATAAGCAAGGGAACGGCCCCGACCGCCAGGATGGCAAGAACGGCGACGACCACGAGCGCCCGGACCACGTTGGGATGCATGGGAGCGATGGTAGTTGGGCTCGAGGGTATGGGGTGCGCTATCCCCCGCTCTCAATTTGCACAGAATGGTCGCAGGCTCGATAATTACACCTCTGTAACTCGTTAGGCAGCTGTGTATTTCGAAGAGCCCTTCACTCCGGACGAACGCACCGTCCTGTCGCGCTACTTCACCAATCTCGACGGCCCGGTTTTCGCCCTCATCAACCTCCCGGAGGTGGTGAAAGGCGCCCTCTTCGCCCGCTACAGCCGCACCCACAAGTCGCTACGCCGGCTCCTGCTCGACGAGTTCCTGTCCGACTCTGAGCACGGTATCGAAGCCATCGCCGGGGCCCTGCCGGGCTCCGACCAAACCGTCGCCACCGCCAAAGCCGAGGCCCTTTACCAGCGGGTGTTTAGTGAGTACGGAGATGACTCGGTAGCCCAGCTTGGCGGCGTCCACCTGGCGTGCGAGCAAGCGTCGAACCTGTTGACCAAAGTGCTCGAGCGCGGCCGGCTGGCCGCCTACCTGGAGCAGAGCACCCGCTACATCTACTACGACCGGCCGCTCGGAGACCGCTACCGCTACCTCGCCCCAGTCGAGGTGACCGAGGCCGGGCTGGGCCCCGAGTATCAGGCGACCATGGATTGGCTGTTCGGGGCCTACACCCAAATAGTGGCCCGGCTCGTCCCCCACTTCGAAGAGCAGTTCCCCCAGGGCAAAGACGATTCAGATTTCGTGTGGAAATCGACCATCCGGGCCAAAGCCTGCGACGCCGCCCGAGGACTTCTGCCGGCCGCCACCACCTCTAACGTCGGCATCTACGGCACCGGCCAAGCCTACGAATCCTTGCTGTTGCGAATGCGGGCCCACCCGCTGGCTGAGGCCAACGATTACTCGCAACTGATGCTCGAAGAACTGCGCAAGGTGATCCCGGCCTTTGTGAAGCGGGTCGACATCCCCGGGCGGGGCGGCGTGTGGAGCGCCTACCTGGCGAACATCCGGGCCGAAATGAATGAGCGCAGTTCGGCACTCGGCGTGAAGCCGGAGATCCGGCCCGAGGTGGTTCTCACCGACTGGGATCCGGACGGTGAATTGAAGGTGGCGGCGGCCGCCCTCTACGCCCACAGCGACCTACCGGACGATCAGTTGCTGGGCCTGGCTCGGGAGCTCCCGGGCGACGCCCGGGCCGAGCTGATCCGGACCTACGCCGGGGATCGGACCAATCGTCGCCACAAGCCGGGACGGGGTATGGAGCGGACGGGCTATCGGTTCGACATTCTGTGCGACTACGGCATCTTCCGTGACCTGCAACGCCACCGGCTCATGAGCCTGGACTGGCAGCGGCTCAGCACCCAGCACGGGTACGTGACGCCCGCCGCGCTTCAAGCGGTCGGGGGGGTCGACCTGTGGGACGAAGCGATGGACCGGGCCGCTCACCTAGCCGAACGGATCGATAGCGCGGTCGGCCTCGACGCCGCCCAGTACGCGGTCCCCTTCGCCTACAAGATCCGCTTCTACATGGACCTCAACGCCCGCGAGGCCTTTCACCTGCTCGAACTCCGCACCGCCCAGGGCGGCCACGCCGACTACCGGCGGGTGTGCCAGGAGATGCATCGGCTGATCCGCGACCAGGCCGGTCACACCGCGATTGCCGATGCCATGTCGTACGTCGACTACAACGACTACGAGCTCGGCCGGCTGGAGAGCGAGCGACGGTCGGCGGCCAAACGCCGGGCGGCGGGTGTGTCCGAGCCGGCGGCACAGTAGATTTCCGGTATGGCTGAACTCGACGTTGACGCACTCATCGCCCGCTACCGGGAGCGGGCCGAGGCCGTACAGGAACGGGGCCTGCCGCCCGTGGCCGGTGACGAGCGCCAGATGTTCCTCAAACAGGCGGAGCTCGACTTCCTCGACTTCAGCCTGATCGGGAACGCCAAGTGGGCCGTTGAAGACGGCCACCTGGTTCTGCGGATCCCGCTCAGTTCCGACGGCGGCTGACCTTGCTCGATCGCTCTCTCCTACTGGTGAGTGGCAAGGGAGGAGTAGGGAAATCGGCCGTGACCGCTGGCCTGGCCATCGTGGCCGCTCGCCGGGGGATGTCGGTGTTGGCCATCTCGATGACCGAGGATCTCGGTCTCGGCACCCACCTCGGAGTCGACCGGCTCGGCTATGCCGCTCAGGAGGTCCGGCCGGGAATCCACGCCCTCACTATCGATCGCTCCCACGCCCTCGACGAATACATCCGTCTCCAGTTGCATGCCCCTCGGATAGCCCCCCTCGGGCCGGTGGCGCGGGGCCTCAACGCCCTGGCAGACACGGTGCCGGGCATCCGCGACATCATCACCATCGGCAAGGCCCTGTTCGAAGCCCGCAGTGACCGGTGGGACGTGGTGATCGCCGATGCGCCGCCACTCGGCCAAGTCACCTCCTACCTGCGAGCCCCCACCACCATCGCCGGCCTGGTGCCGGTTGGCCGGGTCAGAGACCAGGCGCTCCTGTACCGGGACCAGTTGGCCGACCCGCAGCTGTCGAGCCTGGCGCTGGTCACGACCCCCGAAGAGCTGCCGGTGGTCGAGTCGCTGGAATCCATCGACCCCATCTCCGAGAGCATCCAGATTGCCGACCTCATCACCAACCGGTCGCTGTCCCCGCTCGGTGTCTCCGGGAAGACCCTGGCCGAGCTCCCGGCCGGCCCTCACCGGGATGCCGGCCTCCTCCATCGGGGCCTGCACGATGCCCAGCGCCGGTGGCGCACGGAGCTGCCGGACGGGCCCGAAATCCCGTACTTGTTCGGCGTTCACACTCCGGGAGAAGTGGCCGCCCGCATCGCCGACCACCTGGGGACCGAGCTATGACCCGGACCGTGCTCGTGACCGGCGGCGGAGGGGTCGGCAAGACCACCATCGCCGCCGCCCTCGGGGTGGCGGCCGCCCAGGCCGGTCACACCACGCTGGTCCTCACCGTCGACCCGGCCCGGCGACTGGCCACCGCCCTCGGCCTCGACCAGCTCGGCAACCACCCCGAGCCCAACCCCAAGCTGAAGGGCCTGTCGGCGGCCATGCTCGACTCGGCCGCCTCCTGGGACGCCATCGCCTTCCGCCACGCCCCCGGCGAGATTGCCGAGCGCCTCGTGACCAACCCGTTGTTCGAAGCCGTCGCCACCCGGTTCCCGTCCGGTCAGGCCTACGCCGCCGCTGAGGAAATGGCCGTGCACCTGGAGAGCGGCCAGTGGGACGTGGTGGTGGTCGACACTCCCCCGGCCTCCGGCGGAATCGAGTTCTTCTCTGCTCCCCGCCGCATGCGGGAGCTGGTAGGCGGGCGTTTGCTGCGCTGGCTGACCGGGGCCGGCCTTCCCGGCCGCCGCGGTTTGTTCAACCTGGCAGGCCGCCCCGCCTTGCGCCTGGCCGATGCGCTCCTGGGCGGTCCGCTGCTCGAACAGGTGGCCGAGTTCCTGTTCGATCTCCGCACTACCTACGACGGGATCTCCGCCAAGGCCGGCGTCATTGAGCAGCATTTCGACGAAGCCGCCACCCTGGTGGTGACGACTGCCGACCCCGGCCCGCTGCGGGAAGCCCTTCGCTTCCACGAGGTCGGCATCGAGCCGTCGCTGGTGGTGTTCAACCGGGCCCTGCCGCGGGAATGGGCATCGATAGCCGAACCACTGGAGGACGGGAGAGCCGCCACTGCTCTCAACGACAACCTGGCCCGGTGGGCACTCGAGGTGCGGCGTCAGGAGGACTCCCGGGCGGACTTCAGCGGCCGGGTCGGCACCCCCATCGTCACCATTCCCTGGCTGGCCGACGCCCCCGTCGACCTCGACGGCCTGCGGGCGGTCCTGTCCGGAGCCCCCACCCTCACCCTCGACCGCCTGGGCATCTAGCCCGAGGCGTTGCCGTTGCCGGGAACCGAATTCTCACTCTGCGGCGTCTCACCCCCAAGAAGCTGGGAGGCCTCTATGAGACGGTTCAATCGTCGTTCACCTTGGTTGGTCGCGCTCTTTTTGTTTGCGGTGATGTCGCTCGTCGCTGGAGCTTGCTCGGACAGCGACTCGGCCAGCATGCAGCTTGCCGGCGGCGAGTTCACTCAAACGACCACCGTTCCCGAGGCCACAACCACCACCGCCGCCGGGTCATTCGCTCAGCGCTACTCCGATACCGGCGACGATCTGGCGCTATCTGGCACACTCAACGCCACCGTCTCCTCCGGCGACCTGGGCACGGACGGGATCGCTGCTCCGGTCGTCTTCCAGACTCCCGACTTTGGCCGGGACATCATCTTCACGGCCGAGATCTCGGTCGCCGTGACCGACGTGGCAGTAGCCGGGGACAGGGCCACTCGCGAGATCTCCGCCCTGGGCGGCTTCCTGTTCGGCCAGCGCACGACCGGCGCCCCCAACCCTGTGAGCGTCCTGACATTCAAGGTGCTCCCGGAAGACTTCACGGACGCTCTCGACAAGCTGGGAGAGATCGGCGAGATTCGTTCACAGAACGTCTCGGCCAGCGACGTCACCGACCGGATCGTCGACCTGGAGAGCCGCATTCTCACGGCCGAAGCCAGCGTTGAGCGGTTGCGGGAGTTGCTGGCCAGCGCCGGCGGAGTGGCAGTGGTTGTGCAGGTCGAGACCGAGCTCCTGCAGCGAGAGACCCAGCTCGAGACATTGCGCGGCCAGCTCCGCACCCTGGAAGATCAGGTCGGGCTCGCCACCATCGTGGTCACCTTGAGCGAGGCGGCTACCCAGCCCTCGGTTGATCTCATGGTCACCGCCTATGCCGGTTTCGACGGCCTCGGCCAGGGATGCCCCGGCGACTTCGGCCTGGGTATCGAGCAGAACACTGAGGCCACGGTGTGCTTCGAGATCTTCAACACGGGCGATACCCCCTTGATCAATGTTGAGCTCAACGACCCCGTCCTCGACATCACCCTCGAGGACCTCACCGTGGTGTCGGGAGAACCGGCCGAGCAGCTCGAACCCGGCGAGAGCCTCATATTCGCTTTCGAAATCACTCCCGAACGGGACCTGCGAACTCAGACCCGGGTCAGCGCCACCCCGCTCAATCAGGACGGCGATCCCCAGGAAGGCCGGGCTGTGGCCAACACAACCAGCATCCTCATCGATGCGGTCGACCCGGGTGGCATCGCCGGTTTCTCCGAAGGTCTGGACGCCAGCTTGTCGTTCCTGGCAAACCTGGGACGGCTGCTCATCCTCGGGGCCGGCGTGCTGCTGCCCTTCATCTGGCTGCTGCCGATCCTGGCGTGGGCTGTCATCAAATGGCGCCGCCGCGAGATCGTGATAGCGCCCGAGTACGACGAGGTGCCAAGTCCGAGCTAGGCCAGCGCGCTGGGCCCAAGCAGCTCCTTGAGCTCGGCGTACAGCGCCGAACGGGCTTCGACACGGAATTCCTCACCCAGCCGGAGGACCTTCATCTCACCCGACTCGTTGGCCATGTGCAGGAAGACAGGAGCCCTGCCCGGGTGGTTGTGGAGGATTGACTTGAGCTTGGTGACCAGCGTCTGTGACATGGCGGTGGCCGCCACCTTGACTCGCACCGCGCCGTCCGGCCGCAGGTCTGGCTCGAAGATCTTGACGGCCACCAGCTTGACGTCATCGCCCCGGTGATCGAGCCGGCCCGACACCACCAGGATGGAGTCCTCCCGTACCAGTGGCCCTACTTCGGCCACCGTGCGCGGGAAGCAGATGACCTCGACGCTTCCCTCCAGGTCCTCGAGATCGAAGAAGACCATCGGGTCACCGGCCCGGGTGTAGCGGCGGGTGATCGAGGCCACCATTCCGCCGACCGTCACCTGGGTGCCGTCTTCCATCTCGAACAGCGAGGGAATGGACGCATTGGCCAGCCGGTTCAGGGCGCCCCCCACCGCCAGCAGCGGGTGGTCGGAGATGAACAGACCGAGCATTTCCTTCTCAAAACCCAGCTTGATCTTCTGGTCCCATTCCTCGGCCGGGATCTCCACCGGCGACAGCTCGAGAGCCGACTCAGCCCCACCGAAGAGGCTGTACTGGCCGGCGTCCTCGGCCCGGCGGCGGCCGACCGTGTTCTCCAGGTGCTGCTCGAACACCAGGGTGAGCCCGCGCCGGCTGTGCCCAAGCGAATCGAACGAGCCGGCCTTGATGAGCGACTCAACCGTGCGCTTGTTGAGCACCGACAAATCAACCCGGTTGATGAAGTCGGTGAAGTCGGCAAAAGGACCGTTCTTCTCCCGCTCGGTGACGATGGCTTCGACCACTCCTTCACCCACATTGCGAATAGCCGACAACCCGAAGGGGATCGTGCCGTCGCGGGCGATGAAGTCGAGCTCGGACCGGTTGATGTCCGGCGTAAGGACTTCGACACCTAGCTGGCGGCACTCGTTGAGGTAAAGGGCGGTGCGGTCTTTGTCGCGCTTGGTGGACGTCAGCAAGGCAGCCATGTACTCAGCCGGATAGTGGGCTTTCAACCACGCCGTTTGATAGGCCACCAGCCCGTAGGCGGCCGAGTGGGACTTGTTGAAGCCGTAGCCGGCGAAGTGCTCGATGTAGCCGAAAAGCTCGTGCCCGAGGGTCTCGGGATGGCCGTTGGCCACGCAGCCGGCCACGAACTGCTCCTCTTGCTTGGCCATGACAGACGCGATCTTCTTGCCCATGGCCTTGCGTAAGAAATCGGCGTCGGCCATGGAGAACCCGGCCATGGTGCGGGCCACCTGCATCACCTGTTCCTGGTACACCATGATGCCGTAGCTGTCGGCCAGCACCGGCTCGAGATCGGGATGCGGATAGTCGACGGCCTCCCGGCCGTTCTTGCGGTCGGCGTATTTGTTGTGCATGCCGGCCCCAAGCGGACCGGGACGGTAGAGGGCGTTGAGGGCGACGATGTCACCGAAGTGGTCGGGCTTGAGGTTCCGCATGAGGGCGCGCATCGGGCCGCCCTCCAGCTGAAACACGCCGATCGAGTCCCCCCGCTGCAGCATTTCATACACCGCCGGGTCATCGAGTGGCACGTGGTCTATGTCGACTCGCCGGCCGGTGTTGGCTTCGATGATCTCCAACGCCCGCTCAATGGTCGACAAGTTGCGCAGGCCGAGAAAGTCCATCTTGAGGAGGCCAAGGGCTTCGACGGCGTGCATTTCGTACTGGGTGACCATCTCCGCATCGTCGCCCTTCCTTTGGAGCGGCACGATCTCCATGAGCGGAGTCGGCGAGATGACCACCGCCGCGGCGTGAATGGAGTCCTGACGGCGCAGGCCTTCCAGGCCGCGAGCCGTCTCCACCACCCGCCGGGAGTCCCCATCGATGTTGACCTCGTCGCGCAGGCCGGCGGCCGATGAATAGAAGTCGCGGATGGCAGGGTCGGCGCTCTTTCCCGGGTCGGTCAGGCATTGCCGGAGGGTGGCTTCCACCCCGAGGATGGCCGGCGGCATGAGCTTGGCCAGCTTGTCGCCCTTGCCGTAGGGGAAGCCGAGCACCCGGGCGGCGTCCCGAATGGCCTGGCGACCCTTGATGGTGGAGAAGGTGATGATCTGCGCCACATGGTCTGACCCGTACGTCTCAGTGCAATAGCGGATGACGTCGCCCCGGTACCGCTCGTCGAAATCCATGTCGATGTCGGGCATCTCCCGGCGGCTGGGGTTGAGGAAGCGCTCGAAAATGAGCCCGTACTCGAGCGGGTCGAGGTCGGTGATGCGCAAGCAATAGGCGATGATCGAGCCGGCGGCCGATCCCCGGCCGGGCCCGGTGCGAATCCGGTTGTCGCGGGCGTAGCGAATCAGGTCCCACACGATGAGGAAGTAGGCGGGGAAGCCCATCTCGCCAATCACCTGCAGCTCATACTCCAGCCGGTCCCGGACTTCGGTGGAAAGCGAGTCGCCGTACCGCTGGCGGGCTCCGGCCTCCACTAGCTCTCGCAGATAGGTGGCCTCGGTATGGCCGTCGGGCACCGGAAAACGCGGAAGCAGGAAGTCGCCCATCGGGATAGTGGTCTTAACCCGGGAGGCAATCAGGAGAGTGTTGTCGCAGGCACCGGGGTAATCGGCGTCCGGGAAGAGGGCGCGCATCTCCTGGGCGGTTTTGAGGTAGTAACCGGTGCCGCTGAAACGGAAACGGTCCGGCTCGTCAATAGTGGCGCCGGTCTGAATGCACAAGAGCACGTCGTGGGCTTCGGCCTCGTTCGGATCGGTGTAATGCGAATCGTTGGTGGCCAGCAAGGGGGCACCGATGTCGGCGGCGATCTTGACCAGGTCGGGGAGGATTTGGCGCTCAGCGGGAATGCCGTGGTCCTGCACCTCGATGAAGAAATTGTCCTTGCCAAAGATGTCCTGATACATCGCGGCGGCTTGCTTGGCGGCCTCGAAATCTCGCGCCATGCCGGCGTTGCCCTCTTCGTGGGAGTCCGGCCCAAGCAACTGGGCGACATGACCTCCCAGACACCCGGTGGTGGCAATGATCCCCTCCGAGTACTCGGCCATCAGCTCGGCATCCATGCGGGGCTTGTAATAGAAGCCCTCCAGGTAGGCACGGGAAGCCAAAGCCATGAGATTGCGGTAGCCAATGTCGTTCTCCGCCAGAAGGATCATGTGGTAGCGCTGGTCCTCGTGGCGAGGAGGCCGATCGAAGCGTGAACCGGGCGTGACATATGCCTCGATGCCGATGATCGGGTTGATCCCTGCCGCCTCGGCGGCCCGGTAGAAGTCGACGGCGCCATACAAGACGCCATGATCGGTAATGGCGATGGCCGGCTGCTCCAACTCGGCGGCGCGGGCGACGACATCTTTGACCCGGGCAGCCCCATCGAGCATTGAGAACTCGGTGTGGAGATGGAGGTGGGCGAAGCTGCCCTGATCAAGTCGGTCGGTCATCGAGAACTACACGCCTGTAAGTAGGTCCCCAACATAGTGGACGCGGGGTGCGGCCGTAAAGCTGGAGCAGGAGCGGCCAGGGCTAGTCTCGACCGTGTAAGGGCCGAGCAAGACGAGACAGCAGAGGGAACCATGCGGATAGGCATTCTGACCGGTGGCGGGGACGTTCCCGGTCTCAATCCCTGCATAAAGGCAGTGGTTGAACGGGTCACTCATGAGGGCCACGAGGTGGTGGGAATCCGGCGCGGCTGGGCCCCGTTCGTCTACTTCGACCCCGACAATCCCCACGATCGGGACGAATGGTTCATCGATCTCGACCCTTTGACCGTTCGGGTCCCCGGACGCACCGGCGGCACATTCCTGCACAGCTCGCGGACCAATCCCAGCAAGGTAAAGCCGGCCGACCTCCCACCCCACCTGGCCGACCGCGCCGCCCCCGATGCGGAGACCGTCGACGTCACCGACCACGCCCTGCGGGTGGTCGAAAGCCAGAAGATCGACGTGCTCATCCCAATCGGCGGCGACGACACCCTGTCCTACGGCTTGCGAATGCACGAGGAGGGCGTGCCATCGATCGCCATCCCCAAGACCATGGACAACGACGTGCACGGCACCGACTACTGCATCGGGTTCTCAACCGCCATCAGCCGCGGTGTCGACTTCGTCGAGAACCTGCGCACCAGCACGGGGAGCCACGAGCGGATCGCGGTGGTCGAGTTGTTTGGCCGCTACAGCGGTGAGACGTCGCTGATTACTGCCTACCTGGCCGGCGTCGACCGGGCCATCATCTCCGAGGTCCCCTTCGACATCGACGTGCTGAGCGAAAAGCTGCTGGAGGACAAGCGCCGCAACCCGAGCAGCTACGCAATGATGACCATTTCCGAAGGGGCGGCGCTGGCAGGCGAGGACATAGTGGTCTCCGGCGAAGCCGATGCCTACGGACACCGCAAGCTGGGCGGCATCGGCCTCCTGACGGGCGACCTCATCAAAGAACGCACGGGCGAAGGCATCATCTATCAACAAGTCGGGTACCTCATGCGCTCGGGCAAGCCCGACTCCCTCGACCTGATGGTGGCCCGCAACTTCGCCACCCTCGCCGCCGACCTGGCGATGGAGAACGCCACCGGGCGGATGGTGGCCCTGCGCGGCGGCACGTATACCAACGTGCCGATCTCGGTAACCGGGGAAGGCGTCAAGCGGGTGGACGTCGACGAGCTGTACGACGAGAAGGAATATCGGCCCAAGGTCCGGCACGTGGCCGGCAAGCCGATGTTCCTGTATTGAGGTTGACATGAAAGTGCTTGGCGTCCTCACCGGAGGAGGCGATTGTCCCGGCTTGAACGCGGTGATCCGCGGCGTGGTGGTCCGGGCCGCCGAGACCCATGGAGCCGACGTCGTCGGCATCGAGAACGGTTGGCAGGGGCTGATGGAAGGCCGTACTCGCCCGCTCGACCGCGATGATGTGCGAGGAATTCTGGCCAGGGGCGGCACCATTCTCGGCACCTCCCGGCTCGATCCATACGTTCACGGCGACGGCTACGAGAGCATCCGCGAGACAATCAAAGACAACGACATCGACGCCCTGGTCGTGATCGGAGGCGACGGAACCCTCAAGACCGCCATGCAGCTTCACGAGGACGGCGGGGTCCCGATCATCGGAGTGCCGAAGACCATCGACAACGACATCGCCGGCACCGACACCACCTTCGGCTTCAACACCGCCGTAGAGATCGCCACCGAGGCCATCGACCGGATCGCCACCACCGCCGAAGCTCACAACCGGGTGATGCTGGTGGAAGTGATGGGCCGCACCAAGGGGTGGATCGCCGCCTACTCCGGAATCGCCGCCGGCGCCGACGTCATCGTCATTCCCGAAATCGAATACGACCTCGACGACATCGCCGCCATCATCCGCAAACGTCACCGGCGTGGCAAGACTTACTCGGTGGTGGTGGTGGCCGAGGGGATCGATCCCCCGGCCGGTTTGGAAATGGAAGAGAGAATCGACCAGTTCGGATTCGTCCGCCTCGGTGGTGTGGCCTACGCGGTTGGACAAGAGATCGAGCGGCTCACCGGCTTCGAGACCCGGGTGACCGTACTCGGACACCTCCAGCGGGGTGGCACCCCCACCGCCGCCGACCGGGTGCTGGCCACCCGCTTCGGCGTGGCGGCCGCCGACCTGGCCGCCGAGGGAACCTTCGGCGTCATGGTGGCGATGCGGGGAACCGAGATAGTGCCGGTCCCGTTGTCAGAGGCCTGCGAGAGCGTGCGCGGCGTGCCGCCCGAGATCTACAACGTGGCGGAGACGTTCTTCGGGTAGAGCATCCCGCATCCGGCATCCGGAGCGTTCCCAACACGACTTGGTGACGCAGGGCCGGAAAGCGAGCAAAGCGAGCGCCGGAAGCCGAAAAGCGAGCAAAGCGAGCGCCGGAAGCCGGAAAGCGAGCAAAGCGAGCGCCGGAAGCCGAAAAGCGAGCAAAGCGAGCGCCGGAAGTCAGACTGGGAGCCCGCCGGTCTCCGGCTCCCCCAACCCCCTCAGCGACTCCAGCAGGTCCTCGGGCAGCGGCGAGTCCTCCGCGATCTCCTGGCCCGTCAGCGGGTGCTCGAATGCCAGTTTCCAGCTGTGGAGCCAGACCCGGCCCGGGTCGGCGGGGTCTTTGGCGGTGGCGCCGTACGTGCGGTCACCGACCACCGGATGCTCGATGGAGAGGAGATGCACCCGGATCTGGTGGGTGCGGCCGGTCTCGAGCTCCACCTCCAGCAAGGCGTGGTCGGTCCAG
>JAOTYB010000168.1 GCA_029862065.1 Acidimicrobiia bacterium | reverse complement strand
CTTGCCGGGATCCTGTTCGGCCCAGCGGTACCCGATGGTGCCCTTCGGCATCTTGGCCTGCCCCGTGGTCTCATCCCAGACGAGCAGCTTCCAGTCGGGATTCTCGACCTCGGAGTATTGGAGTCGGCGCCCGGCCCGCAGGTACTGGCCCGGCTTGGTGCCGTCGATCTCGATGAGGAACGGCATGTCTGTGTACTGCTTCAGATACTCCTGGAAATAGGGAACCTGCCGATCGACGTAGCACTCCTTGAGCATCACATGATCGGCCGCCAGCCAGAAAGCGGTGTCCTGGCCGGGATTAGAGGGGATCCACCAGTCGGCGTATTTGGCAACCTGTGAGAAATCGGGGCTGAACACGGTCAGCTTGGCGCCGGCGTGGCGCACTTCGGCAATGAAATGACAGTCGGGGGTGCGGGTCATGTTGAGGTTCGACCCCATCACCGCCACGTACCGAGCGTTGTACCAGTCGGCCGACTCGTGCACATCGGTTTGCTCGCCCCAGACTTCCGGTGAGGCGGGAGGCAGGTCGCAGTACCAGTCGTAGAAGCTCATCACCACGCCACCGAGGAGCGACAGGAACCGGCTTCCGGCGGCATAGCTGATCTGCGACATGGCCGGGATCGGAGAGAACCCGTTTACCCGGTCGGGCCCCTTGGTCTTGGTGGTGTGAATCGTGGCGGCAGCCGAGATCTCCAGCGCCTCGTCCCAACTGATGCGCCGGAAGCCGCCCTTGCCACGGGCCCGCTGGTATCGGGCGCGCTTGTCGGGGTCGTCGGCGATGGAGGCCCAGGCGTCGACCGGGTCACCGTGCAGACGCTTGGCTTCTCGATAGAGGTCGATGAGGGCGCCCCGGCCGTACGGGTATTTGACCCGGAGCGGACTGTACAAGTACCAGGAGAAGCTGATGCCGCGTTGGCAGCCGCGGGGCTCATAGGGCGGCAACCCATCCTCAAGCTGCGGATAGTCGGTGGCTTGCAGCTCCCAGGTCACGATGCCGTCTTTGACGAACACTTCCCAGCTGCAGCTCCCGGTGCAATTCACGCCGTGGGTGGTGCGGACTCGCTTGTCGTGTTGGAAACGGTTGCGATAGAACTCTTCCCACTTCCGGACACCCGGATCCGCTATCTCCGATACCCACTTCATGCGTTCCTCCTCAAGCGTCGTGAATACCCGGCTCCAGCAAATGGGCGCATCAGCACCATGCCGCCAAAGAGCGCTCCCGCTCCCACCAGTCCCAGGACCAGCAGGGCATCTCCGCTGTCCGCATCGTCCTCTTGCGAAGCGGTGACAAAGAAGGCGGCCAGATCGAGGCGCTCCTGCTCGGTTAACGGCTTGTCGGCATACGCCTCTCCCATGACCGGGAAGGCGGGGGCGGCCAGGACGCCGACCAACCCGTCCGGTCCGCCGTAAGAACCGAGAACGTTGGTGAGGTCGGGGCCGAGCGAGGAGCCGCCGAGGTTGCCGCGGCCCCCGGCGGTGTGGCAGGCCGCACAAGCCGCTCCGCCATTGGTGAATCGGGTCGAGCCGAGGAACAGGTCTTCGCCGCGTTCATTGTCACTCCCCGCCGGTGCGTCGAAGTCGGTGGCGATGGTGGTGGCAGTGGTCCCACCACCGGTGGCGATGGTGGTGGCAGTGGTCCCACCACCGGTGGATGTCCCCTGGAAGTTGGTAGCGAGGTAGGCCACGATACCGGCCACCTCGTCATCACTCAGTTGAGCGAAAGCGGGCATGGTGGCGTCGTAGGCCACGCCATCGACTGTGATCGGTCCGCTTAGACCATTGCGGACAACGTCGCTCACGTATTCGGCGTCCAGCGCCCTGGGGTTGTCGACGAGCGGTGGAAATGTTCCCGCTATGCCGGTTCCATCGGCCTTGTGGCACCCGGAGCAGGCTGCAACGTAGATCTGCTCGCCTACTTCGGCGTCCTGCGCACCAACCGGCAGAGCAGCCAGCAGGCCGACCACCAGGCCCGTTGCTGAAATCATCATGCCGACCCGATGGGCTCGCCTCACGCCGCCCCCTCGATCATGTCGAGGTCGGCCAATGTCGTGAGCCGCAGTTCCGCGAACAGCGCTTCGCGGGCTCGGAGCCATGGTTCGTGGAGGGCACACAGATCGTCGCCCTCACACGCCTTGTCCCGCAGGACGCAGCGGTCCTCCTCCATAGGCCCCTCAACCGCCTCGAGGAACTCGTATAGCGACACGGCGGCCGGGTCCTCGATGAGTCGGTAGCCACCCGTAGGCCCCCGATCCGATTCGATCCAGCCTCGCCGCACCAGAGGCCGAACGACGTGCGGGAGATACGAGGCGGTGGTCCCAAGCAAGGCCGCCAGTTCGGCCCCTTTGAGGGGGCTGTCACGGAGGGTTAGTTCTCGAACTGCGGCCAGCGCGAGCTCGGTCTTACTCGAGATCGATAATTTCATGGTCCTGAAGTCAGGTTCTACAGAACTCGACGACGGGGCATTAGGGCCAGAAGTCCCATACCCAGCGGACCACCGGTTCGGCTCCTATCCGCCTGCCAAGCCGAGCGGATCGCGCCAATTCGGGACATCGGGGGCAGTCTCTTCCCAGCTGCGGATGAAGGTGGCTATCGCCTTGATCTGTTCCGAGGTGAGCGGGCCGCCGAAGTCAAGCGAATAGGCGCTCATCTGCGACCCGGGAACCCCCACCGCGATTAGCGTGATGGTCTGCTCGTCCGACGAATCCTCTAGGAATTGCATGGAGTTGAGAGCCGGGCCGATTCCGCCCTGGCCCTCCACCCCATGGCATGAGGCGCAATTGAGCTCATAGATGCCCGCCCCCTGGTCGGCCAGGAACTCGAGCTGGGCTTCCCGGTCGGCCTCACGGGAGGTCGGCTCGTAGAACCGGTAGATGGGGAAGATGAGGACCATGAGGACCATGATCCCGAAGCCCCAGGCCATCCAACGGTTGGTCGAACGCTCGAGCTCTTCGTCGGGAGGGCGCTCACCCATGGCTCTCCTCCGAGCAGGCCGGCCCCAACGAGGGCTCATCCACTGTCACAGTGCCGGGTGGCGGTCCATCGACCATGGTGTTGGTATCTATGACAACGATGCCATCCTCGATCTCGACCGCGAACCGGTCCATCCCCCGGGGGGCGGGTCCGGTGAGGTGGTCGCCGGCCCGATTGAATACCGACCCATGGCACGGGCACTCGAATTGACCCGACGACTGGCAGAACGGCACCCGGCAGCCGAGATGGGAGCAGATTTCGGAGAAGGCGACGATCTCATCATTGACCTTCGTTAGGTAGGCGCGAGCTTCGAATACCTCAAGGACCGAATCGGTCGGCACGGCGTCGGGACTAACCGTCTTGACCCGGGCTCCAAAGCCGGCGGCCAACCGGGGACGCAGAACGTCCCAGCTGGTCCAGATCCCGGCTGCCGCCAAGAACGCCAGCCCGGCCTTCCAAGCACTGACGAGGAAGGTCCTTCGATCCGTCGACTCACTCATAACTCACCGTGCCATTCCTCCCACGGCCACACCCAGCCCCAGTTGGGACCCCGGAATGCGAAGCCGACGAGCGTCAAGACGATCCACACCACCATGAAGATCGTGAACGTAATGCGAGCCACGCGGCGAGCGCGGACCGTTAGTAGTGGATTGCGGTCCATGTACGGCAGTGCCATCAACCCGAGGATGATGGCGGTGGGAACCAGCACGCCTGCCACCAACGGGTGGTAGTGAGATAACAGCTCCTGGAGGGCGGCGAAGTACCACGGGGCCTTCTCAGGATTGGGGGTGTTGGTCGGGTTGGCGATCTCCCGCAACGGCGCGTCGAAGGTGAGCGAAATGAAGAGCACGACAGCCAGCACAACCAAAGCGGCCACCGCGTGGCGTACCAGCAGGTGCGGCCAGACCATGACCGGATCGTCGTCCGACAGCTCCTTACGGTCACCGACAGCCGGCTTCCCGGGGACTACCCCGAGGATTCGCTTGCCCTCAATCACCACCGGCTTCTCGGGAGTAGAACCCAGGCCAACCACCCCGGGCCGCAGGTCGCCTGCTCCGGCGCCGACCTTCTCAAGAGCCGCCCCCGGGTCGCTCGTCAGCATCGAGTCCTTGCGCCAGCGCCACAGATGGATCGCCACAAGTCCGACGAGGGCAGCAGGCAGGACGGCCACATGCAGCACATAGAAACGAAGCAACGTTGCCGAGCCAACCGTCGGTCCCCCAAGAAGCAGCTCTTTCACCTCGTCACCGATGAAGGGAACCCAGGCCGCCATGCTCGTCCCGACGGTCACGGCCCAGAAGGCCAACTGGTCCCACGGGAGCAGATACCCGGTG
>JAOTYB010000167.1 GCA_029862065.1 Acidimicrobiia bacterium | reverse complement strand
CGACCGAAGGCTGGCCACCGCCTCAACAGCAATCAACTCGCCATGACGGATGATGCCGACGCGGTGGGCCACCCGCTGCACTTCGGAGAGCGTATGGCTGGAGAGGAAGACGGTGCGACCGTCGGCAGCCACCTCCCGCATCATCGCCTGGAACTCGCGTTGCACGAGCGGGTCGAGCCCCGAGCTGGGCTCGTCCATGATCAACAACTGCGGCTTGTTCATGAACGCCTGGATCAGCCCCACCTTCTGCCGATTGCCCGACGACAGATCGCCCACCTTCTTGGACAGGTCGGCATCGAGCCGATCCGCCAGCTGGTCGACAAACGACCACTCCACTCCTCCGCGCATGTTGGAGAAGTACGTGAGCGTGTCCTTGCCGGTGAGGCTGGGATACATGGCCAGGTCGCCGGGCACATACCCGATGTGCCGGCGAATCTCCACCGACTGCTCATGGGTGTCCATCCCGAGAATCGTGGCGCGGCCGGCGGTCGGCCGAATCTCGTCGAGGATGGTCCGGATCATCGTCGTCTTACCGGCTCCGTTTGGGCCGAGGAAGCCGAAGATCTCGCCCGGCCTGATTTCGAGGTTGAGGTCGGTGAGGGCCCGCACGTCGCCGTAGTGCTTGGTCAGACCCTCAGTGAGAATGGCGGCGGAGTCCACACCCCAAGCCTACGGGCAACCGACCCGCTCACTAGGTAAGAAAGCCCTTGTCCAAGAGGCCAAACGCCTTCTCGCGAGGCACCCCTCCCCTACCCTGGCCACTCGCATGACGTCCTCGCCTCCGGCCATCGGCAATAAACAGTTCACCGCACTGCTGGCGGCGATCATGGCGTTGGGTGCGCTGGGAATCGACTTGATGCTTCCCGTTTTCGACGAGATCCGCACTCATTTCGGATTGGCCGAGGACGCCACCGACGTCGCCCAGATCGTCACCGTCTACTTCCTCGGCATGGCCTCGGGTCAGATCTTCTACGGCCCGTTTGCCGATCGCTACGGACGTAGGCCGGTGCTGTACGTGGGACTCGTTATCTACGCCATCGCAGCCGTTGGGTCTGTGGTGGCACCAACCCTTCCCCTGATGCTGTTGAGTCGGTTCCTCTGGGGGGTCGGCGCCGCCGGGCCCCGGGTCATGGCCGTTGCCGTAGTGCGGGATGTCTATTCCGGCGATGCGATGGCGCGCGCCATGTCGTTCATCATGGCCGTCTTTGTCACAGTCCCGATTCTGGCGCCCAGCCTCGGTGCGGGTATCGCCGCCCTGGGCCCTTGGCAACTGGTCTTCTGGTTCTGCGCTCTGTATGCCCTGGTCGTGGGCGTCTGGTCGCTACGCCTTGAGGAGACACTGGCGCCGGAGAACCGTCGGGAACTGGCACTCCAACCGGTGCTGGCGGCGGCGCGGGAGGTGTCCACTACCCGCCAGACGGCCGGATACACCATGGCGATGGTCTTTCTCTTCGGCGCGTTCACGTCGTACCTGGCGAGCTCGGAGCTCATCATCGGCGAGATCTACGGACGCCCCGGCTTGTTCCCGTTCATCTTCGGCGGAGTTGCCACCGGGATGGGTGGCGCCATGCTGTTCAATGCCAGAATCGTTGAGAGAGTGGGTGTCCACCAGACGGCTCGCCTGGCGGTGATCGGCTATTCCGCAATAGCTCTCGTCCTCCTGGCGGTGGTGTTCCTGACGGAAGGAAGACCGCCGTTCTGGGTGGCCATCATCGGGATAAGCGCGGTGCTGGTGATGCATGCGACGATGATCCCCAACGTCAACGCACTCGCCCTCGAGCCGCTTGGACACATGGCCGGCATGGCATCGGCAGTCATAGGAACGGTGTCACTGGCCGGCGGTGCCTTGCTCGGCACGCTCATCGACCGCAACATCTCAGGGACGATCACTCCGCTGGTGGTCGGTATGGTCGTCTACGGCCTCATCGCCGCCGGCTGGATGACCTGGGCTGAGCGTCGTCCCGCCTCGCCAAGCGCGGCCTAGCGGCCGGCTACTGGCCCCGGTGGCTCGGTGAGTCGAAGTCCCACAGCCCACGGGAGATCAAATGCAGGCCCGGGTCTTGATCAGCGTGGATGCTGGCTTGAACGAGCCGTTCCTTCTCCCTCGTCCAACAGTCCTCGCAGGTCGACTCGAGTTGGAACATCGTCCACTTGAGGGTGATCTCCTTATCGGAAACCTTGTCGACTACCTCGCTGGGGACCAGTAGTTCGATATCGGGTCGGATCTTGAGCTTCCCCAAGAGCTCGTCGATGATGCTGCCTCCGACCACCAGCCAGATAGTGTCGTCCTCTTCCAGCCAGACGTCCTCCACAACCCCCACCCGAACGCCTTGGGAGTCGATGACCGGCCGCTTCAGGAGATCGCCAAGCTTGATTCTGAAACTGTGCGTCATCGATTGACTCCTAAGACCGAGGTAGCCATACCCGATGATATCGACCAGGCAGGCCGCCGTCTCACCACCCACCCTCGTATACGATCACCTGAATGTCGTTCGGGTCCCGCAGATACAGGTAGGTAGAGCCCCAGGGCCTTCGATGGGGACCCTCGAAGGACAGATCTGCCGGCAGGCCCTCCGCGAACGATTGCAAGTCCCCGACTCGAAACTGGAGGCTCAATCCGGCGAAGTCGGCTGGACCGTCGCCCTCGTAGATTTCCAGGAGCGCCTCACGGTGTCCACCGGGGAACTCGAGGATGACCCCACGGTCGTCCGGCTCATCCCATTCCTCGACCAGGCTCAGGCTGAAAACCGATTCATAGAACTCCCGCGTCTCGACAAGCCGTGGGGTGGTGATCTTGGTCTTGAGCGTGGGCACGGACGCATGATCCCACGTCAAACCCGGATAGTTGATGGGAACCGGCACCCCCCAACCCCTCGCCTCCGGCGAGCGGTACTTTCCCCCCACAGGGGGGACTGACGAAAAAGAGGTCCCGAACAGATTTGAACTGGCACATGCATCGCAGCGAGCGAAGCGAGCGACGGCGATGCAAAGAAAATACTGTTGCCGTGAGAGCGCGGCCGGGCTCCGTCCGGCATGGGAGTTGCTTCGCAACTCCCAAAGCACCCCCCTCCCTTGCCTCCGGCGAGCGGTACTTTCCCCCCACAGGGGGGACTGACGAAAAAGAGGTCCCGAACAGATTTGAACTGGCACATGCATCGCAGCGAGCGAAGCGAGCGACGGCGATGCAAAGAAAATACTGTTGCCTTGAGAGGGCCCGCTTGCGTCCCTCGAATTGTGGTGGCTCCCGTCCAAATCTGTTCGGGACGTTGTTAAACCAAGAAATGACCACCCTTCGGGCGGTCATTTCTTGGTTCAGTAGCCCCGACCAGATTTGAACTGGCGTTACTGCCTTGAGAGGGCAGCGTCCTAGGCCGCTAGACGACGGGGCCGCTTCGGCAGCGAACGGCTGCCGGCTCGGGGGGAAGGACTCGAACCCTCAATGACAGGACCAGAACCTGCTGTGTTACCAATTACACCACCCCCGAATGGGTGAGGGGTCAGGATACAAACCCGTCAAGCGTCTGCAACCTTCCAGTCGGGGCTATCGAACCGTTGGACCTCGATGTGGTTCCCATCCGGATCTTCGGCAAAGAAGTTGTAGATCTGATACTCGGAGCTGGACTGTGGACCGCGAGTGATGGTTGTCCCGGCGGCCACCAGCTTGTCATGCCAGACATCGACATCCTCGGTGACGAAGGTGAGGAGAGCCCCTGCCACCCCCACTTTTTCAGGCCGTATGGTGCACACCCCAACGTAAGAGGTGGCCGTGCTTTGGAAAATGCGACAGCCTCCCTGGTCCAGCACCAGCGGAAAACCGAGCACGTCCCGGTAGAAAGTGGTCGACCGGTCGAGGTCGGCCACGTACAGGAAGACGATCTGCTCACCGGCTTTCACAGTCGCGACCTCGCCTCAGCCAGCCGGGCCAGGCTGCGCTCCCGTCCCAGGGCGGCCAATGATTCGAAGAGCGGCGGGCTGATGGATGAGCCGGTGGCAGCTACCCGCAGCGGCTGCAGGCCTTTCCGGGCATTGAAACCGAGTTCTTCGAGCATGGTCCGTAGCTCCTTCTCTATCGCCTCGGTGCTCCATTCCCCGACCGCTTCCAGTTTGGCGATAGCGGCTTCGAGCGCCTGGGGCGTTTCCGGTTTGGTCATGACCTTCTTCCACGAGTCGGCGTCGTAGTCGAGCTCGTCGAGGTATAGGAATCGAACCTGCTCGGGCGCTTCGGTCAGCACTTTCATTCGTTCCTGGACAAGTGGGGCCACCCGACGATACGTGTCGAGCTCAGCGTCGGTCAGGGGCCGGCCGAGGTCAGTCTCCACCAATGGCCGGGTGCGAGTCTCGAATTCGTCGATCGAC
>JAOTYB010000166.1 GCA_029862065.1 Acidimicrobiia bacterium | reverse complement strand
CTTGCTGCTGACGGCCTGCCGGGGGGAATCGGTCACCCGGTTGCGCATCGACCCGTCGGGAACCGTCACCGTGATCAGCGAGTTCGCCTTCGACGAGGAAGCCCTCGCCCTCATCGGAGACCTCGAGGACACACCCGAGGATGTGCTGCGGGCACTCTCGGAATTCCTCGATGCCTCAGCACTTCCGGTCCCCGTCGAGGGCATTGAGCCCGAGCAGTTTGAGCGAGGCGACCTCAAGGGGATTCGGGTCACCCTCCCCGGGCTCGATCCGATCGAGGTGGTCGCCCAGCTGTCCTCAGGAAGCAGCATCATCGACGACGTCACGCTGTCGCTTGCCGATGGTGTGCTGAGAATGTCGGGCCGGACCCGTGAGGTGTCCGACTTCGAGCGAGCCCGGCTGCTGTCTTTGGCCCCGGGTCCGCTGGCCGAGATACTGGCTGTCACCCTCCAGGTTGAAGTCCCGGGCACCGTCACCGATCACAATGCCGACCGGGTCCTCGACGGGGGCGTCCTCGAATGGGACCTACTGCGGGCCATCACCGAAGGCGATGACGTGTTTGTGCTGGTGGAATCGACGGTTGAGGCAGGCTTTCAATTCGTCGACCTCGAAGGCACTCCGATCGCGGCCCCCGAAGCTGTCGACCCGGTGTCGTCCGGCACGCCGTGGTGGCTGGTCGTCGTGCCGTTCGCTCTGGCCGGCGCCATCTCGTGGTTCATCATCATCAAGCTTCGGAACCGCAAACGGCTGCCGACCATCGAGGGCTTCACGCCCAAGGGATAACCTCGGGGATGTGAAAGACCCCGCCGTTGCCCTGGCCTTCGATCCCTCGGAGGGGACCGTCATCCGCACCCCCACCGGGACCGGCTACGGCTATTGGGTCGGCGGGCACAAGGTGGGTTTCGACCCGGCCTCCGGGACGTTCGCCATCTTCTATCGCGAGCGGGTCCCGTTGGAGCACGGCCGGGGCGGCCGGTGTGCGGTGGCGATCGGTACCGACGGAGTCGCTTTCGACGAGGTGTGGTCGGCCGACAAGGCCGAGTTCGCTTCCAGTTCCATTGAAGTCGGCCATTGTCTGCCAACCTCCGAGGGCACCTGGCGACTGTACATCTCCTACGAGGTAGCCGGCACCAGCCTGTGGCGGATCGACATGATGGAGGCACCGGCTCCCGACCAGCTGAACTCCCAGTCCCGTCGCACAGTGCTGCATCCCACCGAGTACGGGCTGCCCTACATCAAGGACCCCTTCGTGTACATCGGAGACGACGGCTATCGGCTGTACGCGGCGGTGCCGGCCCGGCAAGGCCCCCAGGTGGTTGGCAACAAGGTGCAGGCGGGCCCGCTCGATGCAACGGTGCTGGCGGTGTCGGACGACGGCCGGATCTTCCCCACCCTCGAGTACGTCTTTGAAGCCCCCGGTGACAACAGCTGGCACGGACGGCGAGCCCGGCTCAGCTCGCTCATCCCCTGGGGGGATGGCTATCTGGCCACCTGGGACGGCGGCCGCACCTTCTACGACAACTATGAGGAATGGTGCGGGCTGGCGCTCAGCGCCGATGGCACCAAGTTCGAACGTCTCGATACCGGCGGTCCGTGGGTCGAGAGCCCGTATGGATCGGTTCGGTATGTCTATGCCCTGCGGGTCGAAGAGCGGGTGTTCTTCTATTACGAATACACCCGGGAGGACGGGTCGCACGACCTGCGGGTGTCGGTCGTTACGCCGTAGGCCGCTCACTAGCCTCGGCTCATGGATCATTCTTCGAATCTGACCACCGAACGGCCTACCTTCGTCACCCACCTGGAGTGCAGCGCAACCGGCGAGCGCTACGAGGCCGATCAGCTCCACGGGCTGTCAGATGCCGGCAAGCCGCTGTTGGTGCGTTACGACCTGGACGGCATCTCGGGAGCCATCGACAAGGAAACCCTGGCGGCCCGTCCCCCCGACATGTGGCGCTATCGAGAATTCCTGCCCGTCCGGTCGGTGGAGCACATCGTGTCGCTCGGTGAGGTAATGACGCCGCTCGTGTCCTTGCCGGACACCGAAGCCCGGCTCGGGGCTACCTCGGTAATCGCCAAAGACGAGTCGCGCTTGCCGACCGCCTCCTTCAAGGCCCGCGGGCTGGGCATGGCAGTCACGATGGCCAACGAACTGGGAGTGAAGCGACTGGCGATGCCCACCAACGGCAATGCCGGCGCGGCTCTCGGCGCCTACGGAAGCCGGGTAGGCATGGAGGTCTATGTCTTCTGTCCTGCCGACACACCGGAAGTCAACGTCCGGGAGATCGCTTTGCAGGGCGCTCAGGTATGGCGGGTGAACGGGCTCATCAACGACTGCGGGAAGATCGTGGGCGCCGGCAAGGAAGAGATGGGCTGGTTCGACTTCTCCACTCTCAAAGAGCCGTATCGCATTGAGGGCAAGAAGACCATGGGCCTGGAACTGGCCGAGCAACTCGACTGGGATCTTCCCGACGTCATCTTCTACCCCACCGGCGGCGGCACCGGGATCATCGGGATGTGGAAGGCCTTCAATGAGCTCGAAGCCATGGGCTGGATCTCGCACAAGCCGCGGATGGTGGCCGTGCAAGCCGATGGGTGCGCACCCATCGTCAAGGCCTATGACGACGGCGCCGATCACGCCGAACTGTGGGAGAACGCCTCTACCGTGGCCGCCGGCATCCGGGTTCCCGCGGCCATCGGCGACTTTCTCATTCTCGAGGCCGTCCGGGACAGCGGTGGCTTCGCCATTGCCATCTCCGACGACGCCATCGAACAGGCGCAAGTAACCGCCGCCCAGCGCGATGGCCTGCTCATGAGCCCGGAAGGAGCGGCGACCCTTGCCGGCTATGAGAAGGCCCTGCGTGAGGGTCTGGTCGACAAGAAGGACCGGGTAGTGCTGTTCAACTGCGGCCATGGCCTCAAGTATCCGATGCCGGCAGCCGACCGGGCCCTCGACCACACGCAATCGATCGACTTCGCGGCGCTGGCGGCGGCGGCGTCGACCGACGCCTGACATGCCCGATGTCGTGATCGCGGAGTTCATGGATGAGGCGGCCGTGAGCAGCCTGGCGGCCGACTTCGACGTCGAGTACGACCCAACTCTGGTCGACGACATTCCCCGCCTCCAGTCGCAGCTGGCCTCGGCCCGGGCGCTGATCGTCCGCAACCGCACTCAGGTGGACGGCGAGCTCTTGGCGGCCGCTCCCGACCTGACCGTGGTGGGGCGGCTCGGCGTCGGGCTCGACAACATCGACCTGGACGCCTGCGCCGTCCGGGGCATCGAGGTGTTCACCGCCGACGGGGCCAACGCCGATTCGGTTGCCGAATATGTCATCGGAGCCATGTTCGCGCTGGCGCGGCCGGCCCTGCTGAGCTCCTCCCGGGTGGCGGCCGGCGAGTGGCCCCGCCAGGACTCAGTCGGATCGGAACTGGCCGGCCGGACGCTCGGGCTGATCGGGCTGGGCGCCATTGCCCGGCTGGTGGCCGGTAAGGCCGCTGCCCTGGGGATGCGGATAACCGCTCACGACCCCGTCCTTTCACCCGACGACCCGGCCTGGGAGCTGGCCGACTCCCTCGATCTCGGGGCGCTCCTCAGCCAGTCCGATGTTGTCAGCCTTCACGTGCCGCTGCTCGACACCACTCGCAACCTGATAGACGGTGCGGCCATTGCCACGATGAAGCCGACCGCCCTGCTCATCAATGCCTCCCGGGGCGGAACCGTCGATGAAGCGGCAATCATCGATGCGCTGACCGCCGGTCGATTGGGCGGCGCCGCCCTCGACGTGTTCGCCGAGGAGCCGGTGGGTGCCGAACAGGGCGCCAGGTTCGCTGCCGTTCCCAACCTCATCCTCACCTCTCACATTGCCGGTCTCACCGATGAGTCACAGCAACGCGTCGGCCAAATGACGGCCGACAGCGTTCGCAGGGTGCTCAGTCGATCATGACGACCGTTCACTGCGTTGGCATCGCCGTCCTCGACTATCTCTTCACCATGGAGGCCCTGCCACCCCGCTCCGGCAAGTACTACGCCACCGACTATCGGGAGATCGGCGGGGGGGTAGCCGCCAACGCGGCAGCCGCGGTGGTCGCCCTTGGGGGCAACGCCCGGTACGTCGGTCGGGTGGGTAACGACGCCGCCGGAGAACGCATCGTCACTGACCTGGCCGATCTGGGGGTGGACGTTGCAGGGGTCGAGCGAGTGGCGCAGGTGAGCTCCCCGGTGTCGGCGGTCCTCGTGGATCGTGCCGGTGAGCGCACGATCATCAACTACACCGAGAGCAGCCTGTTCGCCGGTGGCGACACCTCGATGGCGGCTGAGCTGGGCGGAGTCGACGCGGTGCTGGTGGACGTCCGGTGGCCGTCGGGAG
>JAOTYB010000165.1 GCA_029862065.1 Acidimicrobiia bacterium | reverse complement strand
GGATAGGGCTGTCAGTAGATGCCGACATTGCCAGAACCGAGTCGGGCCGATAACGACTCCAGAACGCCTCGACCAGTGGGCCAGATTCCGATCCGACAATCGCCACTTCCTTGGGAGGGCCGTGCCAGGAGTGAGCCACGGCCAGGAGGTGCCCGACCGCCGATGGATACTGATCGGCTAACTGAGCCCCCGCCCGGAGTGCCGCCTCGGCTCGATCGAACAGTTGCGGGTCGCCGGTGTACAGAGCGGCCATGAGAAGTGCTTCGGCCGCCAGCGAGTTGCCGGAGGGGGACGGATTGTCCATGAGGTCCTGGGGCCGGGTGATCAAGGCGTCGGTGTCGTGGGCGGTGGAGAAAAACTGATCGCCGTCCCAGAAGAGCTGTTGCATATCCCCGATCAACGCCAGCCCGGCCGTCCACCACTCCTCCTCACCGGTTGCCTGGTACAGGCTCAAGAGCCCAACTGCGTAGGCCCCGTAGTCCTCGAGGAAGCCGGGAACGTGTGCCTGGCCGGCTCGGAACGAGCGCAGGAGCCGTCCATCCGATCGACGCAGCTTGTCCAACACAAATCGGGCATTGGCCCGTCCCGCCTTCAGGTAGCGGGGCTCGCCGAGCACCGCTCCGGCCTCGGCCAGCGCCCGCAGCGCCAGCCCATTCCAGGCAGTAACCACCTTGTCGTCCAGCCCGGGCCGTATGCGCTGGTTGCGAGCGGCCAGCAACTTGGCTTTGGCCTCGGCCACTGCCGCGCTCAACCATTCAGCCGCCACGCCGTGCTCACTCGCCACCTCTTCGAGTGGGCGGGCGGCGTGCAGGATGTTGGACCCTTCGAAGTTGCCGGCCGCCGTGACGCCCAGGACTTCGCCGACCGGGGCGGCCACCTCTGCCCCGACGATCTCGGCGAACTGGTCATGATCGAACACGTAGAACTTGCCCTCGACACCCTCGCTGTCGGCGTCTTCGGCCGACGCCAGCCCGCCCCCGGGAAGGCCGAGGTCGCCGAGCATGTAGTCGAGGGTTTCCCGGGCGACCCGGAAGTAGTCGGGTCGGTTGAGCTCCTGGCCGGCCCGAAGGTAGAGCCGGGCAAGCAGCGCGTTGTCGTAAAGCATCTTCTCGAAATGGGGGACCAGCCAGATCCGGTCGGTGGCATACCGGGCAAACCCGCCCCCGAGATGGTCATAGATCCCGCCGGCCGCCATGCGGTCGAGCGTCAGGGTCAGTGACGTTCCGGCATCGGGCGCCCATGGCTCCTGGTTAACACGCAGCAAGAACTCGAGCCCGGGCACTTGTGGGAACTTGGGGGCGCCTCCGAATCCGCCGTGCTGGCCATCGACGGCGCCAACCAGCTGCTGATAGGCGGACGTCAGCTGGGCGACCGATACCGCCTCGTCTCCCGGGGCGATGTGCGAAGCAACCGCTTCTACCAGGCGTTCAGATTGAGCTTCGATGTCGTCGCGTCGCGTCTCCCAGGCCTCGGCCACGCTTGCGAGGACTTGCTGGAAGGATGGCAAGCCTCCCCGGGACTCCTTCGGGAAGTAGGTGCCTGCGAAGAATGGCTTCCCACCCGGTGTCATGAAAACGGTCATCGGCCATCCGCCTTGTCCGTTCATCGCCTGGACGGCCGACATGTAGATTGCATCGACGTCGGGCCGCTCCTCCCGGTCGACTTTCACGTTGACGAATAGGTCGTTCATGATCTTGGCCGTGGCGGGATCTTCGAAGGACTCGTGGGCCATGACGTGGCACCAGTGGCAGGCCGAATAGCCGACGGACAGGAGCACGGGCTTGTCGAGATCCGTCGCGGTTTGAAAAGCCTCTTCGCTCCACGGGAACCAGTCCACAGGGTTGTCCTGGTGCTGCAAGAGGTAGGGGCTGGTGGTGGAGGACAGGCGGTTCGGCATGCCGTCAACCTAGCGAGACGCCCCCTTTGGGAATTTGGCGAACTGCCGAATACATGAGGTAGGAAGGGTGCGGACCCCCACTTCGGGAATCTCCGAAATTTTGGGGGGTTCTCAAACCCGCGAATGTGTGTCATATTGATGCGCCAGGGCCCCTGCGCCCTTTGGGAGCACCACTGAGGAGGAACGCCATTTATGGCAACGACAGCGAGTAAGACGCGCGCCCGCGCCAGCAAGCTCATGGACGAGCGAGGTCGCCTGACCACCGATCTGGTGAGTCAGTATCTCACTGCCATCGGCGAGTACGACCTTTTGACCGCCGAGCTCGAGGTGGAGTTCGCCCAGAAGATCGAGGCCGGCCAAGATGCCGACATCCGGCTTGAGGCCAAGGACTACAAGTCTCGCAAGGAAGAGCTTGACCTGCGTCGCCAGGCTCGACAGGGCCGCAACGCCAAGGACGCCTTCCTCACCGCCAACCTGCGGTTGGTCGTGGCCAATGCCCGGCGCTACGCCAACACCTCGGGTATCGACTTCCTCGACCTCATCCAAGAAGGAAACCTCGGGCTCATTCGCGCCGTAGAGAAGTTCGACTGGCGCAAGGGCTTCAAGTTCTCCACCTACGCCACCTGGTGGATCCGTCAGGCCATTACGCGGGCCATCGCCGACAAGTCCCGCACGGTCCGGATTCCCGTCCACCTGCACGACACGCTGGCTGCAGTGCGGGCGGCTCAGGCAAGCTTGAAAGCCGAGCTGGGGCGCGACCCCCGGCCGGAGGAGATTGCCGAGGAAGCCGGCGTCACCATCGACAAGGTTGAATTGGCCCTCGGCGTGGCCGACACAGTCTCACTTGAGCAGCCGGTTGGTGAGGATGGCGCTCAACTCGGGGACTTCATCGAGGACGACGACGCAGTCGACCCCGTGCGGGTGACTGAGGAAATGGACATCGCCAACAGCTTGCGTAAGTCGATCGAACGTCTCCCCGACCGAGAAGGCCGCATTCTCGGGCTTCGGTATGGATTCCTTGACGGCGTCCCCCGTACCCTCGAGGAGATCGGCGAGGAGTTCAACCTCACCCGTGAGCGCATCCGCCAGCTCGAGAAGCTGGCACTGTGTCGCTTGCGGCATCCCTCATTTGGAATTCGCGAACAAGACCTCGTCTAGGGGTCTCAGACCGGGTTTGGGAGTAGCCTTCCGGTAGACGGATAAGGGGAAACTGTGAATCTCGAAGCGCTTGTCGGTGGTGGAGCCGAGGTCGTTGGGCCAGAAGCCACGTTGCGCGAAGTCGCACGATCGATGGTTAAGGCCGGGGTTGGCAGTGCCGGCGTGGTTGATGGCCACGCCCTGGTCGGAATCGTCACCGAGCGCGATATCTTGCGCGGCATCGCCGACGATGTCGACCTGGATTCGGCTCTCGTTTCAGACTTCATGACTCCGTCCCCCGATATCTTCGCTCCAACCGTCGATGTCGAAGAGGCAGCCGCCTGGCTCTTGGAGACCGGCTACCGCCACCTGCCGGTGATGCGCGACGGTGAGCTTCTCGGCATCGCCAGTATTCGCGATCTGTTGTGGGCCATGGTCGAAGGCGACGAATAGCCTTCACCGCGACATGATCGACCTTCGTTCCGACACCGTCACGACACCCACCGACGCAATGCGCAAGGTGATCGCCGACGCTGAGGTCGGCGACGACGTCTATCACGACGATCCGCTGGTGCTGGCCCTCGAAGAGCGAGTAGCCGGCCTGCTTGGCAAAGAGGACGCCATGTATGTCCCTACCGGCACCATGTCCAACCAGACCGCCCTGCGCGTCCACACCGATCCGGGTGACGTCGTGATTGCCGCACAAGGCGCCCACATCAATCGCAGTGAGCTGGGAGCCCCCGCCGTCCTTTCGGGAATTCGAGTGCATGAAGTCGCCTCGGACGGGGGTCGGTTCACTCCCGATGCCATTCTGGCGGCGTTACCAGTGCAGACGCTGATGCCGTCCTCGTTGTTTCAGCCCTTCACGCTGGTGGCGCTCGAAAACACACACAACGGGGGGGGAGGAACAGTGTGGCCGCTTGAGCAGATCGAGTCGGTCACCGCCATGGCTCGCCGGCTGGGCATGGCTGCCCACCTGGACGGCGCCCGACTGTGGAACGCCTCAGCAAAGAGCGGCGTGACCGAGGCCGACTTCGCGGCACCCTTCGACACCGTTTCCGTCTGTTTTTCCAAGGGTCTGGGTGCCCCCATGGGATCGGCCTTGGCGGGCTCGGCCGACCTGATCACACGGGCCCGACGCTTCAAGCAGATGTTCGGCGGCGGCTTCCGCCAGGCAGGGATGATGGCGGCCGGCGCTCTCTACGCGGTCGACAATCACCGTGATCGCCTCGTCGAAGACCACGAAAACGCCGCCCGGCTGGCCACCGGCCTGTCTGAGATTCCCGGGATAGACATCAACCCCGCCGCGGTTGAGACCAACCTCGTTTACTTTCAGATCGATGAGGCAGCTCGC
>JAOTYB010000164.1 GCA_029862065.1 Acidimicrobiia bacterium | reverse complement strand
TTTTCGCTTCCTCGGCCGCGCGTTTGAATATCGCGCAAGAGAGGGCCGAGGAATCGAGGGCTGCCGCCGAATCTCGGCCCAAGCTCAGCCTGGAGTTGCGAAGCAACTCCCCTGCAACGCCGAAGGCGTTGCCGGCGCCAGGCCCGGCAGAAACCCCGTTGACGAAGATCCGAACCAGAGGTTGTGACCAGTCGCAGGCTGGACGACCGATCGCAGAGGGCGAACAGCGTGCCACAATCCCTTCCATGACAGACACCCGGGAACTCACGAAAACACGGGTCTCAGACCCGACCGATGGGGATGGCGACAACGTCGCCCACTACGTCCGCAAAGACGACATCGTCCGCAGCAACGTAGAAGGGGTGCCCGTTAAAGCGTTGTGTGGGAAGGAATGGATCCCTCACCGGGTGCCCGACGGCCTGCCGGTCTGCCCAACCTGCAAGAAGATCATGGGGACCATCCGGGGCGGAAAGGCCAACTAGTCACCGGCGCGAGATCAGGCAGTCAGTGCGGCTGCCAGCCGGTTGTGTTGTTCGATCACCGGCGGGAGTTCAATACCCACGAGCTCTCGATCGAGCACCACAGCTCGACCGTGAACATAGCTGTGATCGACGTTGGTGGGGGCACAGAAGAGGATGGCCCCGACCGGATCGTGGTGGGCGCCGGCATACTCGAGACGATTGAGGTCGAGCGCGATGAAATCGGCCGCCTTGCCGACTTCCAGCGATCCAATGTCGTCGCGTCCCAGCACCGCGGCTCCTCCGCGGGTGGCCAGCTCCAAGGCGGTCCGGGCCGTCATCAGGTCGGGTGACCGGGCCAAGTCGGGAGCTGCGCCGAGCCGAGCCAGCAACATGGCTTGCCGGGCTTCGGCCAACAGATGACTGCCGTCGTTGCTGGCCGACCCGTCAACCCCCAGCCCCACGTTGACTCCGGCCGCCCGGTAGGCGGCGATCGGGGCGATGCCAGAGGCAAGACGCATATTGGAGGTTGGGCAGTGAGCGACACCGGTCCCCGCCTCTCCCATCCGGCTGATCTCGGCGTCGTTGATGAACACACTGTGGGCAAACCACACATCGGGGCCCATCCAGTTGACCGATTCGGCCAGCTCGACCGGGCGCAGGCCAAACTGCTCGATGCAGAATGCCTCCTCGTCCATCGTCTCGGCCAGGTGGGTATGCAGCTGCAGGCCATGTTCCCGTGCCAGAGCGGCGGCCTCTTCCATGCCGCTGGGCGTAACCGAGAACGGCGAACAGGGAGCTACGACTATCCGGGTGTGAGCACCGGGTTCGGGATCGTGGAACTCAGAGATGACCCGCTCGGTGTCGGTAAGGATGTCGGCTTCGCTCTCCACTACCGAGTCGGGTGGCAATCCCCCGTCGCTCTCACCCAAGCTCATTGATCCCCGGGCGATGTGAAACCGGATCCCCACTCCGTCCGCGCCCTCTACCTGGTCGTCGACCCGGGACCCGTTTGGATAGAGATACAGGTGGTCGGAGGTGGTGGTGCACCCCGACAAAGCCAGCTCGGCCAGCCCAATGGTGGTCGACACTCGAACGTGGTCGGGAGTCATCCGAGCCCAGATCGGGTAAAGGGTGGTCAACCAGCCGAATAGTCCGGCGTCCTGGGCGGCCGGAACTGCCCGGGTCAGAGTCTGGTAGAGATGATGATGGGTGTTGACCATCCCCGGCAAAACGACGTGGCCGAACAGGTCGACAACTTCATCGGCGCTGTCCGGCAGCTCATCGCTGGTGCCGACCTGTTCGATCCAGCCATCGCGAGCAAACAGGCCACCGCCAGATATCTCGCGCCGGTCACCGTCCATGGTCACCAGGACCGTGGCGTTCTTGATGAGCAGGGTCGTCATATCCTCAACGCTACCCGGCTATAAAGCGGCTATGACAGACAACAACGGCACCACCCGCTGGCCTCCTTACCGCCATGTGTTCTTCGACTGCGACTCCACCCTCACCACGGTGGAAGGCATCGACGTATTGGCCGAGCAGGCGGGCCGCAGCGAGCAGGTCAAACTGCTGACCGAGGCGGCCATGAACGGAGAGGTGGACCTCGAGGATGTCTACGGCGAGCGACTGGCGCACATCCAGCCAACCCGCGCCCAGATACAAGCCCTTCGCCAGGTCTACAAAGACAACGCGGTAGCCGACGCCGCCATGGTGATTGCTGTGCTCCAGCACCTCGGTCACCAGATCTACATCATCAGCGGCGGCCTGGAGGAACCGGTGCGTGAGTTCGGAATGTCGCTGGGAGTGCCGGCCGACCACATCCGGGCCGTCGGCGTGGAGTACGACGAGTTGGTGGGAGCCTGGTGGAGCCATCACGAGGGTCAGGAAGCCAATTACCTCGATTACGGCCGGGGAGCCCTGGCCGTGAGCGAAGGCAAAGAGGAGATCGTCCACGAGCTCAAGGGCTCCCAACCCGGTGCCAGCCTGCTGGTGGGTGACGGCACCAGCGATCTGCTGGCCGGCGAGGCAGTCGATCTCTTCGTCGGGTTCGGCGGAGTCGCCGCCCGACCCAAAGTCGAAGCAGGTGCGCCCGTCTTCATCAGATCAGCCGGTCTGGCACCAGTGCTGCCAATTGCGGCGGGCCCATCTGCCATGGCCCGACTCGAGGAAACCTCGTACCGAGCCCTGTTCTGGGAAGGGATTGTTCGAGGCCAGGACGCCACCACCTTCAATGACGCCACGCTTGGGGTCACGTTTGGGGAGGCCGTCGCCGGAGCGGGGCTGTAGCAACCGCCAGCGACCTACTCAGCACCCGGGTTACTCGTCGGTCATTCCCGCCCGCTCCTCGTGGGGGACCGATACCCGGGCGATGCGCTTGGCGAAGTAGTAGATGCGCTTGAGGGCCGAGATCACGTCGACCTCGAGGCGGTAGTTGGCGACGCGATCAGGCGCATCGGCCACGAGACGCTCGGCCTGATGGACGGCGGCGGCTCGTTCGAGGGAATTGACTTCCCGCTTCATCTTTGCCACCCGCCGCGCTGCATCTTCGTTCTTCTGTGTCAGGGCCAACATGGCTAGATCGAGAGACTCGACGATCTCCTGGTGGAACTCGGTGAGCACGGCGGTCGTCTCAGCGCTGACGGTCAGGCTCTGTTCCGCCCGAGCCAATCCCAGCCCCACCAGGTTGGTCTCGATCAGATCGCCAATGGCTTCGAGGTCGTTGGTGGCCTCCATCAGCCCGAGCAGCTCCTCGGTCTCCCGCTCGCTCAGCCGGGTCTGGCTGATCTCCCCCAGGTAGGCAATGATTTGACGGTGAAGGCTGTCCACCTCGTCATCACGCTCCTCGATTTCGAGCAGGGTCCAGCGGGTGCCGTGGAGGGCGGCCGGCAGGATGTCGGCCAGCATCGAACGCACCCGATCGGCCATTCTCAGCAGCTCGAGGCGGGCGCGGTCGAGGGCCAGAGATGGGGTCCGGATGAGGGTGCGGTCGAGATACCGGACCCGCACCGTGCGGCTCTCCTCCTCAGGACTGTCGGGCACCAATCGATCGATCAGGCGAGCAAACGCCGGGATGAAGCCGATGATGAGCAAGGCATTCACCACGTTGAACACGGTGTGGGCATTGGCCAGTTCGCGGGCCGTGCCGCCCCCGATATCCTCGACCCATGAGCTCAACAGCCCGATGAAGGGAAGCCACACAACGGCCCCTCCCACGTTAAACAGGGCGTGGGCGACGCCGGCCCGCTTGGCCTCGCGGGGCTTGCCGATCGATGCCATGAGGGCAGTGACCGACGTGCCGACGTTGGCGCCCAGCACCAGCGCAATGCCGGTTTCCAAGCTGATGAGTCCCTGCTGCGCCAGCACGATGACGATGCCGGTCGTGGCAGACGAGGACTGCACTAGAGCTGTGAAACCCGCTCCCACCGCCAGCCCCAGGAACGGATTCTCCAGCCGAGCCATCGCGTCGATAAAGGTGTCCGAGGACCGCAGCGGCGACATGGCATCGCCCATGAGGCTCATGCCGAAGAACACCAGCCCCAGCCCCAGTACAACGGTGCCCTCTGCCTGACGATCGCCCCGCTTCGACAAGAACGTCACCGCAAAACCGCCGGCGACGGCGAAGAGGGCGTAGGTCGTCACCTTGAACGCAATGATCTGGGCAGTGACCGTCGTGCCAATGTTGGCGCCGAGGATGACACCCAGCGACTGCTGGAACGTCATCAAGCCCGAACTGATGAAGCCCACCACAAGTACCGTCGTGACCGAGGACGATTGGATGACGGCCGTGATCCCGGCGCCGGTCAGCATGCCGACGAATCGGTTGGAGGTCAGGCGAAGCAGAACGGTTCGCAGCCGGTCACCAGCCACGACCCGCAGCGACTCGGTCATCCGGTCCATGCCAAGGAGGAATATGGCCAAGCCACCCAACAAGCCGGCAAGAAGCAACACGTAGTCGATGGACTCGGACTCGACTACTTGGGCCACGAAATCGGTCATCGAAGCAGGGTACCC
>JAOTYB010000030.1 GCA_029862065.1 Acidimicrobiia bacterium | reverse complement strand
GCCCAGGGGGCGGCTTTTTTCGGACCTTGTCGGGTTAGGCGGCGGTGATGTCCTGGAGCCAGTCGTCGAGCGATTCGACGAACTCGGTGATCTCATCCTCGGAAACGAGCTCTTCGCTCACGAAGTAGGTAACTCCGATTGCCAGCAAGATGGCGACTACCCGCTCGTTGGCCGGGCGATGCTGCGTGCTTTCGCAGAAGGGGCATTCGAAGTTGTAGTGGCCTGTGGCTTCCATGGGGGAAAGCTCGAGAACCAAGTCATCTGCTGCCAATTCCACATCTCCGCAGGCTAAGCAGGTGGTTTTGATGGTGGTCACTGTTCTGAATCCTGTTCGACGTTCGATAGAGATATCGGAGGGACCTGTAGCGCCTTTGAGGGCTATTTGGCTGATAGTCAGGATGGGCTAGTCCCTTGCGTATCTGGCCTGGATACGGGTCCGGTAGTCAGCCACCAGTTGCTCGACTTCGGGCCCGTCGATCAGCTCTCCGTCCTCGCCTAGCCGCAGGAGGAGACGGGCCGCCACCGCCGGATCGCCGGACGAGAAGCGGATCTTGCCGTCTCCCAGATCCTCAACCGGGTAGTACTCGGCCACCCACTGAGCCGAGGGATTGAGACGGATGATGGTCCGGACGTCCTCCTCGGCCGGGGTGTACCGGACCTCCGGCGGAGGCGGTTCGTCGGGCGGCGCGAAGGTCTCAGCGGTGGCGGCGGCCGCCCGGATCCGGTCGACCCGGAATACCCGTTCGGCATCGGCGGTACGGCAAAAGGCGGACAGGTACCAGTTGCCGTTGGCCGAGAACACCGACCAGGGCTCCACGTCGCGTTCGGTGGTCGCTCCCGAGCCGATGGCCGTGTAGGTGAGCGATACCACCTGGGCGGCCTCGACGGAGTCCCGCAGAAGATCGACGAACTCCGGTTCCTTGAGGTCGACAACCAGGCCGCCTCCACTATCCGGAGCCACCACCCCGCTCAGCTTGGAGATGGCGCTCTCCAGCGCCGGCGGCCCCTGACCGGCAGAGATGAGGGCCATGCCCGACGCCAGCAACATCAACGCCTCGGGCGGCGTGAGCCGGAGCGGTCGGGCGAAGTAGTCGGCGGTGTCGACAAACACCTCGTCATCCTCCACCGTGGCATCAATGAGGTCGCCGGGACCGTAGCCGGGAAGGCCGGTGAGGAACACGAGATTAAGGTCGTCGATGAGCTCCTTGCGGCGATAGCCGAATCGCTCGGACAGGTCTTGAACGCCCACCCCCGGATTGGCGATGACATACGGCAGCATCGACAGAATCCTGGTGAGCCGCCTGGCGGTTTTGGGTGAGCTCATCGGGCACCCACCTGGTCGAGGAGCCGTTGTCGAAGCTCGGGGGGCGACACGATCTCCGCCTCGTCGACAAAACCGAGCATCCAGCCGATGAAGGCGTCGGGATGGGCGACGGGGAGTGTGGCCCGGATCGCCCCGTCCGGTTGCTTCTTGACGTTGGCGTTGGCCCCCAGCTCGCGTTCCGCCCACCAGGCGACTGAGGCGTCGAACACGACCTCGGCGGTCATTTCGTCCGGGCCCGCTTCCCAGGGTGCGTCGGGGATAGATCGCTGCACATCGAACCCCGGCGGACGGGTAAACGTGGCATCGCCCACCGTGAGATCGGTGATGCGTTCGACCCGGAACGCCCGGGCCTCGCCGTCGACCAGTTCGCCAACGAGATACCAGTGGCCGCGCCGATGCACCAGGCCGTATGGTTTGAACTGCCGCGCCTTATCCCGGTAGGTGAAGGCGGCAACTCGATGCTCAACCACGGCGGCAAAGAGGTCTCCGAGCAGACCGACATCCTCGCCCAGGTTGGCGGACAGCGGCTCGCCACCCACCGAGCCCGGCACCCCACCCAGCTTGAAGATGGCCTCTGGGCCGGACGGTTGACCACCCAGCCGAACGGCCTGGGCCGCCAGCCACAGGGCGGCCCGCTCCTCGTCTGTCAGTCCCGGGTCGGGCAGCTCGTACCCACCCTCGGGCACGACGTAGCCGTATTCGACTTCGAAGGCGTCCGTGGCCTGCATCTCAAGGGAGATTCCCAGCTCGCGAAGCAACTCCTTGTCGCGTTCGAACATCCGGCGAAACGCTTCGTCCTCGCCCTGTTCATAACCGGCGACCGTGAATCGGATCTCCTCAGCCGAGACCGGCCGGCCAACGGTCAGGAGGAAGGCCAGCAGATTGAGGATGCGCTCGATGACTTTGCTCATCCGAGGATTATGGACCCGCCGGGCGTCGTAGAGATGGACCGTTCGCACGTGGGTGGCATATCAGCCCCGGAGGAGGATGGGAAGGGGCACGATGGTGAGCGGCCCCCGCTACGCTGGCCGACATGGATCGCCGCATCTTTGGACTGGAAAACGAGTACGGCGTCACCTGTACGCTCCGGGGCCAGCGGCGCCTCTCCCCCGACGAAGTAGCCCGCTACCTGTTCCGCCGGGTCGTCAGCTGGGGTCGGTCCTCCAACGTTTTCCTGGAAAACGGAGCTCGCCTCTACCTGGATGTGGGAAGCCACCCCGAGTACGCCACCCCCGAATGCGACAGCCTCTACGACCTGGTGGCCCACGACAAAGCCGGCGAACGGGTGTTGGAAGGCCTGGTGCAATCGGCGGAGCGGCGGTTGGAAGAGGAGGGCATCCGGGGCGAGATCTTCCTGTTCAAGAACAACACCGATTCGGCCGGCAACTCCTACGGCTGCCACGAGAACTACCTGGTGGGCCGCCACAACGACTTTCAGAGGACGATCGACACCCTCATTCCCTTTTTCGTGAGCCGCCAGATTTTCTCGGGAGCCGGCAAGCTGCTCCAGACCGCCCGCGGCACCGTGTTCTGCATCGCCCAGCGGGCGGAGCACATCTGGGAGGGGGTGTCCTCGGCCACCACGCGCAGCCGGCCGATCATCAACACCCGGGACGAACCCCACGCCGACGCCGAACGCTTCCGCCGCCTGCATGTGATCGCCGGCGACTCCAACATGTCGGAGTACGCCAACTACGTGAAAGTAGGCGCGGCCGCCGCCTTGCTGCAGATGCTCGAGGACGACGTCGTGTTCCGCGACCTCACGCTGGAGAACCCGATCCGGGCCATCCGCGAGATCAGCCACGACATCACCTGCACCCGCAAAGTGCGGCTGCTCAACGGCCGCGAGCTATCAGCGCTCGACATCCAATGGGAATACCTCGAGCGGGCCGCCCGCTACGGACGCACCACCGGCTTCCCAGCCCAGGTCCAAAAAGCGGTCGACATGTGGGAACACCTGTTGACCGGCATCGAAAAGGACCCCCTCAGCCTCAACGCCGAGATCGATTGGGTGGCCAAATACCACATCGTCGAGCGCTACCGGGCCAAGCACCAGCTGCCATTGGGCTCAGGTCGCCTGGCCCTGCTCGACCTCGCCTACCACGACGTGAACCGCCAACGCGGCCTCTACTACCTGCTCGAGCGCAAGGGCATCATGGACCGGGTGGTCACTGATGACGCCATCACCGAGGCGATGAGCGAACCCCCCAAGACCACCCGGGCCCGCCTACGCGGCGAATTCATCAAGGCGGCCAAGGCCAAGAAGCGGGACTTCACCGTCGACTGGGTCCACCTCAAACTCAACGACCAGGCCCAACGCACCGTCCTCTGTAAAGACCCGTTCAAAGCCGTAGACGAGCGGGTCGAGAGGCTGATTCGGAGCCTCTAGCCGCGGAAATTGACAGTCAGCAGTTGACAGTCAGAAACCGCCTCCGCTCAACAGGGACCGCCGCTGCCTATCCTTCCGGTCCGTGACACTTGACCCACAGGCCTCCCCGTCGACCGAAATCGAACAATGCGAGTCGATTGTTCGGCGTCTCCACAAGATGTGCTGCGAACCGAACCGAAGCCCGCGCATGCAGGAGATCGAAGACGGACTGCTGCAAGCCCGGTTTCGCTTGTCGGGCGGGGTCACCGAGGAGAGCGCAAGCGAGGTCATTGCGATCCTGACGGGCATCGGTGCCCAGCTCGGCGGCCTACAAGTCGAGTGCTGTGCTCCGGAACGGATGCCGCTGTACGCCAAGGCACTTGAAGGGCTCACGGCAACCCAGTTGAGCCTCAACGCCGAACTCGGAAAGGCTCACTAGAACCCCGACGTTCGCGTCGCTAGGCCCGGGCGGCGGTGATCTCGTCTACATCGAGGCGGCGGAACATGCGGCGGCCGTTGGTGCGGTCGAGGACGGCGGCTTCCCACTCGTCGGGACCGATCTGGCGAGATTCGACGGCCTCGAAGGCCTCGGCCGCGAACCGCAAGGCGGCCTGGAGGTCCATGCCGGCCTGGTAGCGGTCCTTCATGTGCTCGGTGAGCTCCTCCTCCTGGCCGCCGATGGCGCACGAACCTTCCTCGTCCACCAGGGTGCCGTCGTACCGAACCCGGAACAGGCTCGTGTCCGTTGGCTCATCCCCCACCTCAACGATGAGGATCTCGATCTCGTAGGGTTTCACGCTCTCGGTGAACACTGCAGCCAGGGTCTGCGAATAGGCGTTGGCCAGGCTCTTGGCAGCTACGTCGGTACGGCCGTATGAGTAGCCCTTGAGGTCGGCGTGGCGAATGCCGGCTACCCGCAGGCCTTCGAACTCGTTGTACTTCCCGACGCCGGCGAAGGCCATCCGGTCGTAGATCTCGCCGATCTTGTTGAGGGCCGAGCTGGAGTTCTCCGCCAGCATGAGGACCCCATCGGCGTACTCGACGGCGATGATGGACCGACCCTTGGCAATGCCTTTTTGGGCGAACTCGGCCCGATCCTTCATCAGCTGTTCGGGCGGAACGTAATACGGCAGCGTCATTCGGAATCCCCCACCAGATCACGGGATAGGGCGGCCACCCGGTCCTCGGCAATCTCCTGATAACCATCGGCGTTGACGAGGACTGCCGTCGAGTAGATGTCGCGGCGGACGTCCGGGCCGCCGGTAGCGGTGTCCTGCTCGGCGGCGGCGGCGATGGCGGAGATGCCCTGGGTGAGAGCATCCTCTTCGCTCAGGCCGTCTTCGTAGACCGACCGCAAGTAGGCCTTGGCCTCGCGCCCGCCCGATCCGGAAGCTGCGTAGTCGTCTTCTTCGTAGCGGCCGCCGACGACGTCGTAGGTGTAAAGGCGTCCGACCGATTCGGATTCGTCGTACCCGCAGAACAGCGGGACAACCACGAGTCCCTGGAACACCATGGGCAGTTGCCCGCGGACCATGCGGGCCAGGTGGTTGGCCTTGCCCTCCAGGCTCAGCCGGGTGCCCTCGAGCTTCTCGTAGTGCTCGAGCTCGGTTTGAAACAATTTGACCATTTCCATGGCCAGGCCGGCCGTGCCGGCGATGGCAACGGCTGAGTAACCGTCGGCCGGGTACACCTTCTGCATCCGTCGATGAGCGATGGTGTGGCCTTCGGTAGCTCTCCGGTCACCGACCATCACCACGCCATCGGCGTACCGGAGAGCGAGGATGGTGGTGGCCTCGGGAACCCGCAGCGCTTGAGCGTCACCGGCGCCGAGCTCCCAGGTGGGGTTGAGTTCCCGGCTCTTCAACAGCTCCAAGAAGCTGGAATCGGGGGTTGGCCGGTTGAGCCCTGATGGGAGGTCGAGACTCACTCCCCACCCTTCTGCACGTAGTTCTTGACGAACTCCTCGGCATTCTCCTCGAGCACCGAGTCGATTTCCTCCAGCAAGTCGTCGATCTTCTCGGCGACGTCCTGAGGGCCCTCGGTCGTCTGGGTCTCCTCGACGACCTCTTCGGTCTCGCGCTTTTCTGTGCGCTTCTGTTCACGTTCAGTCATCGTTCTCTCCTAATGCTCTCAGCAGGCTGGCAGCATCGTCCGAGCTATCCAACAACCCGGAAACGAGCTCCTTGGTCCCTCGGAGCGGCTCCATCATAGGCACCCGTTTGAGGGTGTCTTCACCCGAATCAAACACCAGCGAATCCCAGTTGGCGGCTACCAGCGAGTCACCGTATTTGCTCACCGAACGGCCCCGAAAGTAGGCCCGGGTGCGCTCGGGCGGCTCATTCACCGCTTGTTCAACCTCAGCAGGCGTGAATAGGCGCCGGATGCGGCCGGCCTCGACCAGCTTGTGGTGAAGGCCCTTGGCCGGGTCGACGTCGTGGTACTGGAGTGCCAGCAGCTTGAGCTTGGGAGCATCCCACTCGAGGTCGTCGCGTTCCCGGTAGTCGAGCAGCAAACGGTATTTGGCGGCCCAATCAAGCCGGTCGGCGGTGGACAGCGGATCGGCTTCGAGGTCGGCCAGCACCCCCTCCCATTCGGTCAAGACCTGGCTGTAGGACTCGGGAAGGTCGGTGTTCTCGGCATATTTCTTGGCCCATTCCAGATAGCGGCCCTGCAGTTCGAGGGCGGTGGCGGTGCCGCCTTCGGCGAGTTCCAGCGGCTTGGTGAGGTCTAGATCGTGGCTCACCTGCCAGGTCGAGTCGACCGGGTTGGCCAACCGGAGCGAATCCGGGATCGCTCCGTCCTCGATGGCCATGAGGATGATGGCGGCCGAACCGAGCTTGATGAGGTTCTGAACCTCGCTCATGTTGGCGTCACCGATGATCACGTGCAGTCGCCGATATTTGGTGGGGTCGCCGTGCGGTTCGTCGCGAGTGTTGATGATGGGTCGCTTGAGAGTGGTCTCCAAACCGACTTCCTCTTCGAAAAAGTCGGCTCGCTGCGTCAATTGAAAGGGAACGGTTTGCCGCCCGTTTTCTGAACCGAGCTTTCCGGAGCCGGTGAACACCTGGCGGGTGACGAGGAACGTCGTGAAGAAGTCAACAATCTCTCCAAAGGGAAGCTCCCGGTTGACGAGGTAGTTCTCGTGGCTTCCGTAGGAATTGCCCTTGCCGTCGGAGTTGTTCTTGTGAATGACCAGGGATTGACCCTCCTCCAACAGGGTGCGGGCTCCTTCGGCTGCCCGGGTGACCACCACCTCACCGGCCTTGTCATACAAAGCCGCTTCCAGCGGATCGAAGGCCTCTGGCGCCGAATATTCGGGATGGGCATGGTCGACGTAGAAGCGGGCACCGTTGCCCAGAACCACGTTGACGAGCCCGCCGTCGATGTCGGGCATGAGACCGCCTTCGGGGCCGAAGCCCCGAGCATCCCGTCCGGGAGACTCCTCCTCGTGCGACCACTTGATCTTGGCCCGGAGACCCGCATAGGAGTTGACGACAATCGACGACGCCAGCACGGGGTTGAAGTCCGGCGCGCCACGCACCGAGATGCCAAATTCGGTCTCGGTGCCAATCACCTTGTGGATCGCGCTCATCGGGGGCCCAGGGGGTTAGAGGAGGTCATGCAGGACTCCAGGGTACCCGGGGTGACGGGTTGTCTGGATGTTCATTGGGGGAACACTCATGGGGACTAGGGCAACCGAAAGCCACAAAGCGAGAACACAGGAACGCGCTCTCACCCCACCCCAGCCCCTCCCACTCCGTGGGAGGGGTGCCACAAGGCGAGAACACAAAACGCGTTCTCAACGGGGTCTCCCTGGACTTGGCGCCGGCGGCGCCAGTCGTCGATCAGCCCAAGCGGGGCGGCAGCACGGAGGTTTCTCGGCCCCTGAGGCAACGAAGCTGATTGCGCGGCCGAGAAAGCGACTTAGAGATACTGCCCCGTCGTGGTGGCTTCGATGGTGCGGCTTTCTTTATCGCCTTCGATGAGGGTGCGGACGTAGACGATGCGCTCGCCCTTCTTGCCGGAGATGCGGGCCCAGTCGTCGGGATTGGTGGTGTTCGGCAAGTCTTCGTGCTCGCGGAACTCCTGAATGATGGCGTCGATCAGGTCACTCGACTTGATGCCGGACGTACCGTTGGCGATCTCCCGCTTGATGGCGTCCTTCTTGGCGCGCCGGACGATGTTCTCAATCATGGCGCCGGACAGGAAGTCCTTGAAGTAGAGGAGCTCCTTGTCGCCATTGGCGTAGGTGACCTCGAGGAAGCGGTTGGCATCCGAGGTATCGAAGACTCTCGTCACCGTCTTCTTGATCATGTCGTCGAGGAGGGCCCGGCGGTCCCCGTTGTGGCCGGCCAGCTCTTCGGGGTCGAGGGGCAACTCGGGCAGAAGATAGATCCCGAAGATCTGCTCGGAGGCTTCCGGACCGGGTCGTTCGATCTTGATCTTCACGTCGAGGCGGCCCGGGCGGAGAATGGCAGGATCGATGAGGTCTTCCCGGTTTGAGGCGCCGATGACGATGACGTTCTTGAGCGCTTCCACGCCATCGAGCTCGGACAGCAGCTGGGGAACGATGGTTGATTCGACATCGGAGGACACGCCGGTGCCGCGGGTGCGGAACAACGAGTCCATCTCGTCGAAGAACACGATGACTGGCACGCCCTCGTCCGACTTCTCCTTGGCCCGCTGGAAGATCACCCGGATCTGACGTTCGGTTTCACCCACATACTTGTTGAGCAGCTCAGGGCCTTTGATGTTGAGGAAGTAGGACCGGGCATCTTCGGACCCGCTCTTCTCCGCCACGGCTTTAGCCAGGCTGTTGGCGACTGCTTTGGCGATCAGGGTCTTGCCGCAGCCGGGAGGGCCGTACAGCAGGATGCCCTTGGGGGCTTTGAGTTGATAGTCGGCGAACCGGTCCTTGTGGAGGTATGGGAGCTCGACCGCATCACGAATGGTCTCGATCTGCTCGCGCAAGCCGCCAACCTGCATGTAGGTGGTTTCCGGCACTTCTTCCAGCACCAGCTCTTCGATCTCGGGACGGAGCAGCTTTTCGAACGCCAACCCGGTGCGGGTATCGATGCGAACGTGGTCGCCGACCCGAAGGAACTCGCCAACCATCGGCGCGGCCCGCTCGATGACCCGCTCCTCATCGCCGCGTCCGAGCACGATGAGACGCTTCTCGTCGATCAGGTCTTTCACCGCAACGACTTCACCCTGGGGCTCGAAGTCGCGGATGTCGATGACGTTGTAGGCCTCGTTGAGGAGGACTTCCTGCCCCCTTTCCAGTTCTTTGATCTCGAGGGTCGGCTCGACGTTGACTCGGAGCTTGCGCCCACCTGTCATGACGTCGGCGGTGCCGTCTTCGTTGATTCCGAGGATGGTGCCGAACGGATTGGGCGGGGCGGTGAGCTTCTCGACCTCTTCACGGAGGATGGCGAGTTGCTCGCGGGTCTCCTCCAGCACGGCAGCTAGTTTCTCGTTCTGGTGGACTGCCTGGGTCAACTGACCTTTGGCCTCGAGCAGCCGCTCCTCGAGGACGCGCACCCGGCGGGGTGAGTCCTGCAGACGCCGACGCAGGACGGACAGTTCCTCTTCGAGCGTGGAGATAGTGCTCTGTAGTTCGCTGACCTCGGGAGACTCGTGACTAGTCATGGGGTCCTTATCGGTGGTGGGGGCTGGCCGCTTTCGCGAATTATACGAATAGGAGCGTGCAACCTAGCAGTCGCACCCAGGGACCTCGCGCTTTGCGTGGCGGTCACGCCGGATTGATCTTGCGAGCAATGCTGATAAACCCTGTGTGTCCAACCATTCGGTGATCGGGACGGACCGATCGCCCATCGATGTTCCACTCTCTGTGCAATACCTCAAAACTGGTGATTTCCGCGAAACAGCCGGCCCCCCGCAAGGCTTCGGTCGTTTGTTGCACCTGGGGAATGGTCGGCACATACGACACCCACAGGGCTCCGGCCGGTAGCCCGGCGGCGGCGGCATCGACCACTCCGAACGGCTCGGGCAGGTCGAGCACCAGCCGATCGGGGGCCAGCTCGGCGATCTGTTCGGCTACCTCCCCCACCCGCAGCTCGAGGGTGGGAGGGATCCCGCCGAAAAACTGTTCGAGGGCGTGGCGGGCATGGGTGGCATGATCGTCGCGACGCTCCACGCTGATCACCCGGCCCTCCGGCCCGACCGCCCGCACAAGTGCCATCGTCAGGGCACCCGAGCCGGTGCCGGCCTCGAGCACGGTGTTGCCGGGGGCAATGTCCCCCCAGATGAGAATGGGCCCGAGGTCCTTCGGATACACGATCTGGGCCTCGCGCCGCATGTTGACGATGTAGTCGGCCAGCCGGGGGCGAACCGCCACCAGTTTCCCCCCGAGTGAGCTCACCACCATGCTGCCGTCTGGCCGGCCGATGACGTCGTCGTGGGGCAGCATCCCGTTGTGGAAATGAAACACCGATCCCGGTTCGAGGGTGAGCAGGTAGGTCCGTCCCTTGCCGTCGGTCAGCAGGCAGTGGTCGCCTTTGCCGAAGTCAGCCACGGCTGGACATCCGGACCTGCAAGCGGCAGAAGGCACACTCCCCGGCCGTGGTCGGTTGCCCGCAGTTCGAGCACTCCTCCAGCTCCACCTGTTCCTGCTGGGCAGTGGCGAACTGGTCGGACACTCGATCGAGGAACCCGAATAAGAACTGTTGCTTGGCTCCGGGCCGCTGACTCTCGAGGATGTTGAGCCATTCCTTGATCCGGATGCCGGTGTTACCCCCCACCATCGGACACTCGTCCACCTCGTAGTCGATGCCCTTGAGCACGCAGTAGGCGGCGGTCTCTCGCTCGGCGATCCGCAGGAGTGGCTTCACCTTGCGCACCAGGCCTTCCTTGGTGGCGGGGAGCACCGGCTGTTGCCGTCCGATGTACTCGACGTTCCAATTGAGCGTGTTGGCCATGAGGGTGGCAGCTTCGTCGTCGAGGTTGTGGCCCATCACCAGCACGTCGTAGCCCCCGTCGAGCGCCTCCTTGTTGAGGATATACCGCTTAGACAGCCCGCATACCGAGCACGCCACCCGCCGGGTTTCGGCCGCCGCTTCGGGAATGGTGTATCCGTACGCCTCAGCCAGGTCGACAACCTTGAGGTTGAGGTCACGGTTTTTGGCGTACTGGGCCGCCAGCTTGAGGCTCTCGGAGCTGTAGCCGGCCTCACCCCCGATGCCCAGCTCAAGATACACACCGTCCACTGTGTATCCGAGGTCGGTGAGAATGTCCCACAGCGCCAGGCTGTCCTTCCCGCCGGAGACACCGAGCAGGAGACGATCGGTGGGTTGGAGCATGTCGAAGTCGTGGATCGTCCGCTCGACCTGGCGAGTCATATGCTCGAAGAAATGGGCGGCGCAGAAGACGGCATGATGCCGCCGAATCTCGAGGACTGCCGGCTCCCGGCACACCTTGCACTTCACCGGCAACCGCCAGAGATGACCGGCCGCAGCTCGATGGTGTCGGCCTCTCCCACCCGGTCGGTTTTCAGGAGCAGCTCGCCCTCGCGGATCACGAGAACCGTCTCAGGGATGATCTCCAGGCGTCGGAGAACTTCCTTGACGGTGGCGTTGCCCTCGATGTCGAGCTCACGCCGGGGGTTGCGAAGGATGACCTTCACTGAACGAAAAGGGCCCCCAGCGACCCGAGCATGCCGAGCACAAGAATGACGACCAGGATTTTCACTAGAAGATCGCGGTTTCTGAACATGATCCAACCTCGCAGAAGCCCTAGATTGAGCGTGCAATGAATTTAGCCGGGAACCAGGCCAAGCAGCTATTCAAGACGCTCCGGACAGGCGGAAGGCCGCCGACGGTCGCGCTATGGGCAGCCGCCACCGTCGTCGACCAGATTCGCAAACGCCAGCGTCCCGATCGGGAGCTCATCGCCACCAAGAAACTGAAACCGGGCGAGAGCTACGTCATCCGGGTCCCCAAGGAGGGTGAAGCCTCTCTGGCCAGCACCGTCGGCAACGATACCGTGGCAACGGTGACATCAGCCGGTGACCGTTCCATCACCTCCGAATTGCTGGCAGCCGCTACCGACCTCATAGGCGCCGCCACCGCCTCCGACGAACCCCCAACCGACGAAGCGCCCGTCGCCTCCACCCTCAGCCGCCGGCAACGCCGCAAGGCCCGACGATCGGCAGAGAAAGAGGCCGAGCCTGAGGAGCCAGCCGCACTCGGTCGGCGTGAGACCCGCCGCGCCGAGCGGCTGGCGTCGCTGGACGGGTTCGAGGTAGACCGCCAGTCGCTTTCTCGCCGCCGCCGCCGCAAGCTCAGGCGAGCTGAGGCCCGGGCCAGGCGCCGCCCCAGCCGTCGACGCACGCGCAAAGCCCGCCGCCAGCACAAACAGGCCGCCGCCGCCCTCCGGCCGTCACGGCGAGCCCGCCGCAAGCTGCAGGCTGCCACCAACGAGGTCGAGTACCGAACGGCCAAGGTCGAGCGGCGCCCCACTCGTCGCCGGCGGCGGAAGCTGAAGAAGGCAGAAAAGGCCCTCGGCCGTCTAGAGCCGTGATGTGCCTACGCGCGGAGCCGGTGCCATCCACCGGCCCTCTGCTCCCCCACAGGCTGGTGCCGACTCAGCTGAGGCGGTAGATCTCTAGCTGGGCGCCACCTTTTTTGCCCTTGCGGCGGCCAAGGAGATACACCAGCAGCACGAGCAGCACGCCGCCAATAGCCAGGCCGATGCCGGCGCTCTTGGCGGTGGAAGTGGTGTCGTCGACGGCAGTCTGGATCTGACGGAATTTGGACTCGAGGTCGCTTCGCTCAATGGTCATGGCGCAAGGCTACTCGGTGAGCTCGTCACGCAGGGCGGGAAGCGCGTCCTTAACGCTGCCGGGATCCTCATACCCGCGGCGGCCGACGGCCAGGATTATTGCCCCGATGAGCACCAGAACCAGCGCCGAAATGACGTAGGCCAGCCCACTCCAGGCCCGACCGTCCGGTAACAGGCGGATAATCCAGCGATTGACGGCAATCCCTCCGAACAGTGCCGCCAGGCCGAACAGGGCGGCGCCCCCGAATCCAAAACCGGCAGCCTTGCCGAGACGTTTGGCCGGCTCGACCGTCTCTTGCTTGAAGTACTGCTTGGTGAGGTCGAGCGATTCGGAGATCAACTCGGGTAGTTCGCTTACGTTTGCCATCAGGCTCCCATTCTTCCCAGTCCAAGCATATGACGCAAGATACCGGTTTCGCCCGCCACGATACGCAGTTCCTGTTCCAAACGCCCGGTTGTGGTGTCAATCTCGAGCAATTCCTGCCGTTCGGGATGGGAGATCGGCAAGATGGTGGCTGCTTGGTACGAAGCGATCGTGGGGTCGGCGTGAAGGGACGAAGAGATCGAGGCAGGCTGGCCACTCTCCACCGCCGCCGCCGCGAACCGGCGGCACCCCCGCTCCAACTCGCGCCGGAGCAGTTCGACGTCACCGTCACCGAGCGGCTCGGGGAGCTCCTCCGCCTCGACGGACTCAGCAGTTGGCTCGCTCAGACGAAGACGGGCCCGACCGAGCACCTGGATATCGAGCCGGCCGTCTGAGGAGGTGCTGCGAGCCGTTATCGAGGCGCGGACGCCGATCGCTCCCGCCTCCGGGACCGAAGCGAAGACCGAGCAGAATTCTTCGACGCCGGCCAGTCGACCCGTCAGCGCTGGGTCATAAACCCGCAAGTTGAGCCGCTGGGCGGGCAAGAGAACCCGACTGCGAGGAAACGCGACGAACCTGGGCATCGAAGCAGCCTACGGCCCCCACCGCCTTTGTGGGTCATGGCCCGGTAGCCTCCCCCGATGTCCGGACGCCGCATGATTCACACGACCAGCGGTAGCCGCACGGAAGCCTTCGGGCTCACCGACTGGGGACTGGTGTCCTTCCTGGCCTTCACCTGGGGCGCGTCGTTCTTGTTCATCGACATTGCTCTCGATTCACTCTCGCCCGGGCTCATCACGTGGATGCGGATCACGCTGGGGGCGGCAGCTCTCTCTTTCATTCCGGCCGCCCGCCAACCCATCCCCCGCGAGTCCTGGCGCAACGTAGTTCTGCTCGGTCTCACCTGGATCGCCATTCCGTTCACACTGTTTCCCATCGCCCAACAGTGGATTTCCTCCTCACTCACCGGGATCCTCAACGCGGCCATGCCGTTGTTCGCCGCCGCCTTCGCCGCCATACTCCTCCGCCGCCTGCCAAGCCGCATCATCGCCGGCGGCTTGCTGCTCGGATTCGTCGGGGTGGTGATGGTGGTCGCTCCGTCGTGGGGTGACGGCGACAATGCCGCCCTCGGCATCGGCTTGGTGCTGCTGGCTACCGCGTTCTACGGCTTCTCGGCCAACATTGCCGTGCCGATGCAGCAGGCTTACGGTGCTCTGCCGTTGATGCGACGGGCTCAAATGGTGGCGTCGGTGGCCACCCTCCCCTACGCAGTATCCGGGCTGCCTGACTCATCGGTGGACGGTGGCGGCCTGGCGGCCGTGTTCGTGCTCGGCGTTTTCGGCACCGGGTTAGCACTGGCAGTGATGACCCAGCTGGTCGGTCGGGTAGGAGCGACCCGGGGCGGAGTTGCCATCTACTTCGTTCCGGTGGTAGCGGTGTTCCTTGGCGTCGTATTCCGAGACGATTCGCTGGCTCTCCTCACCATTGTGGGAATGGTGGTGGTGTTGGCCGGCGCCTACCTGGCCAGCCGTCGAGAGGCTACGTAGCTGCCTCGAGCGCCGGCGTCAGCGTGGGATGGGCAAAGGCATAGCCACTATCTGCCAGCGCCGTGCCGACCACCCGCTGACTGGCCAGCAGCAAGCTCTCCACCAGTTCGCTGCCGTACAAGGCCTTGACCGGGGCGAGCGGGGTTGGCAGAAACGTTGGCCGCTTGAGGACCGCCCCGAGTGTCTTGGTGAACTCCCGATTGGTGACCGGGTTGGGGGCTACGAGATTGACCGGGCCCGAGACGTCGCTGTCGAGCAGGTGGATGATCGCGGCGATCTCATCGTCCAGCGATATCCAACTCATCCACTGATACCCTGAGCCGAGGCGGCCGCCGGCCCCGAGCTTGAACGGGAGCAGCATGCGCTTGAGCGCTCCCCCGCTCGAGGAGAGCACGATGCCGGTCCGGGTCGTCACCGTCCGCACGCCGGCGGCTTGGGCCGGCTGGGTGGCCCCCTCCCATTGCACGCACACATCTGCCAGGAAGTCATCGCCCGGGCGACTGGCTTCAGTCAATTCCTCGTCGCCCCGGTCGCCGTAATACCCGATAGCCGAGGCGCTGATCAACACGGAAGGCCGAGGGTCGGCGGCGGCGATTGCTTCGCTGAGGAGCCGGGTACCAATGGTCCGGCTGTCGAGAATTGCCCGCTTCTGGGTATCGCTCCAGCGTTTGTGGCCGATGCCCACACCGGCCAGGTGGACCACGGCGTCGATCCCGGAAAGGGCGTCGATGGTGCCCGCCGACGGGTCCCATCGCACCTCGCCCGGGCCGTCGCCCCGCCGCAAAGGCAGAGCCTCATGTCCGGCGCGTTGCAGGGCGGGCATAAGGAAGGAACCGAGCCATCCGCTTGCTCCAGTTACGAGTACCCGCATGCGGGCATGCTACGTCGAGGCGTGCGAGTACCGGCTACCAGGGGACCATTCGGTAGTCCGGACGAGCGACCTCTACCAGGGCGTTGGCCAGGCGACGCCGTATCGCCTCTCGGCGGTAGAAGAATCCCCCGATGGCGCCGGCCACCCAGGCAACAGCCGGCACCAACCAACCGCCCAGCCCCGATACGCCGCCTCCGGCAACCAGCATGGCCAGCCACAGGGGAGCCAGCACACCGAAAACAACATGGGCCCGCGCCACCCGATCGAGATGGGCGATGAGGCGGACCCGAGTGGCCGTGCCGGCCGAAGACACCGAAACCGCCACCGGTGTGTGGGCCCGATAGCGATACACGTCGGGCCACCAGCCGGTTGATTGCTCCCACACCGACCATCCGGTCGAGGTCAGCCCGCGCAGCCGCAGATAGGCGCCAACCGATTCGGTCACAGTTTCCACCGGCTGGTCAACCAGCGCCCCGGCCTCGGCGGACAGCAGTCCCGCATCTTCGGTTGTCATCTCATCGATGGCCTGGGTCAAGGCCTGGCGCGAGACGTCCAGCTCGTCGGCCAGCTGCTGAAGCGCCGCAGTGTCGAAGAGCGCCTCCGAGGAAGGGGCATCCAACTCCTGGGCTCGGGCCAGGATCGATTCTGCCTGCCGGCGGTCGTAGACCATGACCCGAATGTATCGAAGTTAGGAACTAAACGCGCCGGCCACGGCCCACAGGTTGCGGGCTCCGAAGCGGAAGTCGAACTCGGCGAAGGTGGTGGCATTGACGTTGGTGATGTAGAAGCGAGCCTCATCCGGTCGGTATATGGAGACGGTGTCTATGTCGTCGCCATCCCAGTCGGCGGCAATCACCTGGTCGCCGGGGGCGCCGTAGAAGAACTCGGCATCGGCAAAACCGGTCGACAGACGATTGCGGAGGAAGACGTACCCGGTCGAGCGCCGGTACAGGCCGACGGTGTCGATGCCGTCGTTGTCCCAATCACCGGCGAATGGCGTGTCGGTGGGGAGCCCATAGAAGAACGTGAGGTCGGCGATGCCGGTGTCGTTCGAGTTGCGGAGATAGACCCGCCCGTCTCGATAGATGGCGAGCGTGTCACACCCGTCGCCATCCCAGTCGCCGGCCAGCGGCCGGTCACCGGCCACGCCGTAGAAGAACTCAGTGTCTGCCACCCCCTGGTCGTTCGAGTTGCGCAGATAGACGAAGCCATTGGTTGGCCGGTACATGCCGACCGTGTCGTCGCCGTCGCAATCCCAGTCTCCGAGAAGGGGGACGTCTCCGGGGACTCCGTAGTAGAAGGTATGAACGGCGCCCACCGCATCACGCATGTGCCAGCGGCCGGTCTCAGGATCGAATTGGGCCAACTCCGGGCCGGCGGTGGCTGCTCCAGCCGGTGTCGCCGCTA
>JAOTYB010000163.1 GCA_029862065.1 Acidimicrobiia bacterium | reverse complement strand
CCATCACCCAACTGACCCTTATCGTTGAGCCCCCAACACCACACCACACCCTCATCATTCACCCCACACGAATGACCAACCCCACCCACCAACCCCACAAACAGCTCCCACTCTGAAGCCGTGAACGTGTCCGGGCTGTTATCGGTGGTGGCCGCGAAGGCCGCGGCAGATGGCACCGTGGCGCCGACCAATGCGAAGGCGACGAGCGCCGCGGCCGCCACCCCGCCGAGAGGTGATACATGACGGTCGTCCGGGCCGGTATCACCCTCCGGCCGGCGGCGACGGCGGTCTGACTCGGACACCAGGTAGGAGGCAGCTCCCATCGTCACGAGCACCCAGATCGAAAAGGGCACCCACTCCCCGCGTTGGTACCACAGCAGCGGCAGTCCGACGGTGCTGACGAGCAGCCGGGGAGCACCTTCGATGCTCTCATAGGACAGCAGGGTGCTGTCGGGCAGCGGATTGGCATCGCCCTGGGTGATGTAGGTGCCGTCGCCGTTGGTCACCGCTATGCGGTGAGTCACGAGATGATCGTTGAGGGTGAAGGTGACCACCGACCCCGGATCCAGATTGGCGGGGGTCTCGGCCAGGAGAACGAAATCGCCCGACCGCACCTTGGGAGCCATCGAGTCCGAGGTGATAAGCACCGGCTCCCACCGCAACACCAGAGTCGGCACCGCCACCCACACGATCAGCCAGAGCAGAATCCAGATGTAGAGGGCACTGAGGGCGTACGCGAGGAGGGGCGACCAGTTGCCGGTCACCCCTCCGTCGCGTCGGACGATTCTTGTTTCTGGTATGGCCACTGCAGAGGCCTTTCGTGACCGGCCTTAGGTGTTCTGGGCCTCCCAGGTGAACGACGCGGTGGTCGTGAGACCCTGGGCGGCGTTGTCATCCTGAAGGGTGACAATGAACTGGTAGGTCATGTCGTCGTCGGGAGCCCCGCCGGTGGGTGCCCAGGTTCCGGCACCGGTGCCGAAGCTGGTGTGCGTTCCCGTGAACCCATCGAGCGTGCCGGTGTACACGTTCTCCGAGCTGAGAAACCCGGTGCAGTCACCGAACGAGCCACCCGATCCCCGATTGACCGTGAGGTTGAGGTAATCGTCGAGCCCGTCACCGGCGGTCAAAGCGCCATAGAGAGTGACGCTGGCGTCGAGTGAGCCTTGATAGGTGATGGTGATGCATTCGGTCTGTGCATCCAACGGCTTCATGTTGCCGGCCGTGAACATGGCGACGGTGAGGTCGTCGTCGATAAGCGTCACGTCACCAGCTGTGAACTGGTTAGTGGTGTTGTCGGTCGTGTCGCTGAAGGCGGACGCTGAGGTCCGGACAACGAGCGCCGAGACAAACGCCAGGGCGATGAGGGCGACGACGAGGTTGAGCCGCCGACTCCGGGTGATTGCAATCATGGTGTATTTCTCCCGATATATCCAGTTATTGGCACGTTCCATATGTGTGTCCAATTTATTTTTCGGCCCGTCGTCCAATTCCTTAATACTCAATGATTGCCAGTGGAAAACGCTGGAGAGAGAGCCGTCGGCGGAGCTCGGGCGACCTTCTACCATGCCCCCATGACCGCTCTCGCCTACATCGTGCTGGACGTCAACGACCTGGAGAAGGAGGCGGCCTTCTGGTCACAGCTTCTCGAGGTCGAGGTGGCCGGGCAGGTGGGCCAGTACGTCATTCTCAAGCCGCAAGCCGAGTCTGGCATCCGGCTAAGCCTCCAGCAGGTGGACGAACCCAAGCAGGGCAAGAACCGGATGCACGTCGACTTCCACGTGACCGACCTGGAGGCGGCGACCGGGCGGGCCATCGAACTGGGAGCCACCCGCGTGGACGAACACCGCTGGCCGACGTTCATGTGGCGGGTGTTCCAGGACCCTGAAGGCAACGAGTTCTGCATCGCCACCGAATTAGAAGGGGAGTCGACCGACGGCTGACCACCGGGGGTGACCTATCCTCCAGCAATGGGCTACTCGCTGCCAATGTTCCCGCTCTCAAACGTCGTGTTCCCGTACATGCTGCTGCCCCTGCACATCTTCGAGCAGCGCTACCGCGACCTAATGGCCGACCTGCAGACAGTGGACGAGCCGGAATTCGGGGTCGTGCTCATCGAACGCGGGTGGGAGGTCGGCGGCGGCGAAGAGCGGTCTGACCTCGGGACGGTCGTCCGAGTGCTCGATGCCGAAGAGATCGAAGGCGGCCGCTGGGTGGCAGTCACCGCCGGTACCCGACGGATTCGCGTCACCAGGTGGCTCTCCGATGCTCCCTACCCGGTCGCCCAGGTGGAAGACGTCAAGGACCTGGAGGTGAGCGACGAAGCCGACACCCTACGCCAGGCCGCCTTCCACGCCGTGCGCAAAGTCGCCGCGCTGCAAGCCGAGCTGGGCGAGCCGGGAGCCCCGCTCGACTTCGAGCTGGCAGCCGACCCGGCCATCGCCTCCTATCAAGCCTGTGCCCTGTCCCCCATCGGACCGCTCGACGCCCAGCGCCTTCTGGCCATGGACGACCCCACCAGCCGCCTGTGGGAACTTACCGAGCTGCTCTACGAGCAGATCGGTTCACTCGAGCTTCAGCTAGCAGCCGGCTAGTCCGGCGCCCGCCCGCCTCGCAAGCCATCTCAACCGACACCGACTTCTGACACGGGTGCGGGAACCGTAGATTTAGGTCATGGAGTCCGAGGCGACGGCCCGTACCGCGTTCTTGGCCGGTCTGATCGACTACGCAGGCCTCTTTCCGCCCGAGAGCCGCGACATGGCAGGTGCGGTGGCCGGCTACCGGGACGCCCGGTGCCTGCAATCCTGGATGGTGCACCGATTCATTTGCCCCGACGACCGTCTCGAAGAGCTGGCCGGCCACCTCGAGGACGAACCCGAGCCGTGGCCGCTGGCGGTCATCGTTTCCGCACCGTTCGGCGAGTGGAGCAAGGGAATCGCCGACGACGCTCGCTCAATGGCGGTCACCCAACTGGCTTTGCGCGATCTGGCCAACTTCGAGTTGGCCGAAGTGCGCATTCCTCCCGACCTCGTCTCTGAGCCTGCCCTGGCAGCCAAGTTGGCCAGCGTCCGGAGCTCGCTCGACGCGCTATTCGACGCCGTCCTCTTCGAGGTTTCCCTGGCCGGCGATTGGGCGGAGACGCTGCCGCGGCAGATGCAGGCCATCGCTGAAGCGGGAGCCGGGGCCAAGATCCGCTGCGGCGGTGCTGGGGTCGAGGACTTCCCCTCACCTGAGCAGATGGCCGCCTTCATCTCGGCGGCGGTGGCGGCTGGCCTTCGGTTCAAAGCCACCGCCGGCCTCCACCACCCCCTCAGGCATTGGGATAGCGAGCCCGGCGTCATGCGGCACGGCTTCCTCAATGTGGTCGGCGCTGCCGTCCTCGCCCGCTCCCTCGACATCGACGTAGCCGAAGTAACTGAGGTGGTAGCCGAGGTTGACTCACAGGCATTCGAGCTCACCGATCTGACCTTCCGCTGGCGGCACCGGGCCGTGACGGTTGAAGAGATCCGATACGGGAGATCCGCCGCCGTGCTCGGATACGGGTCGTGCTCGTTCACCGAACCGGTGGCGGACCTCGTCGAGTTAGGGATGCTGTGAAGGGCCGACCGCCCACCGCCCTCCGCCCACCGTTCCTCTAGGCCCGGTCTCCGGGCAGGTACTCTCAGCGCATGACTGACCCCACGACTGACGCTCGATTGCGGAGCTGGGTTGAGTCGGCCGATGGATCAGACTTCCCGATTCAGAACCTTCCCTATGGCGTGTTCCGACGGCCGGGTGATGGACCGAGGGTTGGAGTTGCCATTGGCGACCAGGTACTCGACCTGGCGGGGGTGGCCGAGGCGGGCTTGCTAACCGATGTTCTCGTCGACCGCAGCGTGTTATTTTCCGACACCCTCAATCCCTTTATCGCATGTGGCCGGGAGACCTGGCGCGCATCGCGGGCGCGATTGTCGAACTTGCTCGAACTGTCGAACGATGAGATCAAGGGCAAGCCGGCCCTGGCAGAGCGGCTGCTGGTCCCCGTCACACAAGTGGAACTGCTCGTGCCGATCCAGCCCGGCGACTACGTCGACTTCTACTCGTCGATCCAACACGCCACCAACCTCGGCAAGTTGTTCCGGCCGGACGGCGAACCGCTGCTCCCCAACTGGCGGCACCTGCCCGTCGGCTACCACGGGCGAGCTTCATCGGTGGTTGTGAGCGGCACTCCGATCGGTCGTCCGAGCGGACAGCTCAAGGCCCCCGATCAACCGCTCCGATGGGGCCCGACCGAGCGGCTCGACATTGAGCTGGAAGTCGGCTTCGTCACCGGTGACGCCAACCACCTCGGTGAAGCGCTGCCCATCGACTCAGCCGAGGAGCACATCTTCGGCGTGGTTCTGGTGAACGATTGGAGCGCCCGTGACATTCAGGCCTGGGAGTACCAGCCACTCGGTCCCTTCCTCGGCAAGTCGTTCGCCACCTCGATCGCACCCTGGGTGGTGAGCCTCGATGCCCTGGAACCATTCCGAGTCCCCGCCCCT
>JAOTYB010000162.1 GCA_029862065.1 Acidimicrobiia bacterium | reverse complement strand
TCGGGGGACTTCGACGGCGACGGCACCGACACCATCGGCTACCACCTGGCCGGCTCCAGCCACTATGCCAACACCCTGAGCGGCCCCAAAGACCTGACCTACAGCTGGGGATTCGACCAGAACCCCGTCACCGGAGTCTGGTCGGTCTCCTAAGACCCGATAGGGTCTCCGGTTGTGAAGCCGACCACCCTTCTCCTACTGCTCGCAGTCGCCACTGCCGCCTGCACGGGGACCTCCAGCCCCACCGCTCCGGATCCAACCAACTCGGTGCGCGTGGTCCAAGTCTTAGACGGCGACTCGATTGTGGCCGAGGTCGACGGCGACGAGGTAGAAGTGCGCCTATTGGGTATCAATACACCCGAGCGTGACGAGTGCTTCGACGCCGAGGCCAAGGCTCGTACGCGGGAGCTGACAGGCGATGCAGTGGTTCTCGACGGTGGCGAGACCGACCGGTTCGGCCGGCTCTTGCGCTACGCCTACAGCCCGGATGGGGCGCTCCTGAACCAGCAATTGGTTGCGGAAGGCTTCGCTCTGGCGCTCACCAACGACCATCCGCTGCTCTCGGAGTTCAAAACCGCCGAGGCCGCCGCCTGGGACGCCCGAATAGGACTGTGGCAACCCGACGCCTGCGGTCCGGCGGCCGATGCCAGCATCTCCGTCTCCCGCCTGGAGTTCGACGCCCCCGGCGACGACTCTCGCAACCAGAACGGAGAGTTCGCCGAAATCCGCAACGACGGCGAGGCGGCCGCCGACCTGACCGGCTGGGTATTACGAGATGAGTCCTCGTCCCACCGGTTCGCCTTCCCGTCCGGATTTATCCTCGAGCCGGGCGACCGGGTGCGGGTATTCAGCGGGTGCGGCGATCCCTCCCCCGATGAGCAGTATTTTTGCGATGGCGACCCGGTGTGGAGCAATTCCGGGGACACCGCTTATCTGCTCGATAACGCCGGAAACGTGGCCGCTCGCTTCGGCTTTTAGCTACAGAAGCGCTGGATTCCCGCCGACACTCCTTGGGGATAGGCCCCCCGACGGAGAATCAATGGACGCCACGGTCCTTATTGTTGAAGACTCGCCGAGCGTACGCCGACTTATTGAGGTCAGCGTGCGCCCGCTTGGCGTGACGGTGATCGCCGCGGAGGACGGCCTGGAAGGGCTGGCCATGGCCCGTGCCGAGATCCCCGATGTCATCCTGCTCGACATCGGCCTTCCCGGAATCGACGGTTGGGAAGTGCTGCGGGAGCTCCGAGCCGATCCCAGCACAGCCAACATTGCCGTCATCATCGTCACCGCCCACGCCCAGCCTGAAGTGGCCCTGGCAGCGGAGAAGCGGGGGGCCAACGGGTTTATCACCAAGCCGTTTCGCCCGGCTCACCTACGCGAGGAGATCGTCGCCAACCTTGGCGGAAATGCGCAATTCACTCAAGTCGGATAACGTGATTGCATCGGCTAAGGCGGGAACCTGCTACCTCTTGAGTTATTGGATAGCGCCACTCGTGACGAGTGGTCAGACCCCATCGCTTTGGCGCGCCTGGCAGCCGAAGGACTCCTGGAATTGACCAGGGGGAACTGGGTCGGCGAGGGCCTCGACGCCACCCGCCAGATTCGTAGCCGCCGGCCCGATCACCCACTCATGCTGGCGGTCACCGAGCCCGCCCTCGACCCCGACCCCTACCAAGCGTCCCTCGGCCTCGGCTCCGTGCTGTCGGTGCTGGGGGATCAGTCGTGGGCCAACGACATCGGCATGGAGATCTCCGAGGCCACCAGCATCGGTGTGCTTTCTCTCCACCATGAATCACTGTGGGCGCTGGAAAGCGCTGCCTTGCTCGGCGCCACCCAAGCTGGGCTGTTCACCGACCGGCGGGCGGTCGCCCGTGGTCTCGGCTACTTGCGTCTGCCCCTCCGGCTGGCCGACCCGGCCACCGCTGACGTCCTCCTGCTCCCCGGCATCGCCCGCGACGACGCCACCATGTGGACCTATCGGCGTTTCGCGGCGGTGAGCTGGCGGGCAACCGGCAAGATCGTACCCGTCATCCACCCCGGTGCCCGACTGTCCCCGCTAAACCGCAAGGCATTCCGCCCTCCGGCCGGCGTGTACGCCATCGAACTCCCGTAAAGCCGGTGTTGGGCCTCCCCTCGTTTCCTCCCTCGGAGGGGGAGGTGGCCCAAAGGGTCGGAGGGGACGACCCCTCGACGCAACCGAGCGCCCCCCTCCCGGCTCCGCCGGTTCTCCCCCCTCCGGGGGGAGAGACAGAATGAGCTGGCTGCCCGAGCGCCGCAGCGTGGCGGCCTGGGCCACCTACGACCTTGCCAACACCGTGTTCGCCCTCGGCGTAGCCGGTCTGTACTTTCCCGAGTGGCTCATCGACATCCAGGGATATCGCGACCGCGACCTGGCATTTGCCATCAATGCCGCCATGATCGTGATCATCGTGCTGGCTCCATGGCTGGGAGCTCGCAGCGACCATCGGGGCCGCCGACGCCCGTACCTAATCGCCGCCACCTTTGTCTCCGTCGGTGCCACGTTGTTCATGGGATCGACCGGGCCGGGGCCGTCGTTGGCGTTCTTCTCCCTGGCCCTGGTCGGCTTCCACATCGGCTCGTTGTTCTACGACTCGTTGCTGGTTGACGTCTCAACCGAGGAGAACCGCGGTCGCATCTCGGGTATCGGTGTCGGCGTGGGCTACATCGGCTCATTCCTCGCCGTCATCATCGGCCGCCTGCTCATCGACGACTTCGGCCATGCCGTTGTGTTCCGCACCCTGGCCGTGCTGTTTCTGATATTCGCTCTACCGGCCTTTTTCTTCATCAAAGAACGGCCACGAGTTCCTAAGGAAGGCCCGGCCCCCTCCGTCAATCAATCGTTGGCCCAGGTTCGCAAGTCGTGGAAGGCGGCCGCCAACTTCGAGGGGGTGATCCCGTTCCTGGTGGGGCGGTTTTTCTATAGCGACGCCATCAACACCGTCATCGGCGGCTTCCTCACCATCTTCGCCATCGAAGAAGTGGGGTTCACCCGAAGTGAGCTCGAGATCGTGCTCGGGTTCGGCATCCTGGCGTCGGTGTTCGGAGGATTAGGCGGCGGCCGACTCACCGAACGGATCGGCCCGCGCAAGGCGCTCCATTTCGCCCTCTACATCTGGATGACGGCCTGGATCTTCGGGCTGGCGGCAGCGGCCACCGATGCCAAGCCGCTCGGGGTGGTGCTCGTCATCATGGGCGGCTTCGCCCTCGGCACCACCTGGAGCGCCGATCGCACCTACATGGCTCGCATCACCCCACCCGACCGGTACGCCGAGTTCTACGGCCTGTACGCCACGGTCGGCCGGTTCGCCACCATCCTTGGCCCGCTCATGTGGGCCCTCATCGTCGACTACGCCGGCTGGGGCCGCATCACCGCCATGTCGGCGCTATTCGGATTCCTCGTCATCGCCCGGCTGGTGTTGAGCCGCGTCGACGACTCAGAACGAGAATGGGCAACTGCCTAAAGCCGATCCCAGGCCAGCGTCCACCCCGCCACTAACCTCGCCGCAATGCCGCGCCTTCTCCTCATTGCCAATCCCCTCGCCTCCGGCTTCACCGGCGCCACCCACCGCGAGGTGATGAAGATCCTGTCCGAGACATTCGACGCGGATTCGATTTGGCCAAACAGCCCCGCCGAGTCACGAGAAGCGAGCGCCAAAGCGGCCGCCGACGGCGTGGAGGTCGTGGCCGGGATGGGAGGCGACGGCGTCATCCACCACATCGTCAACGGCATCGCCCATTCCGACACCGCCCTCGGCATCATCCCCGCCGGGACGACCAACGTCCTCGGGCGAATCCTCGGACTTCCCGCCAAGCCGCTACCGGCTGCCAGTTTCCTGGCGACCAATCCCCCCCACCATCGCATTGCCCTCGGCCGCATCGACGCCACCGGACCAGGCGGGAACCTGAGCGGCTACGCCATGTTTGCCGCCGGACTCGGCCTCGACGCCGAGGTCGTGCGCCAGGCCGAGACTACGCCTCACAAGAAGGTGTGGTTCGGCGGCCTCCACTACGCCCGTTCGGCCGGATGGATGTTCTTGAGCAAGTTCCGCAAACGGGCGCCGACCATGCGAGCAATCAGCGGGGACAAGAAGGCCGATGCCGTGGCCGTCATCACACAGATCCACTGGCCCTACACCTACTTTGGCCGCACGCCCCTGCGGATCACCCCCCACCCGGTCACCGGGTTGAGCTCGCTCATTGTCGAGAAGGTGCCCCCGGCCCGGGCCATCGGTCTGGCCGGCACCGCCATCGCCGGTCGCGGCCTCGAGCGCATTCCCGGGATGCACGTGTGGGCGGGCATCGATGAGCTCGAGGTCACCGCCGATCCTCCCGCCTGGTTCCAAGCCGACGGCGAGCTCCTGGGCGAAGTTGGCGAGCTGCACATCAGCTTCGCCCCCGACGCCCTGGCGGTGGTTGCTCCGCGGTAAAGGCTGCTGTCCGACCACTCGCCGGTCGTCCGACCCGACCCGTTCGAGCCTTTCGGGTGACAAACACTCGGCGTCC
>JAOTYB010000161.1 GCA_029862065.1 Acidimicrobiia bacterium | reverse complement strand
AAGTATCAATCAGGCACATATGGAGCGGTCGAGTCCCGCTAGATAGTGGTTTTGGTCCGCGACCTCGACATGAACTCAATCGCCGAAGTGCGGCGACATTGGCGTATTACCGAGGCAGACAGCCGGACGCATCCCTCGACATTTCAGCTGAGTAGCCGTCGGCCGCTCGATATGCGCTGCGTATGCGCCCACCCAAGGGCGACGCCCGTCGCCAGCAGGAACATTCCAAGAGCCAACCACCACATGACGGTGTACGAACCGGTCTTGTCGACCGTGAACCCGTACAGCGGCGGGCCGAGACCGTACCCGGTCAAAAACCCGAACCACACGACCCCGGAGGCACGCCCGGCTTCTGAGGAGCCAACGATCGCCATTACGGCCATTGAGCCAACGGCAGTCCATGAAGCGGCGGATAACCCAAACGCCACTGTACCCGCCCACATCCAGCCGATCCCTGCCGTTGTCGAGATCAGCATTAAGATTGTCGCCACGATCGCCACCAATGAGAGCATGGCGAGGGTGTTGGCCTGGCTCGTCCGCCGTTCCACCGTTCGCGCCCACTGCAGCCGGCCAAATATGGCGATCCCTCCCAGCAGGGCGGTAGCCAGCCCGGCGACCCGAGGAGTCTGGCCGAGTCTCTCCTCAACAAATAGCGGAAGCAAGAAGACTGCGGAGCCTCCGAGGCCAAGCAGACCTCCATAGGCAGCCACCCACCAAATGCCACTCGGCAGAGGGGCCATGGGTGCGCCGTTATCCGATTGGACCGCTGAGGCTGGAGTAGTCATCCGCATGAGGAACGGCACGGGGAGGACCAGTGCGACCGCCATAATTATCAATGTCGGCCGCCACCCGAAGGCCGTCGCGCCCCAGGGAGCAAGCAACCCGGCGAACAGTGCCCCCACCTGTGGGCCCGTTTGCTTGAGCCCCGTTATGAGCCCGCGCCGACCTCGTTCGATATGCTCCGCGATCAGCTTGTTGGTCCCCGGGTTTGCTCCGGCCGCGGTGATGGCGGCCACACTGCCACCCACGAACACTGCAGGAAACACAGGGGCCCCCGCTACGAGCACGGCCGCCACGGCGGCTCCGACCAATACGATGAGGGCAGCGTTCTCGCCACCGATCCGGTCGGCGATCCGACCCGCGAAGGGTGAAGCTACCGCCGCCAGCACGTTGACCACCAACCCGATGGCGCCTATTTCCACCTTGGTCACACCGAAGTCATCAATCAGAAACGTCGCCAGAACCGGGATAATCGTTGTTATCGCAGTAGCCCCGACCATGACCCACATGAGCAGCCCAGCGAACACAAACTGACCCGTCAACGGGGGCGCTGGGTCTACCGGCTTCATCACGGCAGGCTAGGCGGCGGCAGGTGATGCTATTGCACGTCCCGGCCGATATGAGCGATTGGACCCACGTCGAAAATGCCCGGCTAGATCGGCGTCTCCAGGGAATCCCCACCCGCACATATAGGGCGATTACTGCCGCTTACGCCGTTGTCTACTCACAATAGAGCGGGCGGTTACAGCGCATAACACCCGGCTCACGACCCCCGAACGGGTCATTAGGGAGTTAGCACAGCGCATACGCCGTCCGGTTTAGGAAACCGGCGCTCTATCCCCTGAGCTACTAGGGCTTGTACGGAGAAATGGTAGTTGGGGTACCTAGGCAGGCCATCGGAGCCGCACATATTGAATCTCGTATGTCAAGGTGCGTGCGGGTCCGCATCGCCTCACCCCCCTGCCACCGATCCCACACCTCAGCCTTCTCCAACTCAGTGAACCGCATCACAACCTCCTCAACAAGAGACATCCGCTCTCGCCGAAAGTTCTGCATCCACCCCAGAGACCACAGCCGATTCTGAGCGGCCTCTGGGAGGCATATTGCTGGATGTTCTGTGTGTCGCTGAGCAGCCCGGCCTATAGGGTCCAGTGGAGGAGGAGTCGGATTATGCGCTCCAAGAGAACATGCAAGTACCGACTAGTGCTGGGAGCCGGATCGATCGCTGGTCCGTAGTCGTCGGCAGCCTGGCGAAGCTCGTCGGGGGTGAACCATGGCCCGCATATGTGCATTTGACCGTCGGCGATGACACCATTTTCGATCACGATGGCGATCTCCTTGCCGACCTCGTAGTGGGGACCCCACGGATCGAAATACGGGACGCTGTACTCGATCACGGAAGTGGTGCGTCCACCCAGACGCTCAGTGACCCGTACCTGGAGAAGCAGTACACGCTCGTATTCATCACCCTCGACCTCCTTAACCGACTCGAGGACGCCGATCGCTGACGCGTCGGCGGCAGGCAGGCGGGTCGACCAGTCCACGGGCTCTGGCTCGGCGCAGCTGAGGCCGGCGGCCGGTGCTGCTGTGAGCCCAAGAAGTCCTAAGGTCGCGAAAATGATCACTAACCGTTTCATGAATCTCTGACGGTTTGGGAGCCTCCCAGGTTCCCCGTTCGACTTCACCCCTTCGCTGGCTCGACCTCGAGCCGATGGACCATCCACACTCTGCTCCGACGAGAGGTCCCTGCCGGCAAACCCCGAAAAGGCCGACCCGTACGCGAGTTACGCGCCGCACACCCCACCCGGTTTGGGAAACCAGTGCCAAGCAACGGCTCGCCGTTGCTGCTCAGACTTCGGAGGGCACCGGAAGGGGAACCTCGGGCGCGGTGACAGTCGCCCGGCTTGGGGTGACCGCGCCTTTGAAGAAGAACCACAGCACCGGGACCAGGTAGGCAACGTACGCCACCACTCGGATGCGCTCGGGGTCCCGACTCCAGCCGAACAGGCCTTTGAGGAAGTCGTAGGTCCATCCTTCGGCCAGGGGACCGCTCGAGAACTCCCAGACCGGGGCTGCGTACCAGGCGGCTTCGAGCTCGAAGAACGCCCGGAACTCGTGGATGCCTTTGGCGAAGAGGCCGGCCGCAAACAGGATCAGCAGCACGCCGGTCCAGTTGAAGAACTTGCGGAGGTCAACACGATCGCTCCCGAGGTAGAACAGATAGCCGAGCACCGCCGCCAAAGCCAGGCCGACGACGCCCCCGGTGACGACCGCCGCCCCCGACTCGCTCGACGTCTCAGCACCGAGCAGGAAGAGCACCGTCTCAAAGCCCTCCCGAGCCACGGCCACGAACGCGATGACGGCGAGGGCCGTGAAGGATCGAGTCAGCGCGTCGTCCACCTTGGCATGGAGCTCCGAGGCGATCCCCCTGGCGTGTCCCCGCATCCAGAAGATCATCCAAGTGAGAACGCCGACCGCTGCGAACGCCAGCACACCCTCAATGAACTGCTCCCACTTGCCCTCGAATTCGCCCACCGCCGCATTGAAGAGCAGGCCGGTGGCCAAGCTCACCGCCACCGCGGCACCCGCTCCCACCCAGACGGCGCCGAGACGGTCGGTGCGGCCGATCTTCTTGAGATAGGCAATGATGATGGCGAGCACCAGGGCGATCTCGAGGCCCTCGCGCAGCGTGATAAGGAGTCCGCTACCCACGGGAACTCATTCGGGGGCCCGGCTGCCGGCCGCTAGAAAACTGACAGACATATCGCTCCATGATGTGAAGGTTAGCCATGGCTAATACTTTTCGTTAAGTCAGCCTAATTTACCGTCCCTGGAGCTGTCAATTGGGCTCGGAGCCGTGGACACGAAGGCCTCGGTCCCGCCCTCAGCGCTTCCCAGTTACTGGGCTATGAGCTCAACGATCACGTCGGCCGCGATGTCGGGCGACAAGTGGACCCGCCCGTGGGGCGTTTCGATGAGACACCCCAGGTCCGCTCCGATGGCCGACACAGTGAGCTCGACGCCGTCGACGACGCCCTCGTCCGTAAGAAACGAGCGAATAGCCGAGTCACCGGCAATGCGGGCAACCCGACTGCGCTGCCCGACTTCGACCTCAGACAACGTCAGCTCGGTGGGTGCGCCTTGTGACCGGCTACCGGCGGCCGGAATCGGTTTGCCCTCCGGATCGACCGTCGGGTCTCCGAGGAAGTCGGACAATCTCACGGCCACCTCCGCCGGCGTCACGTGCTCGAACTCGCAGGCAATCGTGTCGGCTGCGTTGGGTGACAGCCCGAGGTGTTCGGCCAGGAACAACGACCAGAGCCGTCGGCGCCGGAGCACCCGGTTGGCGACGGCCGTTCCGGCGGGCTTCAACGTCACACCCCGATACCGTTCGTACTCGATGAAGCCGCGACCGACGAGCTTCTTCGTCATGTCGTTGGCCGACACTTTGGAGATGGACAGTTCGCTGGCCAAGAACGGGACGGGAACCGGCCCGGAATGTCCATCCTCGATGGCGCGGGCCACCGTTATGAGGAACATCTCCTCGCTCTCCGAGGTGGATTCGGGAACGGTGGCCAGATCCCGACCGGCTCCCTGTTCTGTGCCTGCACTCAAGTCACACTCATCCAGGTGGTTACGGGCCCGAGGCTACTCACTGTTATCGGCAAGGGCTCAGCCTCCCTACGCAATCCGCGGCAAGTACTCGGCAATCGCCTTGAGCAGCTTCGAGCGGGGCAACACGGTCTTAAC
>JAOTYB010000029.1 GCA_029862065.1 Acidimicrobiia bacterium | reverse complement strand
CCGGACCGAAGGCGATAGTCCAGAGACCGCCCGCGAGACGCTCCGCACCTATACCCAGGCAACCGGGTCAGTCGACCAGTTCGCGGTGACCGGGGGCTGGGAATCGGGGTCCATCGGGATCTCTGTCGGAGGCTCCAACGCCGCTGCGTATTGGGGGGCAGAGGGCACCACCGGGTTCAGCTTCTACGACGAGTCGGGCGGCTTCGTGGGCTTCGCCGGCGATCCCTACGGGCCGGACGTATTTTGCGGGGACGGCACCTTGTATGACGTCACTACCGGCGATCTGGTTGGTTCGGCCTGCTTCGAGTTTGCCGAGTTGAGCGACGATGGCCGACTCGCCTATTACGAGCGCGACTTCGATGGAGCCCAGACCCGGTACCTGTTGGTGGTCGTGGATCTCGACAGCGGCGAAGAGCTATTTCGCCAGGACCTCGAGCGTCCCGACCAGGGGTGGGCGCCGACGGCGCTGGATCTACGGGGAGATCAGATCCTCGTCAACCGCACCGAGTCGGGAGAGTGGGGCGCTCCCTACATTGACGCCCTCCTCATCGACATCACGACGGGATCGGTCACCGAAATTGGCATTGACGGTCAGGCCCGATTCCTGGTCGGCCCGATGGGGATCTCCTGAGCAACCGCTAGCCGTCGTTGCCGCCGGTGAAGTTCCATGAGGCCAGGTGGAGGCTGGGGGCGTGTATGAACCCGGGCCCGAACTCGGAATCGGCGAACCGGCCGTCGTTGCCAACTGCCAGCACCCGGCCGCCACCCAGCCCCTCCACGAACGACTGGGTGAAACGAAGGTTGGTCAGCGCACCGGTGATGGCTCCGTTTTCGATCATGAAGGTTCCGTTGCGGGTCAATCCGGTCACTACCTGGCTCTTGGGGTCGAGGATCCGGCAATAGTTGAACGCCGTCACGAACAACCCACGGTCAACCGAAGCGATCATCTCGTCGATCGATTGGTCGCCCTCACCGACGAAGACGTTGAGGGGGAAGGCGCCGAAGGACTCGCTCCCCGGGACCGCATGACCGGTGGACTCAGTTCCCAGCTTGGCGGCCGTCCGTCGATCATGGGCCAGCGACTTTGAAACGCCGCCGGTGATGAGCTCCACTCTCCGTTTCGGCACCCCGTCCGAATCGAATGCCACCCCCAGCGCCCGCGGGTCGGTCACGTCGTCCCACATGTTGATGGCCGGATCAAACTGCTGTCCGCCGATCTCGACGAACGATTGCTCCTCGACGGCCGCCTTGGCGTTGAAGCCGTAGGCGCTCAAGAAGACGGCGATGGTGGCCGTGCACTCGGGGGAGAGCACCACTTCGTATTCGCCCGGCTTGATGTCGTAGGCGTCGGCTGAGTCGCGGGCGCGGGCGGCGGCCTGGGTCCCGGCTGCGGCGCCGTCGAGATCGCCGATGCCGACTCCCGTCTGGTGGGCCGAACCGGCGGAGGTCTCCGTCTGATGGATGCCGTCGATGATGGCCCGGGTCTCCCGGCCGGTCAGTCGTTGTCCGGCACTATTGGCGAACGCCGAGGTCAGGCCGATGGTCTCGCAGTACCCGGCGCCCCGCAGCCCGGGTCCGGCGGCCACGAAGTCGGCCACCCGTGAGGCGCGTTCGGCAGGGTCGGCGGCGGCGGTGGCGGCATCCCAATGCTCAACGTCTGCCGCCTCGGCCTGAGGGGCCAACCCCGGCCAATCGGCGTCGACCGGCCGGAGCCGTGCGCTCTCGAGGGCGGTATCGACCATCCGGTTCAGAGCGTCATCGCCCACCTGGCTGGTGGCGGCCGACGACACCCGGCCGTCGACGACGACTTTCAGCTCGATCTGCGGCACGTCCTCACCGACGTTTTGGTGAATGTAGGAGTTGGCGAACCGGGTCAGCGAGCGGTTGCCGGCCACCACCATCGCCTCCGCCTCGGCCCGGTCGCCCACCATGGCGATGACTTTGTCGGCCAGTGCTTGAGGATCGGTCATCCGCGTACTCCGATCCGCACGTTGGAGAATCTCGAGGGGCCGGCCGAGTGGCCGGTGTGGCCCACTTGTATTGGCTGGCCCTTGCCGCAGTTGGGAGTCCCCCAGTGGACCCACTCCTCGGGCCCCGCCATCCGGTCCAGGCTGCCCCAGAACTGGGGGCCGATGCCGGTGTAGGTGGGGTTCTTGAGCATGCGGCCCCGCTTGCCGTCTTTGACCTCCCAGGCGATTTCGGTGCCGAACTGAAAGTTGAGACGTTTGTCATCGATCGACCACGAGCGGTTGGTGGAGGCGTAGATGCCGTCCTTGGTGTCGGCGATGATCTCCTCGAGGGAGGAGTCGCCCGGGAGCAGCCCAACGTTGGTCATGCGCACCATCGGCAGGCGGTTGAAGCCATCCCCCCGCACCATGCCGCCGGGTGGGAGGCCGGCCAGCGCCGCCGAATCCCGGCCGGACAACACGCCCACCCATAGGCCGTCCTTCACGATGTCGACCGATTGGGCGGGGGTGCCCTCGTCGTCGTAGCCGAACGTTCCGAGGGCGCCGGGGAGGGTGGCGTCGGCCGTGACATTCATGAGCTCCGAGCCGTATTGGAGTTGACCGATCTTGTCGATCTCCAGCCAGGACGTGCCGGCGAAAGCTGCTTCCCAGCCGAGGATGCGGTCAAGCTCAATGGCGTGGCCGACCGATTCGTGGATCTGGAGGCCGAGCTGGCTGCCTTCGAGGATGAGGTCTCGTTCGCCTTCCGGACACTCGTCGGCAGTGAGGAGGGCGGCAGCTTCTTCGGCGATGCGGCCGGCGTTGCCGGGATAGTCCCACCGGCGGATCCTCTCGAATCCTCCAGTCTCGTACTGGCCAAAGGACTGGGGGAAGGAGCGGCGCTGGGTCTCGGATTCGCCGATGGCGGTGGCGTCGAACCCGCCTCCCGATTCGACGAGGTGCTGGCTAATGCGGTGGCCCTGGGAGGAGACGAACCACTTCTCCGTATCGAAGAACTGCAGGGTGGCCGATGCAAGGGCAATGCCGGGTACCGACTGGATGGTTTCGGTGACCCCGACGAGCAGGTCGACCTTGTCGGAGAGGGCGACGGCAAAGGGGTCTTCGTCGAAGGGGGTTTCGTAGTGGTCGGTCACGACCGGTACGTCGGAGAGGGGGACGTCGGGTCCGGGAACGGTGGCAGCCGCTTTGGCGACGACGGCGGCGGCCTCGCCGGCCTGGCGGGCGGCCGTCTCGGTCAGCTCGGCAGTGGCGAAGAACCCCCAGGATGAGCCGATGAGGGCGCGGACACCGACTCCGGCCGCCTCCGTCTGTCCGAGCGATTCGACATTCTGGTTGAGCACCTCGATTCGCTCATCCTTGACGATCACCACCCGGGCGTCGGCGTAGGTGGCTCCGGCGGCGAGGGCCCCTTCGACCGCCGCCTGCGAATAGCCGAACAAATTGGCCTCCTGACGCGAGCTCATCGGAGCCTATCGAGCCGCGATGGGGTCGAGCCGGAGCCCGATCACGGTTCTGTTGGCTGGTTCAGGCCACCGAACCTGCCTTCAGCCACCCCCGGCCGCACGGCCCGTTGCTTACTGGTTTCTGCAAGCGCCATTTGGTCCTGCGAAATGACCCCCGCTTCCAGGTCGGCAGTGATGATGTCCCGAAAGGTGTTGGCGGAGAGGTCGGTGGCGGCTTGGACGAACTGGGTCATCTCCTCATTCGTGTCGTCGACCAGCGACATGAGCATCTGGACCTCGACGCCTCCGTCGACCGGGATGATCTGAACGGTGCTCCTGGTTTCTACATCGCCCGCCCGGTTTTCATTGGTGTAGTAGTGGGGGGCGTCCATATCCACCAGCATGTAATCGACGTCACCCAGCTGGTGTTTGCAGTGGAAGGTGGCACCGACGGCGAGCCGCCCTCCGGCGTCTGTCCGCTCATGGGTCTCAACTCCGTACATGCGCTTTTTGACCTCGCCGTCAGTGGCGTAGGCCCATGCGATCCAGGGCGACACCGGAACGAAGACCGCCGAATACCCCACTGCTTCATCCCGGGTGACGATCTGGCGGCGTCGATCAGCGTTGGCCTCCCACGCCTGGGTGAGGTTCTCGATGTAGACCGTGACGTCCCCGAAGTCCTCGTAGTGCTCGGCGTGTTCGACCATTCCCGTCGTCGCGCCCTCCACCCCGATCGCATCGATCGCCGCCTGAGTGAGCAGGCCGTACGCCGACAGACCCGTGCCCTCGGTGACGGTGTTCTTCATGAGCCGGTGGACGAGAATCACGTCGGAGCCAGCCAACTCAATGCTCCCGGCGACTTCGTGGAGGATGTATTCGCCATGATGGATGAAGACCTTGAGGTCGAGTTCCTTCATGTTGACGCAGGCATTGCAGTCACAGGTTGTGTTGATGTCCATCAGGTTTAGCTGGCGACGAAACTCGAAATAGGTGGCCTCCATCGCATCGAGCATCGACGGGGGTCGTTTGAGGAGGCGGTCGGGCACATAGCAAAAGATGGCATCGCCCTCGACTTTGGACACCGCCAGCGGGGCCTCCACGTTCTCGAGAATTGAATCAAATATTGCGTCCAGGATCTCTTTGGCGTGGCCTAGTTCCGATTGTGTCAGGAATCGGGTGTACCCGGTGATGTCGCTTATGAAGAAGAATCCAGATTCGATTGCCATGTCGGCTCAGGCTACAGATAGGTGAGAGATCGAAACCGCCGTCCCTAAGATTCTCGCCATGCCACACGTCGAAGCGATCCATATCGGGGAGCACAAGCTGCCAGCCCCGCTCGAATCGGTCACAGAAGTCGAGGCCGTCGCCGGCCGGGGGCTGCGGGGCGACCGTAAGTTCGATGCCTTTCGGCAAATCAGCATCGTCAGCTCCGAGGAGCTGGCCGAAGCCGCCGCCGCCTGGGGTGGCGAGATCCCCGTCGGCGCCACCCGGCGCCAGATCACCATCTCCGATGGTCGCTTCAACCGCACACCCGGGACGATCATTCGGCTCGGCGAGGTTGAGGTAGAAGTCAACGGTGACTGTTCCCCCTGTCGGGAGATGAGCGAGACCATCGGGCCGGACGTGCGCGAGCATCTGCGGTACCGGGCGGGTATCACCGGCTCGGTCGTCAAAGGCGGGACCATCCGGGTCGGCGACCAGGTCGAAATCAACTAGCCGGTGTCGTCCGCGGCTGAGATCGCCCAACTCCCCAAGGTCGAGTTGCACCTACACCTGGAGGGCTCGTTACGGCCCGCCACCATGCTCGACCTGGCCGAGCGAAACCGTGTCGACCTGGGGGCTACCTCCGCTGAAGAGCTGACTGCCCAATACACGTTTGAGAGCTTCGATGATTTCCTCCATCTGTTCCTCCAAGGGCTAACGGTTCTGCAAACGGCCGACGATTTCGCCTTAGCCACCGCCGCCTTGGCCGAGGAGCTGGCTGGTCAGAACGTCCGCTACGCCGAGGTCACCACCACCCCGTTTAATCACCATCGCCGGGGAATCGACATGGCCGCCTATGTCGAGGGCCTCAACGAGGGCCGCCGGCGCGCCCGCTGGGACCACGGCGTCGAGCTGGGATGGATCTGCGACATTCCCCGCGAGTTGGAGCCACCCGAACTGGGCTTCACCGCCGATCTCATTACCGGGCCGGATGCACCCGACGGGGTGGTGGCTATTGGTCTCGGCGGTGCGGAGATCGGATTTCCAGCCGAGTTGTTCGAGGCGTCGTTTGGGCGGGCCATCGACTCGGGGCTTGGCTCGGTCCCCCATGCCGGTGAGACTGTCGGGCCCGAAAGCGTGTGGGGGGCGATCCGAGCGCTGCACGCCAACCGCATCGGGCATGGGGTACGGTCGATGGAGGACCCGGCCCTTGTCGATTTCCTGGCCGAGACCGGGATCCCGCTGGAGGTCTCTGTGACGTCCAACGTGCTTCTACGCGTGGTTCCCAGCGTGGAGGAGCATCCCCTGCGACGGCTCCTGGACGCCGGGGTGACCGTCACCCTCAACACCGACGACCCCGCCTACTTCAGCACCGATCTGAATTCGGAGCTCCAGCTGGCCTACGACGTCCACGGGGTAACCATCGACGAGCTCAAGCAGCTGCAGCGCAATGCGCTGGAGGCCTCGTTCGCTCCCGATCTCTTCAAGCGGACTGTGGCCGCCGACTTCGGTTAGGCGCTCCACCCGTCGGCCACTCTCCGGCCGGCGTCGACATTATCGACCACCAGGATGAGCTGGTGGTCGTGGTCGCTGTAGAGGATCTCGATGTTGACCCCGGCGTCGGCCATGGCCCGGGTGAGCTTGCCGAGTTGTCCGGGCTCGTCTTGCTTGAGGCGAACCGTCAATACCTCCCGGCAAGCGGTCACCCGCATCCCCGCCGCCTCGAGGGCGACCTGGGCCACCGGCCCATCGTCGAACAGGAAGTGGGCCACGCCATCGCCCGCCACCAGGAACATGCCGCCCCCCTCAACGCTGATACCGGCCTCGCCCAGCGTCTCGCCCATGAGGGCCAGCTGGCCCGGGCGGTTCTTCATGATGATTTCCACGTCATACATTGGCTTTTCTCCTGCAGGCCCGGGGGCCGGAATAGGCCCCTATTGCCCGTACGTTTCTGTACCGAAGTAATCTAGATTGTCCCGCCCAGGCGACCGTTCGGCGTTTGAGGCAGCCGGGACCAAGACATAGCCACCAATCCAGACAGATCCCCCAACCCTCGGGTGGGGAGACAGGAGCACCGTGGAAAACGACATTCCCCGCACCAAGGTGACTGCCCCGGCGGTCCTCGCCCGCAAAGGCGGCCCCAAACTCAAGATGGTCACGGCCTATGACTATCCGTCGGCCGTCATCGCCGATCGGGCCGGGGCCGACATCATTCTGGTGGGCGACTCGCTGGCCAATGTCGTGCTCGGGTATGACGAGACGCTGGCAGTCGATGTCGACGTCATGATCCATCACACCTCCGCCGTGGCGCGGGCCGAACCGGCCGCCATGGTCCTCGGTGACATGCCGTGGCTGAGTTATCACGTGTCGGTGGCCGATTCGGTCGCCAACGCTGGGCGGATGGTCCGCGATGGTGGTGCCGAGGCAGTCAAGGTGGAGGGCGGCCGTAAGCGGCTGGATGTCATCAAGGGCATTCTGGATGCCGAGATTCCGGTCATGGGCCATCTCGGCTTGACGCCCCAATCGGTCCACGCCATGGGTGGATACAAGGTGCAGGGCAAAGCGACCGAGGCGGCCCGCGAGATGATTCGTGATGCGGTGGCTCTGGCCGAGGTCGGCGTGTTCGCCATGGTGCTGGAAGGGGTCCCATCCCTCGTTGCGGAGATCATCACCAAAGAGGTGAACGTTCCCACCATCGGCATTGGCGCCGGCCCCTTGTGCGACGGCCAGGTGTTGGTGTTCCACGATGTGCTCGGCTTGCACGACGGCCACCTGCCCAAGTTCGTTCGTCAATACGCTCGGCTTCAGGAGACGGCGATCGAGGCACTGCAGAGCTATTTCGATGACCTCGAAAAGGGCCTATTCCCCAACGAGGACGAGTCGTACTCGATGAGCGAAGAAGCTGCCACCGCGCTGTTGCGTGACGAGCCACGGGGGGACGCGTTCGACGCTTTCTAGGCCTGGCCCTAGCTCTCATCCTGCTAGTCGCTGCTTGTTCCGATAGCGCAGGCACCGGCCAGTCGAGCACGACCGGGGCCTCAACCTCGACTACCACCACGGACCCCGATGAGACCACCACGACCACGAGTCCGCTGGCTGGCGTTCCGTCCGGTTACGCCCGGGCGGTGGTCGAAGTGAACGGCGTCCCGCTCACCGTGGGGGTGGCCGGCTCAGCCGAGCAATGGCCGCAGGGCCTGTCGGGTGTCGAAGTTCTCGAACCATTGGATGGCATGCTGTTTGTGTTCCCGACCGTGGCCGAGCGCACGTTCTGGATGCAAGGCATGCTTTTTCCTCTCGACGTCGCCTTCTTCGACGCCGACGGCTTCCTGGTCAACGTAGTGGCCATGGACACCTGCCTGGATGGTGACTGCCCCAGTTACCCGTCGGACGGCCTCGCCCAATACGCCCTCGAGACCCCCCAGGGTTCCTTGGGTGAGCTACCGGCCGATACCCGGCTCGTAATTATCGGTGATCTCGACGGGATCGGGAAAGAAATCTAGGCAGCGGCCTGGCTTCCCGACCCCACCCCGGGTTACAATCTCGGCCTTCCCCATATTCCTGCCCCAAATAGGGGCCTTCCGAATACGGATGTCCAAAGGAGGCAATACGGATGCGCAGCTACGAGCTGATGACAATCCACCGGCCGGATCTCGCCGAAGAAGAGGTCCGCACGGCGGTAGGTCAGATAGAGACAACCCTGAAAACCCAGGGCGTCGAGGTGGGAGAAACCGAATTCTGGGGCAAACGTCGTTTTGCCTACGAAATCGATCACATGCGTGAAGGTTTCTACTCAGTGTTCTATTTGGACGCTGAACCCGGTGCACTCGACGAGGTAGACCGGACACTTTCCCTGGCTGATGCGGTGATACGTCACAAGTTCATTCGCACAGACGGCCGGAAACCTGTCACACCTGCGTGATACATAGAGAAGAACACAGAGCGAAGAGAGAGAACTAATGGCAGGAAATTCAGTAACACTGGTCGGCAACCTGGTTGAAGACCCCGAACTGCGGTTCACCCCGTCGGGCGTCGCCTTGGCCAAGATCCGCCTGGCGGTCAACCGGCGTTGGCGCGACCAGCAAGACCAATGGCAGGAAGAGACGAGCTTCTTCGGCGGCACGCTGTGGCGCGAAGCGGCCGAGAACGCGGCCGAGTCCCTCCAGAAGGGCATGCGAGTCATCGTTTCCGGCAGCCTCGAGCAGCGCTCGTGGGAGACCCAGGAGGGCGATAAGCGCTCCATCGTGGAGATCCGGATCGACGAGCTCGGCCCATCCCTGCGATGGGCGACGGCGTCGGTCACCAAGACACCACGGTCCGACAACTTCGGAGGCGGTCAGCCGGCCACGGTCCCGGCTGCTCCCGTGGCTCGTGACGACTTCGGTCCAGACGAAGCCCCCTTTTAGGAGATAGCAATGGCACGCAAAGCAACTTCCTCAAGCAACACGCGCAAGAAGCGTGAGCGCCCCGACCGGCGACCGCGCAAGCTCGTCTGTTACTTCTGCACCGAGAAGATCGATTACATCGATTACAAGGACTCCGCCATGTTGCGGCGTTTCTTGTCCGATCGAGCGAAGATCCGCGCTCGCCGGGTAACCGGGACCTGCGGGCGCCACCAGCGTGAGCTGGCGATCGCCATCAAGAACGGTCGCGAGCTGGCCATGCTGCCCTACACCGGCTTGCAGGGCGAGAAATGATCAAGCTCATCCTCACCAAGGATGTGCCCGACCTGGGGAAGAAGGGCGACGTTGTCGACGTGGCTGACGGCTACGCCCGCAACTACCTGGTGCCCCGTGCGATGGGGGTCAAGGCTTCGACCGGCAACCTCCGGCAGGCTGAGAAGATGCGCGAAGCGCGTCTCGAGAGTGAAGCCCGGGCGCGCCAAGAGGCCGATCGCATCAAGGACGCCCTGGTCGGCACCCGGGTGGTGATCGCGGCTCGCGCTGGTGACGAAGGCAAACTCTTCGGGTCGATTGGCCCCGGCGACGTGGCTCAAGCCATCAAGACCTTCGTAGGGATCGATGTCGAGCGCAGCATGATCGTCGTGCAGCCGCCCATTCGAGCCATCGGCCTCCACGAGGTCACGGTTCGCACCCACCCGGATGTCGAATTCCCGGTAGCTCTCGACGTCGTGCCCGCATAGGAGGCAACACAACCGATGGCAATTGACTATCAGGAGGGCCGGTCCCAACTACGGGTGCCGCCCTCCAACCTGGACGCCGAGGAGTCGGTGCTCGGGGCGGCCATGATCTCGGCCGATGCGGTCAACCTGGTGATGGATCATCTGGAGCCGGGCGACTTCTACAAACCCGCCCACCAGTTGATCTTCGAAGCGATCGTCGAGCTGTTCGACGCCAACCAGCCCGTAGATGCCATCACGGTTTCCGATGCCCTATCCCGGCGTGAGCAGCTCGATCGAATGGGCGGGATCGCCTATCTCACGGGCCTCATCGACACTGTGCCAACGTCGAGCAACGCCGATTACTACGCCCAGATCGTCGAAGAGAACTCCCAGCGCCGCCAGTTGCTGGCAGCCAGTTCCGCCATCGGTGGTCTGGCGTTCGAAGACGCCGACATCTCTGAGGTTATGGATCAGGCCGAGCAAGCCATCTTCAAAGTGGCCGAGAAGGGCATGGGCGATGGCCTGGTCGCCGTTCGGCCGTTGATCAACAAGACGCTGGAGCAGATCGAGGAGCTGGGGAGCCGCGGGTCGGAGATCACCGGGATTCCCACCGGCTTCAAGGATCTCGACCGCAAGTTGGCGGGCCTCCATCCGGCCAACCTCGTAGTGATCGCCGCGCGGCCGTCGATGGGAAAGTGCCTGGCAGGCGACACGCTCATTGTGGATCCCAAGACCGGGGTGCGTCACACGATTGCCCAATTGGTGGCCGACCCCGACCGGCAAGCCAGCAACCACCTGCTCACCTTGAATGTCGATGACTACCGGCTGGCCCAGGCCAGCGCAGTGGATTTCATCTCCAACGGTGTCAAAGAGACGTTCGAGGTCCAGACCCGGCTGGGGCGGGCGGTGACGGCAACCGCCAACCACCCGTTCCTCACCATCGATGGGTGGAAGCCCCTCGACGAGCTTGAGGTCGGCGATGCGATCGCCACCCCACGGGTGGTGGATGCGTTCGGGGTCGATGAGCTACCGGACGCCGAGGTGGCCCTGCTCGGGTACCTGATCGGCGACGGTTCTCTCACCGAGAGCACTCCGAAGTTCTCGACGGCGGACAGTCGCATCCTCGAGGAATTCACCGAATGGGCCGATCAGCTCGACCTGGATGTGACGGTGAGCGGTGAGGATCGCTCGGCGCCGAGCTACCGGTTGGTCGACCGTCGCGGCCCTTCACACCGGGACCTCGGTAACTCCGTCGGAGTCAGCCCAGCCACCGTGAGCCTGGCACTAGGTGCAGGTAGTCACCGACTGGCTCCCAACACCGTGTCGCGGGTGAGGCAGGCGGCCGAACAGCTCGGCTATCGGTTCGCCGGTGCTGCTCCCAAGAACCGATTCACCGCCCGGCTCGAGGAGTTCGGCCTGGCCGGGACCAGCTCCCATACCAAGTTCGTGCCCGAGGCCGTCTTCCGTTTGCCGAAACGCCAGGTCGCTTTGTTCCTGTCGCGGCTGTATGCCACCGATGGGTCGGCTTGGGTGCACGACAACATCTATCGGGTTGAGTACGTCACGGTTTCCGAGCAGCTGGCTCGTGATGTTCAGCACCTCTTGCTCCGGTTTGGGATCCACTCCAAGCTGCGCCGGAGGATGGTGCGGTATGGCGACTCGCGCCGCCAGGCATTTGAGCTTGGCATTCAAGACCCGGAAGGCGTCAATCGGTTCGCCGATGAGATCGGCATCTTCTCGAAGGAAGACCAGCTAGCGGCCGTCCGGGCTTTGGCCGACAGCCGAAGCGTTGCGAGATCCGAGGCTTCGCTCTTGCCCCTCGAGGTATGGCAGCTGGTGTTAGCCGAGAAGGGAACCAGGAGTTGGGCCGATCTGTCAGAGGCGACCGGCCGGCCTCGCAACCACAACTGGCACGTCAACCAACGGAGGCTCTCTCGCCGGCTGCTGGCTGAGCTAGCCGACGCGTTGGCCAGTCCCCGGCTGGCATCCCTCGCCGAGTCCGACGTCGTGTGGGACACCGTCACCGCAATCGATGCCCGTGGCTCGCAAGAAGTGTTCGACCTCACCGTGCCGATTCACCACAACTTCGTAGCCAACGACGTCATCGTCCACAACAGCACGCTGGCTACGAACATTGCCCTCAATGTTGCGCGGGCCGGCAACCCGGTCGCCATCTTCACGCTGGAAATGAGCCGGGACGAAGTTGTGCAGCGTTTGCTGTGCTCGTTGGGTCGGGTGGACTCACAGAAGCTCCGGACCGGCCAGCTGGGCGAGGGGCAATGGCAGAAGGTGGCCACCGCCGCCGGGCAGCTGTTCGAAGCCCCCATCTACGTCGACGACTCAGCCTCCCTCACGGTTACCGAGATCCGGGCCAAGTGCCGGCGCCTCAAGCGCCAGCATGGCCTCGGGCTGGTGGTGGTCGACTACATCCAGCTGATGACGGGGGGCAATCGCCGGACGGAGAATCGTCAGCAGGAGATCGCCGAGATCAGCCGGAATCTCAAGAACCTGGCTCGGGAGCTGCACGTTCCCATCATCGCCGTCTCCCAGCTGAACCGCGCCCTCGAGCAACGTCAGGACAAGCGACCCCTGTTGGGTGACCTGCGAGAGTCGGGGGCCATCGAGCAGGACTCCGACGTGGTGATGTTCATCTACCGCGACGAGTACTACCACCCCGAGAATCCGGAGAACAAGGGCGTCGCCGAAGTCAACATCGCCAAGCACCGTGCCGGTGCCACCGGCCGCGTCGACATGACCTTCCTCGGTGAGTTCACCCTCTTCAGCGACCTCGGCCGCGACGTCGCCGTCTAAGCCGATGGCGAAGCCCGACGTCGTCGTCCGCCTGGCCGACAAGCTGGCCAAGATCGACGAACACTGGACCCCTTACGTCGTGGGGCAGCTCAACGACCTCTACATCAAGGTTGTGAAAGTTGAGGGCGAGTTCGTGTGGCATGAGCACGCCGACACCGACGAGTTCTTCCTCGTCATATCGGGTGCCCTAACCATTGAATTGGAAGGGATGGACGACGCCGAGCTCGAGGCTGGGGACTTCTTCGTGGTTCCTCAGGGAGTACGGCATCGGCCGGTCGCCGAGGAAGAGTGCGAGCTGCTCTTGCTCGAGCCGGCGGGCACTCCCAATACCGGCGAGGTGACCTATTCCGAGCTGGCTTCACCCGAACAGTGGCTATAACCGGCCACGCTAAGTAACCGCACAGAATATTTCCCTGGATTTCGCGCTCTTGCTCTAGATAGTGTGGTGGGCAGCCGACATTTAGATAGTGATGACCCGCACACTCCTGCCGCAAAGCACGATCGCCCTCATTTGGGACTTCGACCGGACGTTGATCCCCGGCTACATGCAGCTGCCACTGTTCCGTCGTTTCGATATCGATCCGATCGAGTTCTGGCGGGAGGTCGATGCCCTGCCCGACTTCTATCGCTCGCAAGGCGCTGACCTCATCGGGCCCGACATCCTCTATCTGCACCACATGCTCACGTACGTGCGGGCCGGCAGGTTCGAGGGACTCAACAACAAGATGCTGCGGGAGTTGGGAGCCGAGATCGAGTTCTACGCCGGCCTCCCCGACTTCTTCGAGCAGATCCGCAAGCGCCTCGAGGCGGCTCCCGAGTACGGCGAGCACGGCATCGAGATCGAGCACTACATCGTGTCGAGCGGGTTGCGGCAGATGATTCTGGGCAGCGCCATCGCCCCCTACGTCGAGCAGGTGTGGGCCTGCGAGTTCGCCGAAGAGTCGGCCCAGCCCGGCTATCTCGAGGACCGCAGCCAGAAGAAGCTCTTTGACGAGAACCGGCTGCTGTCGCACGTCATCTACAGCGTCGACAACACCACCAAGACCCGGGCGGTGTTCGAAGTCAACAAGGGCACGAACAAGAATCCGAACGTCGACGTGAACGCCAAGGTGGCGCATGAGGATCGGCGGGTTCCGTTCGAGAACATGATCTACATCGCCGACGGTCCGAGCGACGTGCCGGTGTTCTCCGTGGTCAAGGGCAACGGTGGTCAGACCTTTGCCGTCTACAAGCCCGAATCAGAGGCCGAGTTCGAACAAGTCAATCGTCTCCAGCAGCAAGGGCGGGTCGACTCGTTCGGGGAGGCCAACTACCAGGAAGGCTCGCAGGCCTTCATGTGGATCACCCACGCAGTCAACGGCATCGCCCGGCGGATCGTCGATGACCGCCAGACCGCCCTCCATTCCCGGCTCGGCAAGCCACCGGGCCACATCGACGACTAAGCGGCGACGTACACCGGATCGGTAAGGTCGAGGCAGTCCCAGGAGGCGCCAATGACCGATCCATCGTTTGTTCCCTACCGCCCGCCCCGCATTCTCGAGACCGAGGTGCTCGAGCGAGCCGAGCTGTTCTACGAGCTGATGGATAGCCGCCGCAGCGTGCGGATGTTCAGTGCCGAACGGGTCCCGCGACTGGCGATCGAGCGAGCGATCGCCACCGCCTCGACCGCTCCCTCCGGCGCCCATCGGCAGCCATGGACCTTCGTCGTTATCGGCGATCCCGACGTTAAGCGGCAGATCCGGGAGGCCGCCGAAGAAGAAGAGCGCACCAACTACGAAGGTGGCCGGCTGCCCGACGATTGGCTGGAGGCCCTGGCCCCACTGGGTACCGATTGGCACAAGGAGTTCCTCGAAACGGTGCCGTGGATCGTCGTGCTCTTCGAACATAGATACGGGCTGGACGCTGATGGCACCAAGATCAAGAACTTCTACGTGAAAGAGTCGGTCGGCATCGCTTGCGGGATGTTCATCGCCGCCCTCCACCAGATGGGACTGGCCACCCTCACCCACACCCCCAGCCCGATGGCCTTCCTCACCAAGCTGCTCGGCCGCCCCGAGAACGAACGCCCCTTCGCCATGATGCCCATCGGCTATCCCGCGCCGGACTGCGTGGTGCCCGACATCACTCGCAAGCCGCTCGATCAGGTGATGGTGACGCTCTAGGTCGCCTGGCTGATCTCGAACAGGTGCCCATCCGGGTCCCGAAAGAAGCAGCGAATCTCAGCGCCCCAATCGTGGGGAGGGGTGAGGAAGTCGGCCCCGCGGTCTCGCAGCGTCTCGTAGGACGCCTGGCAATCCTTCACCCGGATGGTGAACGAGTGGCTGACGTCGTCCGGGTCGGTGGGAGCGGCCATGGAGACGGTTGGCTTGTCCTCGGTCGGCTCTCCTCCGGTCACCAACAGCAGCCAGGTTCCGGTGAAGCTGAACACTGCCGATGAGCCGCCGTACTCCCGGAACAACTCGGCTCCCAGCACGTCGCGGTACCAGGCCACCGATCTCTCGATGTTGCCGACCACCAGTATGTGGGTCAAGGCCATGTCGGGCGTGGGGAACTCGGTCATTTGATGAAGCCTCGCACCCGCTCCAGCTGATCGATCCCGAACTGGGCGTCGGCCGCCTTGTCGGGGTCGGCGAGTTGGGCCCGGAAGGCGGCGAGAGCCTCGCCGTACAGATCCGGCCCCGATGGCTCATCGTCAGCGATGCGGGCGAGACCAAGGTAGCCGGCTCCCACCAGCACCGGGAATGGGGCCTGGCTGGTGATCTGATCGGATGCGCCATTGTCCCGGGCGGCCCGCCGGGCATGTTCGAGTGATCGCTCCATGCAATCGGCCGCCGCGTCGGTGTGTCCCAGCCGGAGCAGGTGATACCCAAAGGCCCACCACCCGAGGTGTTTGGAGCTGTCGGGCTTGTTCAGCTCCTCGCGCAATCCCACCGACTGTTCGGCAGCGTTACGGCCATGTTCGAAATGGTCGGGGGTGCGGGGCTCGTCGTCGCCCGGCCAGCAGTCGGCAAGATCGGCGGCGTAGTTGAAGGTGAGCTCGGTCAGCACGGCCAGGTAGTCATTGCGCTCTTCTGAGGGAACCGCTTCGGCCCGGACAGACAGCCAGGACATGCCCGCCTCAATCACCGTCACGTAGGCATCGAGGTTCTTGCCCTCCCATTCGCCGAGAACCAGGCCCTGCCGGGCGAAGCGAAAAAGGGCAGCACGCTCGGGATCGGGTTCGTGGGACAGGATGCCGTCGACCATGGCGGCGGCACCATCGCGCTCGAGCGATGCCCGCAACTGGGGCCATTGCTCCTCGAAGAACGCCCGTTCGTCGGCGATGGATTCCATGCCGGGCAGGCTAGTTCGGGACCCGGGTACTTCGCTTGGGCGACCGGAACCGCCAAACTTGCCGCGTGAGCGCCGATTCGATAGCCCAAACCGAGAAATGGTTCCTGCGGCGCGGGGTGCCCCACCTGATCGCCGAGTACAACGCGGCTGAGGACGTCCTCACCCGCGCCTTGCCACTGCTCACCGCCATCTTCCTCTTCAGCATGGTCGGGGCGCTCAACGACGACTTCTCAACCCGGGCCAACGTCGGCATAGCTATCGGCGGGTTCGTTCTGTTGCTGGCGATCTGGGGTGGCATCAATTGGATGCGTGGTATCCGGCCCCTGTTGAAGCGACCCGAACGGGTGGGCGGTTTGGAACTCGCAGTGTTTGTCTTCGTCCCGGCGATTGTGCCGATCGTGTTCGGCGGTCAGTTCTCAACCGCCGCCCTCACAGTTGTCGGCAACATCGCAATCCTGGCGATTGTCTACGTCGGTGCCAGTTTCGGCGTCGTGGCCATCCTTGGCTGGGCGGTCCGGCGCTTGTTCAGCGATATCGGGGGAGCGGTTCGCATCGGAATGCGGGCACTGCCCCTCCTGTTGCTCTTCAATGCCTTCCTCTTCATCAACGCCGAGGTCTGGCAGGTCACTTCTCGGATTGACATCACCCTGCTGGCGGCCGGGCTGGGTCTGTTCGTGCTGCTGGGAATGGTGTTTCTGCTGTCACGGCTCCCGGGCGAGGTGAGTGAGCTGGCCACCTTCGACTCGTGGCGGGAAGTCGCCTATCTGTGCAAGGGGACCCCGATGGAAGGCAAGGCCGGCACCTCCGACCTCCCCGACTACCCGCTGGCCCGCCGCCAGCGCGGCAATGTCGGTCTGGTGCTCATCTTCAGCCAGGGGGTGCTGGTCCTGGCAGTCAGCATCTTCATCGGGCTGTTCTTTGTCGTGTTCGGGCTCATCATCATGAACACTGACACCCTCAGGCAGTGGACCGAGGCGCCGCTCAACGAAATCTGGTCGGTGTCGTTCCGGGGAGACCGCATCGTGCTGACCGAGGAGTTGCTGCGGGCCGCCGGATTCCTGGCCGCCTTCTCCGGCCTCTACTTCACCGTCAACGC
>JAOTYB010000159.1 GCA_029862065.1 Acidimicrobiia bacterium | reverse complement strand
CACCGTCACGCTGGTATCGATGGGCCCGGCCGGCGGCCTGCAGGGCATCCGCCAAGCGCTGGCGATGGGGGCCGACAAAGCGGTCATCATCGAAGACGACGCGCTACGGGGCTCCGGCGCCCTGGACACCGCCAAAGTGCTGGCGGCGGCCATCGGCCGGGAGAGCTTCGATCTCGTCATCTGCTCCACCGAATCCACCGACGGATACAGCGGGGTGGTGCCCCAGCAGATCGCTGAGCTGCTGGCGGTGCCGGCCCTCACGTATGCCCGCAAGGTCACGGTTGACGGTGACACAGTTACCATCGAGCAACAGGCAGCCGACGGCTTCAACGAGCTGCAGGCGCCCTTGCCGGCGCTTCTATCGGTGACGGCGGGGGTGGTCGAGCCCCGCTACCCCACCTTCAAGGGAATCATGGCCGCCAAGTCGAAACCGATTGACCAACTGAGCCTGGCCGACCTGGAAGTTGAGGTGTCGAGCGGCGGTCAGGAGATCGTGTCAGTCGCCCCGGCCACCGCCAGAACCGCCGGCACCAAGATCGAAGACGAAGGTGAGGCCCACGTCGAAATCATCGCCAAGCTCCAAGAACTGAAGGTGGTCTGACGTGAACGTATGGGTATTTGTCGAAGAAGCCAACGGCGCCCCGGCCCCGGTTGGGTTAGAGCTGCTGACCAAAGCCCGCCAGTTGGGCGAGGTATCGGTGGTATTCCTCGGGTCCGCCGATGACGCGATTGCCGAGCTAGGGCGATACGGCGCGGCAGCCATCTTCAAACTGACCCCGACCGATGGGGTTCTCCCCGCCGCCGGCGCGGCCGCCGCCATCGCCGGCCTGGTCTCTGCCAACGCCCCCGATCTCATCCTGTTTGGCCTCACCTACACCGACCGCGATGTTGCAGGACGGTTGAGTGCCCGGCTCGATCGCCCGGTGGTGTCGAACGCCAGCGACGTGCGCTCGGACGGCGGTGTCGTGACGGTGACAACGGAGATCTTCGGCGGCAGCGAGTTGGTCGAGACCGCGATACGGGCCGAGGCACCGGCGCTGGTCATCGCCCGTCCCAAGAGCTTCACGGCCGAGCCGGGCGAGGAGCGAACTCCCGCGGTCACCGAGGTGGCGTTTCCCGATACCGGTCATGCAGGTTCGGCAGCAATCACAGCCGTACACGTGGAGGAGTCAACAGGCCCCAAGCTCGAAGACGCCGACATCATTGTGTCGGGCGGCCGGGGCTTGGGCGAAGCCGAGAAGTTCGACCTCATGGAGCAGCTGGCCGGCAAGCTGGGGGCCGCCACGGGGGCCACCCGGGCAGTCGTCGACGCCGGCTGGGTGCCCTACGCCAAACAGGTGGGACAGACGGGCAAAACCGTCAAGCCGAACGTATACATTGCCTGCGGCATCAGTGGGGCTATGCAGCATCTGGTTGGCATGAAGGACTCGGGAACCATCATTGCCATCAACAAGGACCCCGACGCGCCGATCTTCGACGTCGCCGACCTCGGCATCGTCGGCGACCTGCACCAGGTGGTGCCGAAGCTGATAGAGGCCCTCGGCTAGCGATTCCCGGGCCGCACCGCCGAGCGAGTTCCGCCGGTGGCGGGTACGGTGAGCATATGGATCTGGCTCGCACACTCGGCATCACCGCCGGTTCCCGAATTGCCCTGATTGACTCACCCGTCCGGTTTGGGGAAGACCTGTCGCTTCCCGCTGACGTTGAGTCACTGACACTCGACGATCCCAGCCTCGACTGTGTGGTGCTGTTCGTGAAAACCCGGGCCGCCCTCGACGAGATGGTGGTGGCCGCAGCCCGCGTGTTGGCGCCGACCGGGACGCTGTGGGTGGCCTGGCCCAAACAGCTTTCGGGATACGCCACCGACATGTCGATTGAGGCCGCCCAGGCCAGCGGGATGCGGCTCGGCCTGCTCGACACCCGTCGCATGTCACTCAACGATGCCTGGACCGCTATTCGCTTTATCGTCCGGCTCGACGACCGCGAAACGTGGGCCAAACGCTCGTTCGACTAATGACAAAATCGTCTTATGTCGCGCCCGCGCGTAAGAACCTCGAGGCGGCCCGTCACCATTGATCGATTCAACTGCCGCTCGAACCTGAGGGTCAAGTACAGGTCTAGGCTTCTCGCCAGTCTCTGAAGCTGCCCGGGAGCAGTTCTTCCAGAGTGTGGCTGGCGGGCCCGCCATCCGGCCCTTCCACCACCACCCGTTGCACATCGAACTCGACCATGCGCTGTCGGCACTGACCGCAGGGGAAAATGGACTGAAGGTCGGGAGAGATGACGGCTACCACCTCGAGCGAGCGCTCCCCCGATGCCACCGCATGGCCGATCGCAACGGCTTCGGCGCACAACGTGGACGGATAGGCGGCGTTCTCAACGTTGGCTCCCGAATAGACCGTTCCGTCGGCGGTGGTCACCACCGCCCCCACCCGCAACCCGGAGTATGGAACGTACGCGCGCTCGGCTGCGCTTCCGGCGGCTTCAAGTAGTTTCTGGTCGCTCATAGTCTCGACGCTACCCCCCGTCGCCGAGCAAGGCCGAAACGAATGCGTCTGGCTCGAACGGAATCAGGTCGTCCATCCCCTCCCCAACCCCAATGAGCTTGACCGGCAACCCGAGGTCGTTCTCAATGGCTACGACAACCCCGCCCCGGGCGGTGCCGTCCAACTTGCTGAGAACAATGCCGTCGACTCCGACTGCTCCGGTAAAGGTGTGGGCCTGGGTGATGGCATTCTGCCCGGTGGTGGCATCGAGCACCAGCAGCGTCTCATCGATGGCTCCTGCCTCCCGCGTGAGCACCCGGATGATCTTCTCCAGTTCCTCCATGAGGTTCCGGTTGCTGTGGAGCCGTCCGGCCGTGTCGACGATCAGCACGTCGGCGTCCACTTCCCTGGCTCGCTCGAACGCCCGGAAGGCGACCGCCGCCGGGTCAGACTCGGGCTCGCCACCCACGAACTCGGCACCGACCCGTTCGGCCCAGGTGGCCAGTTGCTCGGAGGCGCCGGCCCGGAAGGTATCGGCGGCTCCCAGCACGACGTGCTGGCCGGCATCGGTCAGGCGACGGGCGATCTTGGCGATCGAAGTGGTCTTCCCGGTGCCGTTGACACCGACCACGACTACCACCGACGGCCGCCGGTTCATGCCCAGCTCCCGATCCCGGCCGGCGAACAGGAGGCCTATCTGAGTCCGGAGGGCGTCGTGGGCAGCACCGGGATCGGCCGGCTTGGAAGCTCTCACCGCCGCCACGATCGACGCCGAGGTATCGACCCCTACGTCTCCACTGATGAGCGTGTCCTCCAGATCGGACCAGAAGGCGTCATCAACCGCTCCCCGACGAAACAGCCCCGCCAGGCGATCCCCCACTGCCTGCCGGGTACGGGCCAGTCGGTCTCCCAGGGCCGGGGCTGCTGCAGGAGTGGAAGGTGCGGCCGGGGCATCCGGAATCGGGGGTTCCGGCGGACGCCGCCGGGCAAGAACGATCCCCCCCACCAACAGCAGCACAACCACCGCCACAATGACGACGATCACGACCGGGCTCATTGTTTAGACCGTGACGTTTGAGAGACGCTTGGCAACCACCTGGGTGGAGCCTCCCGGCTCCATGGTGATGCCGTAGAGGGTGTCGGCACCCTCCATCGTCTGTTGCTGGTGGGTGACGATGAGCACCTGGGCCGAATTCCTCAGCAGCTCGACCAGGCGCAGGAAGCGGTGCAGGTTGGCATCGTCGAGGGCGGCCTCTACCTCGTCGAGCACGTAGAAGGGGCTGGGGCGGGCCCGGAACACCGCGAAGAGGAACGCCAGGGCTGCCAGCGAACGCTCCCCACCGGACAGCAGCGAAAGGCGGCTGACCTTCTTGCCGAGCGGCTGAGCTTCGATCTCGACGCCGGTGTTCAGGCGGTCGGTCGGGTCAGAAAGCATCAGCTTGCCTTTGCCCCCGGGAAACAGCAGTGCGAAGTTCTCGGCGTAGAGGGTGGAAATGTCCTCGAACGCCCCCGCGAACAGGGTCGCCATCTCGTCGTCGAGTGCCTTGATCACTTTTTCCAACTCGTTGGTCGACTCGGTGAGATCGGCCAGCTGGCCTTCAAGAAACTCGGACCGTTCCGATAGGTCCTGATACTCCTGGGCGGCGAGCGGGTTGACCGGCCCCATTCGACGCAGATCCGCCTCGAGCGACTCGAGGTGACCATGCGGATCGGTGCCGTCGGGCAGATCGATGGCCGGGGCCGCCAGGGCCTGCTCGGTGGTGGCGTCCACGTCGCGCCGCAATCCCTCAGCCACGGCTTCGCTTCGGACCCGAAGACCCTCGAGCTCAACGGCCAACGTCGAACGGCTTTCTTTGGCGGCGGCGATGCGTTTGGCCAACTCGGCTGCCTGGCCCCGCGCATCATCGAGGCGCTTGACGGCCTCGCCCGAGGTGAGGCGGAGCTCGGCTTGCCGGGTGCGCAAGACGGTGATGTGGGCGGAGACGGCTGCCAGGCCGGCCCGAGCGTCGGCTTCTACCCGCTCGAGACGGAGCAGATCTTCGGGGTCGACATGGAATCCGATGGCACGGCCGAGCTCTTCCTGGACGGCCACTTTCCGTGATTCGAGCAGCTTGCGGCGCTCGGTGGCTGCTCCCACGGCGGCTGCCGATTGTTCGCGCAAGCGGCGTGACTGCTCG
>JAOTYB010000028.1 GCA_029862065.1 Acidimicrobiia bacterium | reverse complement strand
GCTCTCCCACGACCCCAGCCTGCTGCTAGAACCGCTCGCCGAGCGGATGGCCGCCCACGCCACCGACCAGCGCTACGAGGAGGCCGGCTGGGTGCGGGATCGTTATCGGGCGCTGGCCCGGGCTATCGAGCGACGTCGAGCCTGGGGAGTCATGCAGGAGGCCGGACTGCTGTGGGCCGAGACTTCAACAGGAGATGGGGCACTCGTCGAGCAAGGCCGATTTGTCGCAGCCTGGAGCGGGAGCGAGCAGCCACCACTGCTCGCTCCCGCCGACCTCGACCCCGAGCCACCACAAACTCCACCCACCGTGGCGGCTGCTGAAGAAGCGCACCTCATCTGGAAATGGCTCACCAACCAGGACCCCCGAATCATCGAAAGCTCAGGACCCCTGAGCCTGCCCCGACACCCGGTTCCCGCACTAGATCGACTGGACGCGGCATAAGCGACGAGGGGACCTACAGGATCTCGACTTCGACGGTGGTCGGGATCGCACGTTGAAGAGAGTCCGAAACCGGGCAGTGCTGGTCTGCCCACGCGACAATCTCTTGAAGCTCTTCGGCCGAGGATCCGTTAGCTGCAATCTTGACGCCGATTCGGGCCCACAACGGGCCTGCCAGAATGTCGTCGTCCATACCGAGAATGCCCCGGTCGTCCGATTCCGAGTCCACCGTCACCTCCAGCTGCGTCAGATCGATTCCCAGGTGGGCGGCACGCATCGCGATCAACGTGGCCTCGCAACTGGCGATGGCGGCCCGCATCATCCACCCCGGCGAAGGAGCAGAATCCCCTCCGCCCACGCTTTCTGGCATGTCGGTGACTAGCTCTTCGCCATTGGTGCCGGTAACCGTTGATCGGAGCCCATCAATCACTGCCGTCGCGGGGCTGTCGGTGTAGCGAGCCTCAGCGGGGTTATCTGAGAGGTAGCCGATCGCGCCCTCAATCGCTGTCCGAATCTGCTTGTTTCCCACCAGTGAGTCCTCCCTGTGATTGATCCGAAGCTAGCGGCACAAACCCGATGCCGACCCCAGTCCTAAACTCCGCATCCATGAAATTCCTCATCAGACAAGGGGACGATCCATTCGCCCGGGCCGACGCCATGCTCCTCACCGCCATGGGACTGCCCGGCGGTGGCATCGTCAAGGTGGGCAAGAGCCACGTACTCGTGCGCCCCGGCGAGGTGAGTGACTCGAGCGCCCTGATGCTCGGTGAGCGCACCATGGCCAACGCCGGCGTCTCGGCCGGTGAGTCGGTCGACGCCAAGCGGGTGATGCTTCCCCAGGCGCAACGGGTCGTCCTGGCCGGCGACGAGCTGGCTATCGAAGCTCGGCATGCCGCCCGCGCTTTGCAGGGAATCCCGGTGACGGTTGGAGACATCGTGGTAATCGATCCCTCCTATGGGACCGGCGAACAAAGCGAGCCCGTCGAAGTTGCGGTGGTTGGCGTCATTCCTGAGCCGGCCGGAACTGTCGGAAGCGGAACCGTTGTCGGATCAGAAGGCGACATGCCCCCAACCTCCGCGATCGCGCAACCCGAAGGTCGACCCGTCGGAGAGACCCCGACCACCGCAACGGCGATGCTGACCGGCCTGGAGGAAGAACTGGAGACGCTGGCCGGGTGGCTGGCTCTCCTCACTTCAGCCGGCAACCTCCCCGGCACCTGGGGGCTGCCGTCGGTGGCCGGCATCGCCCTGGAGGGCCCGTCCGGCGTCGGCAAATCCGAGCTGGTCAACGCCGCGGCCGCGGCCGCCGGGGCCAAAGTCAATGAGATCTCCCTGGAGCTGGTCTTCAAACCGGAGAAGCTGCTCGACCTGGTGGAGAAAGGCGTGAAGGAATCGGTTGGCCCCACGGTTATTTTCCTCGATCGGCTCGACGCGGTGGCCGGGGACGAGGGCATGTTTCGCAACCAAATGGGAGCCATCCTCCGCTGGTTCCTCGATGCCGTGGCAGAGAAGCCCGGCCTGGCCTGCGTCCTCGGCGTCTCCTCGCTTGAGGCGCTCGACGATGCGGTTGCTGCCTCGCCATTACTCCCCCGCCGTCTCACCATCCCGCCTCCCGACCTCAAACGCCGCCGCTTGCTCTTCGAAGCCGCCCTCGGGAAGGTGCCTTCAGACGAGATCGATTTCGATGTCCTCGCCGCCAAGTCGGCGGGGTTCTCGGGCGCCGACGTCATTGCCTCCATCGTCCACGCCTCGGCAATGGTGGTAAGAAGCGGAGGTAACGCCACCACCGAGATCCTGTTGTCGGCCATCGAAGGGACCACGCCATCGCTCGGGTCCGTGTCGCTCGGCGAGATGCCCTCGTATGGCTTCGAACGAGTGGCCAACCTCGACGACGTGAAACAGCGCCTGACCGAGGCGGTCATCTGGCCGATTCAGAACCCGGAGCGGTTCGAAAGCATGGGCATCGAGCCCCCTCGCGGGATCCTGCTGCACGGACCGCCCGGAACCGGCAAGACCTACGTGACCCGTGCACTGGCGCACGAGGCGGGCGCGGCCTTCTTCTCGATCAAGGGTGCGGAGCTGCTCGACAAGTTCGTCGGTGAGTCCGAACGCGGCGTGCGGGAGCTGTTCGCCCGGGCCCGCTCCGTAGCTCCCTCCATCATCTTCTTTGACGAGTTCGACGCCCTGGCGCCCGTGCGGGGCAACTCGAACAACTCGGTGACCGACTCCGTCGTAGCGTCGCTTCTCACAGAGATCGACGGTGTGGCAGAGCGGGGCGATGTCGTGGTGATAGGGGCTACCAATCGCAAGGACCTCATCGATCCCGCCCTGCTGCGGGGCGGCCGGCTCGAGACTCACATCCTCCTCGATCTGCCACCCAAAGCCTCGCGGCTGGCCCTCCTCAAGATCACCGACGTTCCCTTCGCCGACGATGTCGACATCGATCAGTTGGCCGAGGTCACCGAAGGATTGTCGTTTGCAGACCTCACCAGCTTGCTGCGGGAGGCCGCGTTGGGCGTGCTGCGGGCCGACCGGGATGAGCTGGCCGTCACCTGGACCGACCTCGAAGAGGCGCTGAAGCGATTCAACCTCGAGGTTGTGTAGCTAGTCGCTCTCGGTAATGGTCACCGAGTTGATCACACAGTCCTCTTGCGGCTTGTCGCCGGCGTCGGTGCTGGTGGCGGCAATGGCATCCACGGCATCCATGCCCGAGCTCACCGAACCGAACACCGTGTAGGCGTGGGGAAGGCCGGCATCGGCGTGACAGATGAAGAACTGTGACCCGTTGGTGTTTGGCCCGGCGTTGGCCATGGCCACGGTTCCCCGGGCATAGCCGGGCGAGCCCTCAAGCTCATCGCGGAACTGATAGCCGGGACCGCCGCGACCGGTGCCCGTGGGGTCGCCTCCCTGGACCATGAAGCCGGAGATGACCCGGTGAAAGATGACTCCGTCGTAGAACCCGTCGCGGGCGAGGAAGACGAAGTTGTTGACCGCTTGGGGCGAGCGCTCGGGCTGGAAGTCGATCTGGATGTCGCCGTGGTTGGTGTGAAGGGTGGCCGCGTACTTCTTGGCCAGGTCGATGGTCAGCTCGGGAGCGGCGTCGTATTGCTTGGACATGGTTCACCTTTTTGTCTGAGAGGCTGCGTGCGGTCTTGAACCATAGGACCGAGCCGCAAGGAGAGAGAACTTGTTGGCGGGACTCGTGTCTAAGTTCTCGAAAAACTCACTCAGGGTGGCGGTCCTACCCGCCGAAACCACTAGGTAGTCATGCAAGTAGCCCACACTTTTTCCGACCGCATTATCACTCTGGTCCGAGACGACCGCCGAGCGCGGTGGATCATCTACGGCTGCGTGGCGGCGTTCTTCATTCTGGCTCTCACCGCCATCCTCAACGAGACGTTGTTGATGAAGGTGGACTCCAAGGTGCAAGAAGGCACGATGGACGTGCGTACCGGGTGGCTAAACACCACCATGGTGATGATCACCGAGCTGGGCGCCCGCTACGTGATCGGGGCCCTCGCCTTCGGCCTGGCTCTGTGGGCCCGCCTCACCAAGCGCTGCAACACCACGTTGTTGGTCATTATCGCCGCCATCGCCATCAACCCGCTCTTCGAAGTGCTGTTCAAGGAGTTGGTAGGCCGGGTCCGCCCCAACCTCGACCAGTTACTCCCCGGCAACGGGCCGTCGTTCCCCTCCGGACACGTCGTGGCATCCGTCGGGTTCTACGGGCTCATCCCGCTGATCGTGTGGGAGACAACCACCAATCGGCTGGCTCGGACTATCGCCTTCTTCGGTTCGAGCATCGTCATTTTGTCGGTAGCCGCCTCCCGGGTGTACCTGGACGTCCACTGGACAACCGACGTGTTTGCCGGCCTGCTCCTCGGAACGGTCCTCGTGGTCGCCACCTACCACGCCATGAACGGCCACGGCTTCCATCACGCGAAGGCGTGTTGTGCTGCCGCCTAGCGGCTTCTTTCTTTCGATTTCTCCGCCGCGTAGATAGCTGGCACGGCTCCCGGGCGGAGAAATACGAGTGCTGCCGCCGAACTCTGGGTGAATCGACGACTGGCGCCGCCGGCGCCAAGCCCAGAGAAACCACTTTGACGGCGCTCAGCGACATTGCTGGGACCAGGATCGGTGGGCGGTGGGCGGTGGGCGGCTCGCCCTTCTCAACCCTCGCTGACGCCTTCGAGTCTGGCTCGGTAGGCGGAGACGGCTCGCTCGGCTACCCGCTCGGGGGCTTCGTTGGTGAGCTCGCCTTGGTCTACCAGCCAGGCCCACAGATCGGAGCGAAAACGCACTTGCTGGCCGCGGCTGACGATGTTGCCGCGAGTGATGCCCACCCACAGCAGCACCACCAGGCCGATGAGAAACAGCAGGGAGACGAGGATGGCCCGGGAGAAGGGGTCACCGTGCCAGATCTGGACGACCTGTGCTTCAATCGGATCCGTCGTGCGAAAGGCCCGGAACAGATACACGAAGATGTACACGCCGGTGTAAACGAGGAAGCTCAGCAACCCGAGCAGCCCAACCAGTGCCACTACTGACAGTTGTCGTTTCATGTTTTCCCTCCTCGGGGAACTAGGCGGAGCGACCGGGCGAACTCGGAAGGCTCAGTGGGCGGGGGCTTGAGACCACCGAACCAGGTGGTTTCGACCAGGACGTGGGCGGCTCGGAACGAGCGGCGGTAGACGGTGCCGAAGAACAACAACTGAAGGGCGATCAGCCCCAGCACCGATCCGGCCCCAACTCCCAGGCCGACCATCCAGGGATTCCGATAGAACAGCCCGGCGTCGTCGTTGAAGGCCAGCAGGCCGGCCGCCAGTGCGGCGGCACCCAACAAGCCGAACAGAAGTGTTGAGACGAGGTAGTTCCACCGCGGGCGCCACTCGCGCTGGCGGAAGTCGGGTCCGTCGATCTCATACCCGGCAGCCTCGGCGATGCCCACCACCACGCCCTTGGCTCCGTTTGAGACCTGTTGCCGGCGCCGCAGCCGGCCGCTTGGGAGGAGTTTCTGGAGCCAGTCGGCCAGCACCAGAATGCCCGACACAATCATCCCAACCCCCATCAGGGCAGGGACGAACACATGGAGGCCGTCGTCGCGCACGGGGTCGGGTCGGCGCTCAGTCATCTTCACCCTCGGCCTCCGTTTCTTCGGAGATCGTGACCCGCCGCACCTCACCGCCGGTCCCGTCGACGATGAGATCCTCTCCGGTCTTGATGGCGTGGGTGGCTTCGGCCACATTGAGCACTGCCGGCAGCCCGAACTCGCGGGCCACGATGGCGGCATGGGAGAGGGGTCCGCCCTCCTCCAACACGATGCCTCCGGCCACCAGAAACAGCGGCGTCCATGATGGATCGGTGCTGTGGGCCACGATGATCTCGCCCGGTTCGAGCTCCGTCCCGGCTTCTAGCGAGTCGAGCACCCGGGCGCGGGCTCGCACGACACCCGGACTGGCCGCCCACCCTTGCATCACGGGGCCCGTCTGAACATTGGCCGGCGTGACGGTATCCGGGTCGCCCTGGAATACCTCAGGCAGTGGCCCGGCATCACGCGCCCGATTGAAGGCCCGCCGGCGACGCTCCAGCTCTTGGCTGAAGACGGGCTCGGCTCCTTGCACCATTTGCTCCAGCTCGCCGTCGGAGAACAGCTCCGCATCGCTCGAGTAGACAATGTGGCCCGAGGCCACCAGCCGGTCGGCCATCTCGAAGATCACCTTGCGTTCCACTCCCCCCAACACCAGCAGGGACGACTTGGACTCCTCGCGGCATCGCAGGTACAGCGTCGCTTCGCCCACCATCCGGCGCAGCATCCGCAGACGCATGTCGATGAGTTGGCCGGTAATGACTCGCTTGAAGCGCCAACGCGGCGACGCTTTGAGCAGGGCGATCAGTTCGGCCAGTGCATCCTCGTTGTCGGTGGCCCCCCGGTCGACATCCTTGGCAAAGGAACCGAGCTGGCTCCACACGCCCACCATGTCCTCTTTCCAGGTCCGGCCGGCATACACCGCCTGAGCACCGAAGGCCCGCACACAATGGTCGACCTCATCGAGAAAGGCGACGCCCGATTGACCGAGCGCTTCGATTCGCTCGCGGGGCTCGGTCCCACCTCTCACCAATGCCGCCTGCAGGGTTGGCGTGTCGGCCACATGTCGCTGGTAGATGCTCCTGAGCAGGTTCACCCGGCCGGCCCCGACCGAGGCTTCGGCCAACGCACCGCCGGTGAGGCGCTGGGCCCACTCGACGCCGGCCTCCTCTCCCAGCCAGCGGCCGATCTGGACCTCGAGGGCCCGGTAGGCGGCGGCCGCCGCACTGCTGGAGGCGACTTCTGTGGCGTAGATGCGCCAGGCCAGGTCGCGAACCCGTGATCGATAGCGAAGCAGCCGTTGGACGGGAAGCGGTGAGAGATCGATCTCGAGATGGGCTACCCCGTGCACGGCCTGCTTGATGAGGTCAACCTCATCGGCCAGGACCCGGTTGGCCCGCCAATTCCGAACACCGGCCCGGGCCCGAGCCAACGGGCCGCCGGAGGCAATCGGCTGTTCGGCCTCCGGATCGAGGACGTGGCCGAGATACTGACGTTCGACCTCGGCCCCCGAACCGCCGGGAATGGAGGTGGCAGCTTCTCGTAGAACACTCAGATTGAGAGTGGCCCGGCCCCGGAACCTGCCAACGATCCTGCGTCCCTGACCGACGCCGGGCACACCGATGGTGGCGAACAGCGAGCGGAAGGCGTCTTCCAGCATGGGGGCATTGATCGACCACAACAGCGGGGACACGACGCCCGGGAGCATTTCGGCCACCCCGCGGGGGGTGTACTCATCTCCGGACGTCGGAGTCGTGTCGAAGCCGTCGTCGTGAACGGCCAGGGGACGAGACACGGTGATGGGGCGGGCCTGGAGAACCCGTAGTCCCTTGCGGGTCATGGCCCACTCGATGTCCTGGGGGGCGGCAGCCCGGTGCTCGATCCGCAAACCGAGGCGGGCGAGGTCTTCGAGAAACCCGAGTTTGGTTTTTTCACCGCGGGAGCGAATGGCCAACGTTCGGCGGTCGATGACGAAGCCGTGCGGCGTGACGCGACCCGAAACCAGGTCATCGCCGAGGCCGGGCACGGCCTCCACCTTCATGTCAAGCGCCGACCCCTGGGGGTCACGGGTGAACATCACACCGGCCCAGGTGGCATCGGCCATCGACTGGATGATCACGGCCATGGCGATATCGGTTTCGTCGATGCTCTCTCGCCGGCGGTAGCTGCGCACCTGGGGCGACCACAGAGACGCCCAGCACTTGCGGACCGCCACCAGCGCCTCCTCCCGGGTCTTGATCCCCAGGTAGGTCTCGTATTGGCCGGCGAAGGAGGCATGCACCATGTCCTCGGCTGTGGCAGAGGACCGAACGGCGATCGGAGCTTCCGCCAGGAAGTCGCCGACCAACGCCAGGATCTCGTCTTCCAGCTCACCCGCCATGGGCGCTCGCAGGAACTCCGCCTCAACTCGGCTGTTCTCAGCTGCGATCCGGTCGGCGGCCGGGAGCGGACCATGCTGCAAATCCTTGAGAAAGGGCTCGAGCCCAGCCTCTGAGACGAACGATTGATAGGCGCGCGAAGTGATGACCGCCGCACGAGGAACCGGGAACCCGTCTGCGACCAAGCGGTCGAGAGACGAGGCCTTACCCCCTACGTCGGTCGCAACACTCCCATGCCCTTCGAGAAACTGGGCGAATTGGTAATCCACAACCACCTTCAGGTTACGTCTGATCAGCTTTTCGTGTTGGAATCAACCGGCATCGAGGGAGTTTGCTTCCCGGGTCACAATTCCGACCGCCGCCAAGCGTTGGCAAGCGAATCGGCGTACTCGTTCCACAGCGAGCCGTCATGGGCCTTTATCCACCGCAGATTCAGCTCTGGTCGGCCCTGCAATTTGAAGTAGAGCTCCTTGATGAGGTCGAGATTCTCGACCGGGCCCGTCTTGCGCTTCCACCCCCGCTGCTGCCAGCCTTTGGCCCAGTTATTCATGGATTGGACTGCCAGATTCGAGTCGCTGAAGAGGGTCATCGGATCACCGACCGGCACCAGGTCGCACGCCTCGATGAGGGCGGTCAGCTCCATCCGGTTGTTGGTGGTATCGGGGTGGTGCCCATGGGCCTGTTCGACTATCTCACCGTCGATGACGTACACCGCCCCCCATCCCCCGGGACCGGGGTTGGGAACGGAGCCACCGTCGGTGAAGACACCGGTCTGGGGGCCGGTCGAGTACTTCGCCAGAACTTCGGCCAGGGTGAGGAGATCGCCATTTGCCATGGGGAACGAGCGTACCGCCGGCCATGCGGCAGGCCGTGCCTATCGTGCTCTACACGCCATGCGCCGCATCATCGTTGCCCTTGTTCTTGCCTTTGTGGCCGCCGCCTGCGGCGGCAGCGGAGACGTGGGCACCGTTGGGGTGCTTCCCGCCACAACACCCGACGAGTTGCAGCAACTGATCAGCCAAACTGAACAACCGCTCGTCCTCAACGTCTGGGCTTCCTGGTGCATTCCGTGCCGGTCGGAGGCACCTCTCTTGAAAGTCGCCCACGACTCGTTCGGATCGACGGTCCAATTCATCGGACTAAACGTGCGCGACAACCAGACCGACGCTCGGGCCTTCCTCAACGAGTTCGGCCTCGACGGATTCGAGCACTTGTTCGATCCCTCGGGGGCCGCCCAGAGCTCACTCGGATCGGGCGGAGTTCCCCTCACCTTCTTTTACGAGCCGGGTGGCGTGTTGGCCGAGCGCCACTTTGGCGTGATTGACGACCGAACTCTGGCCCTCAACATCGATGAGATCATCCGGCGGGCGGAGAACTAGTGGAGTTCACACTGCTGTGGGCGGCATTGGCCGGGGCGGGCGGCCTGTACGGGGCCCTGTGGTGGATGGGTCGCCGGGACACGACGGTGTGCGTGCGGGACTTGTGGGAAATAGCCATCACTGCCGGGGCGGTGGGCCTGGCGGTCGGACGGGTGGTTGCCATGCTCCGAGGTGGAGTCAACCCGTTCACCCATCTGGGCGACCTGCTACTCGTCCGGGCCGGAGTCGACACCGTGGCCGCTACAGTCGCCGCCCTGCTGGTGGCCGCCTGGCTGGCCAGGAGAGACCTGTTCGATCAACTCGATGCCCTGGCCCCCGCCGCAGTAGTTGGGCTGGCCGGATGGCACGCCGGCTGCCTCTTCCGCGATGCCTGTCTCGGGACGCCCTCTTCGTTGCCGTGGGCGTGGGCTCAGCCCGGCAGCGATATCACCCGCCACCCGGTAGAGCTCTATGCCGCGCTCGGCCTGCTCCTCGGTGGATGGTTGCTGTTTCGGTTTCGGCTCCGATACCCGGCAGCCGGCGTGGTAGCCGGCCTGTCACTGGCCTCCGCCGGGCTGATGCGGCTGGCCACCGAGCCGCTCCGCCCCAGCCTGTTGGCAGGCCCGGTGTGGTGGTATGCGGCTGCCATTGCCATTGGGCTCGGGACCGCAGTGGTGGCGACCCGCCGTGGCTCGGCCCGGGTCGGGGATGACCCGACTCCACTACAGTGACCGGCCATGTTGCCCCCGCCTGAACCAGACGTACCGGCCGTCACGGCTGCTGAAGCCGCCGAAATGGTCAAGAGCGGCGCCCTGCTGATCGACATCCGCGAGCTCGCCGAATGGGAGGCGATGCGCATCCCGGGCGCCGAATTCAAGCCACTATCCAAGATCCAGGATTGGTTCGAGGACCTGCCCCGCGACACCGACATCATCCTGCAATGCCGGTCGGGCAGCCGGTCGGCCCAGGCCACCGACGCTCTCATCCGCCAGGCCGGGTTTGAGCGGGTGTTCAACCTCACCGGGGGCCTCATCGCCTGGCATTCAGCGGCATTGCCGGTCGATCGCAGCCCCGTCGCCGACTAGGCCTGGCCGAGCCGTTGGCCGATCCGTACACTCCCTCCGTGAACGGTCGTTGGTGAGCTGAGGCCGGGCGTCCTGGAAGACACCCTCAGCCAGATCATCCTCGGCGAGAAACCGGGTACGCATACCCTGGGAACCGTCCTCGAGCGGGAGGGTGGCAACTCCTAGGGGTGTCTTCGGTCAGGCCCCGAGCTCCCGGCTGAGAGCGACCGCCCGCTCCAACACGCCGAGGGCGGCCCCGGAATCGATGGTGGTCGCCGCCAGCTCCATGGCGGCCCCGAAACCTTCGGCCAGGCCGGCGGCCACGATGGCGGGGGTGGCATTCACCAGCACGATGTCGCGTTTGGGCCCGGGATCGCCGTTGAGTACCCCCCTTGTTATTGCCAGGTTCTCGGCGGCATCGCCCCCGGCCAGATCGGACACACTGGCCCGCGGGACCCCGAAATCCTCAGGGGTCCACTCGGCGTGGGTGATCTCGCCGCCTTTGAGCCGATAGATATACGACGGACCGGTGGTAGTGAGCTCGTCGAGACCATCCTCGCCGTAGAAGACGAAGGCTGATTCAGCGCCCCGATTGGCCAACACCTCGATCATGAGGGCGCCCATTTCCGGGTCGGAGGTGCCGACCGACATGTGCTGTGCTCCCGCCGGGTTGCACAGCGGGCCGAGGAAATTGAACACGGTCCGGACCCCCAGCTGGCTGCGTACCGGCCCGGCGAACCGCATCGCCGGGTGATAGCGGGGAGCGAACAGAAACCCGAAGCCCGTCTCTTTGATCAACCGAACGGTGGCTGCCGGGTCGAGCTCGAGATCGAATCCGAGGGCCTCAAGCAGGTCGGCCGAACCCGTTTGAGAAGAAGCTGCCCGATTCCCGTGCTTGGCCACCTTGGCACCGGCTCCGGCTACGACCAACGCGGCTGTCGTGGAGATATTGAACGTACCGGCCTGGTCTCCCCCGGTCCCCACCACGTCGACGACGGGTTCGCCAACGTCGACAGTGAGAGCGGCCTCGTACATGGCGTCCACGAGGCCGGTCATCTCCTCGGCAGTCTCGCCCTTGGCTCGCAGCGCGACGATGAACGCGGCGATCTGGGCTTCGGTCGCTTGCTCGCCCATGATCTCGGCCATAGCGCTGTAGGCCTGCTCTCGCGAGAGCGCGGCCCCCTTCATGAGCGGGTTGAGTACGCCGGGCCAATCGAAGTCGGACATGGCCCGGAACGGTAGTCGGCCCGCAGGGCCAGGGGGCGAGTGGATAGATTGCAGAGATGACTCGACACATACTTCTCCCCGACCGGGTATTCGACTCGGTAGCCGGCCAGATGCTCGACGGCCATGCGATCGTGATCGACGGTGACCGCGTCGAGGCGGTGGTCCCGCCCGGAGCGGCCGAGCCGACCACCACCCTGCCCGGCTACACGCTGCTTCCCGGCCTGATCGACGTGCACACCCATCTGGCTATTCCCCTCGACGACGGGAAGGGGTTCGCATCGGTAGTCCAGCGAACGGGCGCCCAGGATGCCTTGTTGGGGGTGAAGCACGCTTCGGAGACACTCAACGCCGGCTTCACAACCGTACGAGACATCGGGCCGTGGCGCGCTTTCACCGACATCGCCCTCCGCCACGCCATCGCGGAGGGATGGGTGGCGGGACCGCGCATGATGTGCGCCGGGGCGTTCGTTACCTGCCCGGGAGGTGGAGGCGACATCACCGGACTGGCGGTCGACATAGACGAAGTGCTGCCCCGCGAGCTCCGGTTCGGTGTCACCAGCGGGGTCGACCAGATGCGGACAACCGTTCGCCAGATCCTGCGATACGGGGCCGACTTCATCAAGGTGCTGGCCACCGGGGCCGTGCTCACGGCCGGCACCAAGCCGGGAGCTCCCGAGTTCACCGAGGAGGAGCTGCGGGCCGCAGTCGAAACTGCCGCCGAGGCCGGCACCCACGTGGGTGCTCACGCCCACGGTACAGAGGGCATCAAACGGGCCGTGCGGGCCGGAGTCCGATCCATCGAGCATGGCTCGATGCTCGATGAGGAAGCCATTGGCCTCATGGTCGAGAACGGCACCTACCTTGTCGCCGACCTTTACGACAGCTACTACATCCTCGAGAACGGGCCATCCCTCGGCTACTCGGACGAAGTGATGGAAAAGACCGACATGACGGCGGACGCCCAGCGGGCCGGTTTCACACAAGCCGTGAGGGCCGGGGTGCGCATCGCCTTCGGAAGTGACGCCGGCGTCTTCCCCCACGGGCTACAGAACCAGCAGTTCTCGTACTACGTGAAGCACGGATTGAGTCCGGCTCAAGCCATCCAGAGCGCCACTCGCTGGGCGGCCGAACTGATGGGATGGGAAGACCGCGTCGGCTCGCTCTCCCCCGGCGCCTTCGCCGACCTCATCGGCGTGAAGGGCAACCCGCTGGACGACATCAGTCGTCTCGAGGGTGTCGGTCCGATCATGAAGGGCGGCGAATGGGTTGTGGGGCCGGAGCTTGGCTAGCTAAACGCCGACTCGCCCGTGATGGCCTGGCCGAGGATGAGGGTGTGGATTTCGTTTGTGCCCTCGTAGGTGAAGACCGATTCGAGGTTGTTCATGTGGCGGATTACCGGGTATTCGAGGGTGATCCCGTTGGCTCCCAGCACGCTGCGGGCTGAGCGGGCCACTTCCAGTGCCATCCGCACGTTGTCGAGCTTGCCGAAGCTGATGTGGGTGGAGGCGAGCTCCCCCGCATCTTTCATGCGGCCGAGGTGCAGCGCCACCAGCATTCCCCGGTTGATCCCCACCATCATGTCGACAAGCTTGCGCTGGGTGAGCTGGAAGGCGGCGATCGGCTTGTCGAACTGCACTCGCTCCTTCGAGTATTCGAGCGCGGATTCATAACAAGCACGGGCGGCCCCGATCACTCCGAAGAGGATCCCGAAGCGGGCCTCGTTGAGACAGGACAGCGGGCCCTTCATGCCCACCACCTCGGGAAGCACGGCGCCGGCGGGAAGCCGGACATCGCTGAGCACCAGCTCGGAGGTCACCGAGGCTCGCAGCGAGAGCTTCTGGTGGATGTCGTTGGTGGTGAAGCCCTTTGAGTCGGTCGGCACGACGAACCCGCGGATGCCCTCGTCGGTCTGAGCCCACACGATGGCGACATCGGCGATCCCGCCGTTGGTGATCCACATCTTGGATCCGTTGAGGACCCAGTCCTCGCCGTCGCGGCGGGCGTTTGTGAGCATGCTGGAGGGATCACTGCCCGAGTCGGCCTCGGTCAGCCCGAAGCAGCCGATTTTCTCGCCGGCCGCCATCTGAGGAAGCCATTCCTGTTTCTGATCCTCCGAACCGAAGGCCCAGATCGGGAACATCGAAAGCGAGCCTTGGACTGAGGCGAAACTGCGGGCACCGCTGTCACCGGCTTCTAGCTCAGTGCAAGCCAGTCCGTATTGAACAGATGTGGTGCCGGCGCAGCCGTATCCCTCGAGGTGCATGCCGAGCAGACCGAGCGCGCCCATCTCCTTGGCCAGCTCGAGTGGGAAGGTGCCGGCTTCAAACCAATCGGCCACGTCGGGAAGGATCCGGTCCCGTGTGAACTGGCGAACCGTGTCCCGCAGCAGCTTCTCCTCGGGATCAAGCAGGGCGTCGATCGCCAGGAAGTCGGTGGGATCGACGGCACCGGGTTTGATAGGAGCGCTCATACGCCCATTCTGGCCCATCCGGGGTTCCTTTGGAACAACCTCTCCTCTTGCCCCTCCCAACGTGGGAGGGGCAATGGAGGGTGTGAGCTGTCATCAAACAATCGTGACAGCCCGAGATTGGTGACCGAAGAGGCGAGACCGACTAGGCGCTGCGCCGAACCATCCGGCGCCGCTGGCGCTCGGTGGTGCCACCCCAGATGCCGTACCGCTCGCGAGCCTCCATGGCGTAATCGAGGCAGTCCTGGCGCACCGGGCAGCGAGCGCAAATGGCAAGCGCCACCGACGGATCATCGTCGGTTCCAGGGAAGAACATGCTGGGATCCTCGCCCCGGCATTCAGCCTTGGCCGCCCACGGCCGGTCCTCATCCATGTTCTCGAACGCGGTCATCTCATTGGTCATATCTATATGACGTATCGGCGCGATTTCTGGTTCCCTGTAGAAACTCCGACAACGCCTTCGACGTTCATTTCAGGGGCCTCGAACACCCCCAAGCCGGGATCGCATTGGGTATCAAGCACCAACGACGACGCGGCCAAATCGAAGGAAACAACGAGGCCCTCATCAAGAAAAGGAAGGGGATTTCCCTGGGCCCGGCGCCGGCGGCGCCGGCCGTCGAACACCCCAAGTCCAGCGGCAGCAATCGATTTAGCCGCCCCCGACCCAACGGTGCCATGGTCCGGCGGCCAAATCGAAAGAAAACACTGTGGTTTCCCTGGGCCCGGCGCCGGCGGCGCCGGCCGTCGAACACCCCAAGTCCAGCGGCAGCAATCGATTTAGCCGCCCCCGACCCAACGGTGCCATGGCCCGGCGGCCAAATCGAAAGAATGAACTGTGAGTCCGCCTGTAAGCCGGATTCTGTACGGGTTGCCCCGTGACGACCATCTATCTGGGGCCTCTGTTGCCAGTGACCTCATGCGGTCTACCTGGAGTTAGCGGGCGGGACGCCCTGCTCCTGCTTGACCTTGCTCCGAGTGGGGTTTGCCTAGCCACGTCAGTCTCCTGCCGTGCTGGTGGTCTCTTACACCACCGTTTCACCCTTACCTGCCGCAAGCGACATAGGCGGTCTGTTCTCTGTGGCACTTTCCGTCGGGTTTCCCCGCCTGGGCGTTACCCAGCACTCTTCCCTGTGGAGTCCGGACTTTCCTCAAGAACCCGAGGGTTCCCGCGGCCGTCCGGCGGACTCACAAGCAGAAGCGTACTCAATACTTCGGAGGTTGAGATCGGCTCTCGGCGATGAGTGGCTTCCAGCTTCCAGCCGCCAGCCAGAAGCGGTTCTTGCGGTGGCATGACCGGTCTACCCGTTTTGCGTCTCGCTTTTCGTGGCTAGTGCCAAGACACCGCCCATGGTGCCGATGGCCAGAGCCAGGGCAGCTCCAATTACAAGGACGACCAGATTGGCACCACTGGTGAGGGCGATGACCGACGCCACCAGGTAGAGGGCGAGCGCCGACTGGGAACCGTTGAGGGCTTCGGAATCGGAGCTGAATCGGCCGGCTATGAAACCGGCCGCGAACTCGACGACAAACGAAAGGAGTACCAGCAACACCTGGCGTCCATTGCTATCCGATGTGAACCCGGTAACCACGAGGCCAAGCACCGAGCCGAAGACGAAACCGACGACGACGCCGGTGAGGACGGGGCCCCAATAGAGGCGCATCTGGCCGGTCTAGCCGGAGACGTACTCTTCGAGGCCGGCGATCCATCCGGCGGGAAGCTGCCAATGGCGGCCTCCCTCGACCACGATCGCCATGTACTGCGAGCTGGGCTTGTGCTGCTTCTTGCCGTTTTCCTCGTAAGTGTGGGTGGCGACTTCGTGACGCTTGCCCGAACGATCCATGGCCGAGAGCGTGACCCGCACCCGGCCCTCTTCCTTCTCACAGATGTCGAGCGCGCTGAGCTGCTCACTCGGGACGTCGAAAATGGCTCCCCATACCGTGTTGCCCGGCTCGGCTTTGACGGAAGGAAGCCCACCCTTCCACGTACCGTTCTTGTACGGGAAGATCAGTTGGGTCTCTGGCAGGTGGGCTACGAACTTGAACTCAGCCTCGGGAGCGAACTCCCGTATCCGACTCGGGTTGATGAGGGTCGTGTAGGCGAAGTAAAGCATGCAGTTCTCTCCGAGCGCGAAATCGAAATCCAATTGTAACGGAAGTCGGCCCCGGCGCTAAACGCAATCACCCAACGGGGAACAGGACGGCCGCCGGACTGGTTTCCCGGGTAGTCATGCTCGATCTCCTATTGCCCGAAACGGACGCCGACGTCGCCGTTCAACTGGCGATCTTCGTCGTTCTTGCCGTCGGAGCCGCCTTCCTGGCCCGCCGGCGGCCCGAATGGCTGCTTCTGGTAGGCGGGCTAACTGTGTTTGGACTCAGTCTTTTTGGGGTGAGAGCGCTCCATTGAGAACTAACGTGTCCCCAATGGAAGACAATCTCCTAAAACTCAACAAGGACATCTACGAAACGCTCGTCTCGTTGACCGACGCTCCACCCCCGGCCATGCGGACGTGGACGGGCGAGACCTGGGGTCCAGCCGACGCCGCCGCCACTCTGGTGCTCAAGCACCCGTCATCGCTGCGGGTGATGTTCGTGCCGCCAAGCGATCTGGTTGCCGGCGAGGCCTACGTCTTCGGAGATATCGACATCGAAGGGGACATCTTCGCGGCTCTTGAGTTCGGGGCGGGGCTCGACGCCGTGCGCCGCCACCCCGTCAAAGCGCTCAAGTTGATGCGCCGAGTGCGCAAGCTGCCAGAAGCGCCCGGCCACGAGGACAAGCGCCCCGCCCGCGGCGGAAAACTCCACTCCAAGTCACGCGACTCCGAAGCCGTGCGCCAGCACTACGACACCGGCAACGAGTTCTTCGCCAGCTTCCTCGACCCCCAGATGGTGTACTCGTGCGCCTATTTCCTCGACTCGACGGACACTCTTGAAGCGGCCCAGACCCGCAAACTCGATCTGGTGTGCCGCAAGTTGCAGTTGGCCCCCGGCCAACGCCTATTGGATGTCGGGTGCGGATGGGGGGCGCTCATCATCCACGCTGCCCTCCACTACGACGTCGAAGCCGTTGGCGTAACGCTCAGCCCGGAACAGGCGACCGAGGCCCGCCGTCGCATCAAGGAGTATGGGCTGGAAGACCGCGTCACCGTTGAAGTACTCGACTACCGGGAGGTGGAAGGCCAATTCGACGCCATTTCGTCCATTGGAATGTACGAGCATGTTGGGGCGAAGGAGCTGGGTACCTACTTCGAGCGGTTGCACGAGCTGCTCGGCCCGCGTGGCATTCTGCTCAACCAT
>JAOTYB010000027.1 GCA_029862065.1 Acidimicrobiia bacterium | reverse complement strand
CGATCGAACGTCCACTCGCCCGATTCCAGCTGGGCCATACGGTCGGATTGCTCGGGGGTGCGGGTGGCGGTTTCGAGAAGCGCCCGGGTTGTCTCGGTCGACATGTCGAGTTCGGCAGCCAGCGATGCCGCCGAGGGGGAAGGGGTGCGTAAGTACCGGCTTTGCAGCTCTCGGAGTAGTCGCACCTGCCGGGCCCGATGCCGACTGATCTTCCGCTCCTCCCGGCGGATCTCTTTCAAGAGATCGGCTGTGGAGGTGATCGCCATTCCTTGTTCTATCGTGTCGAACATACGTTCGATCATATCAGGGGGGTGTGACACAAAACCAAGGGGCCCAGGTCGCTTCATGCTGCGCCGTTGTGCGTCGGCGCGATGGCCGGGAGGTCGCCACCAGCTCATTGTGGCGTAGGTGCGGCCGGGGGCCCGACCCAGCCATGCCAGATACGAAGGATCAGGCGACGGCGGTTGCCTCTAACTCCACCAGTAGCTCGGGAAACGCCAGGCGGGCGACTCCCAGGAGCGTCGAGGTGTACTGCGCACCTCCGGCGTTGAGCCGGCCGAGCGCAGCTGCGTTCTCGATGAGTGCGTCTACGTCGGTGGTGTAGACGTTGAGCCGGACGATGTTGGCCAGCGTCATATCGGCGGCGGCCAGGACCGCTTCGATGTTGTCGATCGACTTGTTGATCTGGCCGACCAGGTCACCTTCGTTGACCAGTTCTCCGTTGTCGTCGAGCGAGACCTGGCCCGCCAGATACAAGGTTCGTTCGGCTCCCGTCACCTCGTGACCGTGATTGAATCCGAAATTCTCCTGCCAGGTCCAGGGGTTGATTACTCGGCGTTCCATTGCCAGATCCTCCTTGAGACGATGGCTCCGAAGCTACTCGCCGAGCCGGCTCAATTCACGCAGAACTCGTTGCCTTCGGGGTCCTGCATCACCGTCCAGGTCGCGTTCGGGCTGGAATGGGCGGCCACGATCGAAGCGCCCAGAGCCACCAGTTCGTCAACGGTCGCCGCCATGTCGTCGGAGTTGATATCCATATGCATCCGGTTCTTGGCAACCTTGTCTTCGGGGACCGATTGGAAGGCGAACCGGATCCCACCCTGACCGGGAGCGAGCCGCATGAAGGCGCCGGGTTCATCGACGATCTCGAGACCAGTGGCGGCCGACCAGAAGGCTGCCAAGCGCGGAGCATCGTGGCAATCGAAGGTGATGTGTTCGATGTTCAACTTCATGCGCCGCCTCCCCGTTGACTAGGTCCTGCTGCTGACGGGCGGGTCCTCACCGTGGCCCTCTTTCCAACTGATGATTGGGTTCCGCAACACGCCGAGCTTTTCGATGCCGGCGTCAATGACGTCACCCGGCTTGAGGTACCAGGCTTCGGGATCGTCGCTGAAGGCGGCAACACCGGCCACCGTCCCCGTCGAGATCAGGTCGCCGGGGGAGTAGCCGAGCGCTGAGTAATGAGCGACGATCTCAGGGATGGGCACCCACATGTTGCGGGTGTTCGACACCTGGCGATCCTCACCGTTCACTTGCAGCAGCATGTCGAGATTCTGCGGGTCTCCCACCTCGTCGGGCGTGACGATCCAGGGACCAACGGGACAAAACGTGTCGATGGCCTTGCAGAACGAGAACACGCCCGATCTCATCTCCTCGCGCTGGATGTCGCGGGCCGTGATGTCGTTGAAGATGGTGTAGCCCCCGATGTAGTCCACAGCCTCCTCGGCGGTGAAGTGGCTCCCTGCCTTCTTGATCACGATGGTGAGCTCGAGCTCATAGTCGAGCTCACGGGTGAGATGCTCGGGATAGATGATGGGGTCGTCTGGCCCGATGATGGCGTCGACGTTTTGGAAGAAAACGATCCAGGGGGCGATCTCATGCGACCAGTTGACGTTCTTGGACTCCTCTTCGTGCTCCCGAAAGTTCCCGGCGGTGTGGAAGAACTTCTTCGGGATGATGGGCGCCTTGAGCGAGACATCGGCCAGGGGAGTGGCGGGCCCTTCGGTGGCTCGGGCCATCTCGAGCCCGGCATCGCCCTGCTCGAACAGACTGCGCATGTCGGGAGCATCCAGCCGGACGACATCCTCGCCCCGGATCACTCCCGGATACTCGACACCATCGGCGCCGGCGTAGGTCACGAGTTTCATGGGGTCCTCACTCCGCAATAGTCGGCCGCCGCCACAGCATAGGAGGTGGCCATGTCCACGAGGGATCGAATGGGGACGCTCTCACCTTCTGGACCGGGAAGAGCTCCCGAGATCGGTCCGTAGTTGACAGATGGGATCCCGTGTTGACTGAGAGTGGAGGCGTCAGACCCCCATCGGACGTAGTCGCGCTCGGCGGCTTCCCCGAAGGCGGCGGTGTGACCAGTGTCGATGGCAGCGATCACCGGGTCGGTTTCGGCGATTTCGGCCCCGGGAACCGACACGTACACCTCCGAGGTGATGCCGGCCTCGGGATGGCGGCTGCTGATCGAATCGACCAGTTCGGCGAACGTCCCCTCGGCTTCCGCCAACTCCATGGTCGGGGGTACACGCATGTCAATGAACAGATCGGTGCGATTCGGCGAGCGACTGGCCCGCCAGGCGAATCCCCCGTTGACGGCGGCGATATTGAGTGCCCCGGGCATACCCTGATAGGCGGCCTTTTCTTCCCATACCGGCACGAACGCAGACACCTCGTCGATGACCTCGTTCATTCGTACGATCGAGTTCTCGGCCAGCCTCCCGGGCACAAACGCGGTGTGCATGAACGGGCCGGCGGTGGAAATGCGGCCCCATATGGTTCCGAAGTGGCCGAGCACCACCCGCTCTTCCGTCGGCTCGCCGAGGATGCAGGCGTCGGCCCGAACACCCTGGGCAACGAGGTGGCGGGTTCCGACGCCGTAGCCGCGGTACTCGGCTCCAACGAAGTCACCCCATTCGGCTTTCTCTATCTCGCCGGCTACGCCCGCCACGATCACGTCGCCGGCTAGCTCGACTCCGGCATCGCGCAGTGCCCGCACAGCCTCGACGTAGCAAGCCACCGATCCTTTCATGTTCATGATCCCCAGGCCGAGGATGGCGCCACCGCGTATGACGGGGTGGGGCTGGTAGCCGGCACCCACCAGCCACGGCTCGTCCCCCGAGTAGGAGGTGTCGAGATGGCCGTTGAACATCAGAGAGCGGCCTTCTCCCGAGCCCGTAAGGCGACCGACGGCGTTGGCACGACCTTTCTCGATCTGCTGGAGCGTGACTTCCAGGCCGGCCTCAGCCAGAACCCCGCCCAGATATTCGGCGCACGCCTGTTCGGATCCGGTGAAGCTGGGGATCGCCACAAGGCCGGAGGCAGTTTCGACTAGACGGTCCTCGGCAACCGCACCCTTTATGGCTTTCGCAACCTCGGTTGAGATCATGCTCGGAAGTGGGGGAGCACCTCGGTGCCGAACAGCTCCAGCTGGCGTGCCCGATCCTCCCCCCACAGCTCGAGCATGATGTGCGAGCACCCGGCATCGCGGTACTCCTGAATGCGCTCCACGCATTCGGCGGGCGTTCCCGCAATGGGGCGGCACTTGTCGAGGATCTCATCAGTCACCTGCGCCTTGGCTGCCAGCCGGCCGCCCGATTCCATGGCGTCGGCTACGGGCTTGATCTCATCAAAGGTCAGCCCTGCGTTGTCCAGCAGGACGTCGGCCGACCCCTGGATGTTCTGGACCTTGTTGGCGAGATACATACCGGCGATCTCCCGGGCGCCATCCCGGCCCTTGTCATGGTCCTGGTCGATGCTGGCAACGATGGTGCATCCCAGGTCGATGTCATCACCGTCGCGGCCGGCCGCCTCGGCGGCCCTGGCCAGGTTCTCTCTGGCGTACCGCACGAATCCGGGCGTCGTGATGCTGGGCGTGAGAAGACCATCTGCGATGGTCCCGGCCGTCGCTTGCATCTTCGGCCCGGTGCCGGCCATGTAGATCGGCACATCCCAGCGAGGGGCGTCGGCATCGGGCTTCAGCGCTGGTGCCCGGGCGGTGAACTCGCGTCCCTCCACCTCAACGCTGTCACCGGCCAGATACGACTTGATGACCCCGATGGCTTCTTTGACGTTGGTGAGTGGCCGCTCGGCCGAACGCTCACCAACGCCGATAGCTTTCATGAAGATCTTCGACGCCCCCAGGCCGAGGTAGAACCGTCCGGGGCCGGCGGCCTCCTGGGTCACGCGGGCTTCCATGGCGATCTGCAGGGGGTGGCGGGTGTAGGGGGAGATGATGCCCCAGCCAATGGCGAGCCGCTCGGTCTCGCGAGCCAACACCGGCGACAGGGCGCTGGCCGAGCGGGCTTCCATCGAGTGTTTGCGCCACCACGGGTAGGCCTCGGCCAGCCACATGGTGTCGAAGCCGTGCTGATCCATGATCCGGGCGTGCTCGATGATCTCTTCGAGCGGCTCCATCGTCAGCTGCATGACTCCGATGCGAAACGGCACTGCCATCATCAGCCCACTATCGAGGCGGTCAGGTTTGTGAATTCCTCATCGCTTACCAGACCACCTTTCGACACGCTGAGATCCTTAACGGCGGCCAGCACGTCGGCCCGGCGGTCCTCCGGGATGTCAAGCCCGAGCTCGCGGCCTTTGATCTCGATGCTGGCCAGGCCGCTCTTCTTGCCGAGAACGATGCCCCGGGGAGCGCCGACCACCTCCGAGCTGTAGGGCTCCACCGCTTGAGGGTCGTGGAACTGGGCGGCGACCGCCCCGCTTTCCCGTACGAACAGATTGTGGCCGGTCAGTGGCTTGTAGGGCTCGAGGTCGTACCCCGATACTCGCCGGACGAGCTCGGCCACTTCCTGGATCTTGTCAAAGCGCATGTTGGTCGCCACGCCGTACAGGGCTTCCAGGGCGAGCGCGAACTCGGGGAGGTTGGCGTTGCCGGCTCGTTCGCCCATGCCATTGACGGTTCCCTGCACCCAGGTGGCTCCGGCCCGTACCGCGGCGATCGAGCCTGCCACGGCCAGCCCAAAGTCGTTATGACCGTGCCAGTGGATGGGAATGTCGGGTCCCACCCACTCCCGGGTTTTCCGGACCAGGAATGCTGCCGCCTCGGACGAAGCGATCCCGAGGGTGTCCACCACCGCCAGCTCCTTGGCGCCGGCTTCCACCGCCGCCTGATACACCTCCGCCAGAAACCCCAGGTCCGCCCGGGTGCTGTCGACGGCGAAGTAGCAAACCGTCACATCGTTCTCGGTGGCCCATTTCACCGCCGTCACAATCCGATCCAGCACCTTCTCGCGACTCATGCCGTACGCCTCGAGTTTTCCGTCACTGACCGGCGACTCAATCACGGCGCCCCGCACGCCCAACTCGAGCAGTTGCTCAACATCGGCGGGGACCGCCCGGGAGAACCCCCAGATCTCGGCATCGAGGTCGGCCTCCATGATGAGCTCATAGGACTTGACGTCGTCGTCGGACACGCGGGGGAATCCTGCCTCGATGCGGTCCACTCCCAGGGCGGCCAGAGCTTTGGCGATCTGGAGTTTGGCTTCCGGGCCCAGGTTCACCCCAACCGTCTGTTCGCCATCGCGCAGTGTCGAGTCGTAGAGCCCGACCCGATCGACGCCTTCGATGGCAGTGCCGGCTTCCGTGTTGATCGTGCCGGTCCAGACCTGGCTTTCATTGAGCATGCCGTCTCCTCTTGATCGTTCGATCCTACCGGCGCCGTGTCCCCCCAGGCGCGTCGGTAGGATCGAGCAGAGTCGTAAGGAGGGACCATGGCCTGGCCGGTAGATGAGGTGCGGCTGGCGCGAGTCCGCGGCGCGATGGAAGAAGACGACCTCGATGCCATCGTTGTGCGGGCCCCCGACAACGTCCACTACCTCACCAACTACTGGGCAATGAAAGCCTGGGAGATCGCCATTCTCCCCCGAGAGGGCGATCCGATCCTCCTGGCCGTCGAGCCGCAGGAACGCGACGTGCGGCGCACCTCCTGGACCGAGGACATCGTCTATTTCAAGGGGTTCAATGCCGCCGACGCCCGGCCTTCCTTCTTGCGAGCCCTCGAGAAGGCCATCGGCGTCCTGCACGACCGGGGGTTGGATCGGCGGGTCGGAGTAGAGACTTCAAATGCCGTGCAAGGCCCCGAGCGCATGACCGGGGAGCCGACCGTCTATTGGAAGGGCTATTTCGACGACCTCGAAGCCGCCGTCGAGGACATGGTGGACTGCACACCCATGCTCACCCGGTTGCGGATGATCAAGACGGATCAAGAGATCGAGCGCATCCGCATTACAAACGATCTGGCCGCCGAGGCAGTCGAGTATGTGAGAGCCAATATCGCCGTCGGCATGAAGGACGCCGAAGTCGGCGCCATGTACGAGGGCTACATCCACAGCCACGGAATCGGCTACCGGGACTCAATCGAGATGGCCCGGGCGTTCACCCTGGTGTGGTCCGGTGACAGCATCCAGACCTTCACGGCCACCAAGAACTCACTCGTGCAAGCCGATACTCCAACGTTGATGGAGATCTGGACCGTCACCGACGGCTACTGGAACGATCTCACCAAGAACGCCTGCCCGGGGACGCTCTCGCCCGAATACAACGTCCTGCTAGAGCTCTTGCTCAGCGTGTGGGACGAGGCAGTCCGCGATCACGTGGGGCCGGGGGCGGCGCTGGCCGACCTCGACTCCTTCATCCGGGCCCGTATCACTGAGGGGGGCTACCCAGACCAGCCATCGCACTACGTGTGCCACGGTGTCGGCAGCCGCGCCCACGAGCCGCCGTGGGCCCATCCGTTGAGCGATCAGCTGATGGAGCCGGGGATGGTGCTGGCGGTGGAGCCCGGCCTGTACTGGGAGGGAGGCGGCGGCCTGCGCCTCGAAGACAACTTCCTGATCACCGCCGATGGTGCCGAGAAGCTGTGCTCGGCACCCGAGGACTTCCGTTAGTGGCGCACGAGTGAGTTTCGACCGGGCATGCGTCATAGGGGCAGGCTCCATCGGCAGCCTGTGTGCCGGTCATCTCGGCCAGGTGGCAGAAGTCTCTGTTCTCGTGCGTCGGCCTGAACATGCCGCCGAGCTGAACGCCAATGGCCTGCGAGTTTCGGGCAAGTCGGACTTCACCTCCCGGGTGACGGCGGCCACCGATCCCGATGAGCTCCCCGTGCCGGAACTGATCATCATCGCCACCAAGGCCATGCAGGTGGAAGAAGCGGCCGCGGCGATCTCCGGGAGGTATCCGGACGCCATCGTCATGACGATCCAGAACGGCCTCGGCACCGAGGACGTTGTGGCCGCTCACGGCTCCTGGCCGATCGTGTCGAGCGTCACCTTCATGAGCGGCACCAAGGAATCAGATTCTCATGTGCACTACGAGCTGGACACCGCCACGTGGATGGGCCCCTTCCACGCCTCGGGGACCAGTTTCGAGACGGTCAAGGAGATCGGCGCTCTCTTCGAGTCGGTCGGGTTGAAGGTGGAGGTGTTGCCCGACCTTCGACCGGCCCAATGGTCGAAGCTCATCTTCAACGCCTCGGTCAACCCGGTTTCGGCCCTCACCGACCTTCCCCATGTCCAGTTGTTTGCTCGACGGGATCGGGACTCCGATCTCGGGCATCTCATGTTCGACCTCATCGAGGAAGGAAAACGGGTCGCGGCCGCGGCCGGTGTCGAGTTGTTCGAAGATCCGTGGGAGATGAACAGTCGGGCGGTGCAGCAGGGCTCAACCCACGACGACGAGTACGCGCACGTTCCGTCGATGCTGGCCGATGTCCGGGCCGGTCGCCGCACCGAAATCGACTTCATCCTCGGCTCCCTGGTACGCGAGGCTCATCGGCTGGGCGTTGCGGCACCGCTGTCGGAGGGCCTTTACCGTCTCGTCAAGGCCCGCGACCGGTCATACGACGAATGAGGAGGCTCGCATGAAGGTCGGAATTGTTGGTTCGGGGGCCGTTGGGAGTTTGTTTGCCGCTCACCTGGGGCAGCTCGATGATGTCGAGACCTGGATATATGACGTATCGCAGGCCCATGTTGATGCGATAAACGCCAACGGGTTACGGCTGACCGGCGTGGGAGAAATCCACACCCATCCGGTCGCCACAACTGATCCCACCGCACTGCCCCAGCTGGACTTCGGAATTGTCGCTACCAAAGGCATGCACACCCGGGGCGCTATGGAGGCCACGGGTGCGGCCTTCGCCGGGGGAGCGGTGTGTTCGGTGCAGAACGGAATTGGCAACGAGGAGATTATTGCCGAGTTCGTTCCGGCGGTGATCCGGGGCACCACCTTTCCCGCCGGGAAGCTCATCGAGCCGGGTGTCGTGCAATGGGACACGGCGGGCAGTACCTGGATCGGGCCGTTCGAGCCGAAGCCGGCGACGATGGAGCAGGTCGAGGCGCTGGCCGAGGCGCTCACCCGGAGCGGCATGGAAACCCTCGGCCTCGAGGATGCCCGGGGAGCCCAATGGACCAAGCTCATCTTCAACGCCGCCAGCAACGCCTTGTGTTCGCTCACCCAGCTGCCCCACGGAAGGGCGGCCCAAAACGAGCAGGTGCGGTGGGTGATGGACGGAGTTATCGCAGAAGGCAAAGCGGTGGCCACCGCCCTCGGGATCGAAATGGAAAAGGACCCCGCCATCTTCCTCGAGGAGAGCATCGTGCCTGCGCTCGACCACAAGCCGAGCATGCTCCAGGATGTGCTGGCCGGCCGGTTGACGGAGGTCGACCAGCTAAACGGCGGCATCGTTCGATTCGGTGAGGAGACCGGGATCGATACCCCGCTCAATCGGGCGGCCTGGTCGCTCGTGAAAGGATTGGAGGCTTCATGGAAGCTGTAACCCCGGCACCAACCGTTAGCCAGAAGGAAATCGACCGGCGGCATGCCCGGATCCGGGAGGCGCTGGCGGAACAGGGAATTGACGCACTGGTCGTGGCGGGTACCGAGTACACGGGCTTCGAAGGCGGGATCCGCTGGATATCCGGCTTCCGGATGGTCCACCGCTATGCCTATGGCCTCATACCGGTCCAAGGCGATCCGATAACCGTGTTTCCCGCCGAGGCCCGCTGGGTGGGTCAACATGGCGAGTCGTGGATCGACGAGCAGGTGTTCGCCGACACCCCGGGAGCATGGATGCGCCAACTCGCCGAGCAGCGCGGCTGGGGCCGGCTGGCCGTCTACGGCCTCAACTTCGCGATGCCGGTGCGGGATTATGTGGCGCTCACCGGCGGCGAGCTCGAGATCATCGACTTCGATGTCGAATTCGATCTGCTGAGGGCCGTCAAGAGCGAGGAGGAACTGGGGCTGGTGCGCCATAGCTTCGATCTCAACGAGCGGGGGTTTTGGAAGGTTCTCGAGGCCTACGAGCCCGGCAAGACCGAAGCGGCCATCCTCGCCCCGGCCGAAGAGCTGTTCGTCCGTAGCGGCACCACTCGCACAACCCAGAACATGGTTCTGTCGGGTCATGACGGCAATGCCGGGCCGGAGTTCAAGCACCCGGACCCGATCCGACCCGTCGAACCGACCGATCTGTTGTTGTACTCGGTGGAGATAGCCGGACCGACCGGCTACTGGGCCGAATTTGCCCGACCGATTTCCCAAGCCGGCCTCAGTCCCAGGACCCAAGAAATCATGGACGCCTACCAGGAGTGCTTCGAGCGGGCCCGTACCTCATTGCGGGCCGGCAACACGGCGCACGATGTGCACATGCAGGTCTTCGGTGCCTTTGACGGCCTGGACGTCAAGGCCGGCCACGTCACCGGTCACTCGATTGACATGATCATGGTGGCCCACCCTCGCATCGGTGAAGGAGTCGAGACTGTGCTTGAGGAGAACATGATCATCTCCATTCACCCGCACGTGGTCACCACCGACGAGGAGAATTGCCTCTACATGCAGGAGACCTTCCGGGTCACGCCCGGCGGAGGTGAACAGCTTTCCTCTGTTCCGATCGTTGCCTTCGATGGAAGCGAGCGAACACCTTCCTGATGTTGATCGAACACGCCGGCAAGTCACCTCGGATCCATGAGTCGGCCTGGGTAGCCCCCAACGCCACCGTCGCCGGTGATGTTGAGATCGGTCCTGACGCACGGGTGTTGTTCGGTGCGGTTATCTCCGCCGATGGAGGACCCGTTCGCGTTGGTAGCGGCTGCGTAATCATGGAGAACGCGGTGCTACGCGGTACCTCCAAGTACTCCCTTATCGTTGGCGATCGGGTGCTGGTCGGCCCCCACGCCTACCTCAGTGGCTGTACGGTCGGCGATGAGGCCTTTTTGGCCACCGGGACAGCAGTGTTCAACGGCGCACAGGTGGGGCGCCGGGCGGAAGTGCGGGTCAACGGCGTCGTCCATCTGAAAACGGTTCTTCCCGACGAGGCGGTGGTGCCGATCGGCTGGGTGGCGGTCGGGGATCCTGCCTCGATCCTCCCTCCGGGTCGCCACGATGAGATCTGGGCGATCCAGGAGCCACTCGACTTCCCACAGGAGGTCTTCGGTGTCGACCGCTCGCCTGAGATGATGACCGAGATCATGACCCGCTACGCCCGTGGCCTCTCTCGACACAGTGCGGACAGGATCGTTCAGCCCTGACCGCTGAGTCCCCGGGCGCCCGCTTAGGGCATCGTTTCCATCGCTGAGATCGTCCCTTCGATCACACCCAGGTAGCCGGGGAAGTCGAATTCGGGGAAGGCAGTGTCGGCAGGAAAGTGGCCTTCATATAGCGGATAGAAGGCGCCGGGTGCTGAGGGATTGAGAACCACGCTCGTGGCTCCTGCTTTGAAGTACTGGTCTATCCGTTCGCGGGCATGGTCTCCGGTGCCGGCAATCGTTAGGGCATCGGCCATTTCGTGGGTCACCGTGTCGAGCGCGCCGGTCACGTCACCGGCCGCGACTCGATCCCTGATCTCTTGCGCCTGGGGACCGAAACCAGCGGCTTCAAAGCTGGCGGCATAGGCCGGGGATGAATCGACGGCGGTGGCAAACATGACGACCTGGCCCGTGATCTGCTCGTAGGCGTGATCGCTCCCAACGATGGCCGGAAGGCCCACTCCGATGTCGAAGTTATCGAGCGATCGACCACTGCGTTCGGCGCCGATGGCAAGGTTGGGCAGCACGACGTCGCGCAAGTACTCGACCGAGTAGGCATATCCGAGCAAGCCGTCGGCGATCTCGCCGGCCAATTGAATCATTTGGGGACCTATGGCCGCCATGTGGATCGGGGCCCTCTTTTCAGGAGGCATCGCCATCAGTTGGAACTGCTGGATGCGGAAGATCTCTCCCTGGAAAGTGGTGGCCTCTCCCGAGAGGATTCCTTTCAGAATTGTGATGAACTCTCTCATTGCCCGAACGGGCCGTTCGTACGTGCGGTCGTGCCAGTTGTTCACGTACCCCCGTGCCTGAGTGCCTAAGCCGATGACCAGACGCTCATTCGATACCGCATGCAAGGTCGCCGTCTCAAGAGCCATCGTCACCGGGGATCGTGACCAAATGCCGACAACGCCAAATCCGATCTCGATCTGCTCGGTCGCTAAGGCTGCTGCCGTGGCGGGCACGATTGCGTCGGTGAAAATGATCTCCGGGAGCCATAGGCGGCCGAATCCAGCTGCTTCGGCCTGCTGGGCATAGGTGACGGTCAGGTTGGCGGGCAGGCCCTCCAAGAGAATGCCGAGTGTCGTCATGTCGCTGAGCCTTTCTGGTCTCCTTACACGAACTTCGAGGCCACCATGAAGCCGGAGTTGCCGCCTAAGCCGGGCCCGGGATGGGTGGATGCTCCAATGTGGAACAGGCGCTTGATCGGGGTCTCGTGGTTGCGGGCACCCGGGAAGGGTCTCCATAGGAGAAACTGATCGATGCTGCAGGCTCCCGAGTAAGGGTCACCCCCGACCAGGTTCATATTCATCCCCTCCAGCTCGGCGGGCGAGTAGGCGGCCCGCCCCACGATGCTCGACCGGAAGTTGGGAATGAGCGCGGCCAGGCGCCGTTCAATCCGGTCGAGGTAGGCCTCTTTGACCTCGTTGTTCCACCGGCCGTCGGCTGGGGCGGCGATCTCGCCGGCGGCGTCACCCTTGATGACCGACGGCAGTTCCTGCAGCTGCACCCAGAAGATCCAGCCCCCCTCCGGTGCCCGGGAAGAATCGAGGGCCACCGGTTGACCCACCACAATTGTCCCCGACTCGGGCAGCAGCCCTCGCTCGGCTTCGTTGACTGCCTTGGAGACCCCGTCGAGCCCGGCCGTCAAGTGCACGTAGGCAACCTTGGCCAGATCGGGGTCGGGCCATTCGGGTGGGGCACTCAGTGCGTAGTGCACCTGCATGTCGGCCCGCCCGTAGCGGTAGGCCGCCGCCTTGGCCGCGATATCAGGGGGTGGGGCTTCGATCAGCCGTCCATAGAGCTGGGTGGGGGTCACGTTGGCGATGACGGCTTCGCTCGCCAGATAGGTGGTCCCGTCGGTGGTGACCACCCCGGACGCTTTGCCACCGGAGACGGTTACCCGGGCAACGTCGGCGTCTGTGACGAGCGAGCCTCCGTTGCCTTCAATGACGGTGCGGAAGGCATCGATGATCTTCTGGCTGCCGCCGACCACCACCGGCATCCCGGCCATGCCGATAGCACCCATGATGACCTTGCCCATGAGCCCCGAGTAGGTGTCGTCGGGCCCCAAGCCGGCGTGCAACACCCAGGGAGCGACTATGCCCTTCACCAGGTCGCTTTCGAAGTCCCGCTCAACCCATGTCCGGCACGACTCGAGGGATTCTCCGAAGAACTCGAACGTGCCGCGCAGCTTGCGCTTGCGGGTTTCCTTGAAGAGGAGCTTGGTGGCCGAGCGGCTGTACAGCTCGTTCCCCAGCAAGCCGAAGGTGAGCTCGGCGTTGGCTTCGAAGAAACTCCCGATGGCCGATCCGAAAGCTGCGCCGTCCCCGCGGTGGACGGCGTCGAATCGCCTCCCGGTCTCCTCCCCGTCGGTCGACATTATCAGGGAGTGCCCATCCTCGGTCAGCACCGCCGTCGGATAATCAGTATTGGCGAACTCGAGCCCGGCAGCGTGCAAATCGGCACCGAGGGCTTCGTATCCGGGACCGGTAGTGAACAACGGGTATGAGGTGGACAGGATGTCGTGGGTATATCCCGGGAAAAGCTCTTCGGAGCGGATACATCCTCCGATCCGATCGTTGCGCTCCAACACCACCACTCGCTTGCCGCCCTTGGCCAGCACGGCGGCGCACACGAGGGAGTTCATACCGCTGCCGACGACGACGAATTCGTAGGTTTCAGCCATGCGAGTCCTCCGGAGATTCGGGAGTGAGCTGGGCCCGGCTGAGCCCGGTCGGGCCCATCGCGGTGTAGCCGCCGTCAACGGCGATGTCCTCACCGGTGATGAAGGAGGACCAGTCCGAGGCGAGAAACACAACCACCCTGGCGACCTCCTCCGGATCGGCGATGCGGCCGGGCAGATGAAAGTCGCCGGCGAACTCGTCGGCCCGGGCCCGGTCGTCGCCCGACATGGCGATGACCGGATTGCTCCAGGTCCAGGCCGGAGACACCGAGTTGACCCGGATCCGCTGCTCGGCGAGGGCTACTGCCTCATTGCGGGTGATCCCGAGAATGCCGGCCTTGGTGGCGCTGTACACGAACGTGCGAAGCGTGGCTCGTTTGCCCGAGGTCGAGGCGAAGTTGATGATGGACCCGCCTCCCACCGCCGCCATATGGGGAGCGACCCGGGCGGTGAGAAGGGCTCCCGATACGAGGTTCACATTGAGGGCGGTTAGCCAGTCGGCCCGGTTGGTCTCAAGGCCATGGTCGAGGTAGGTGGCGGCGGCATTGACGAGCACGTCGATCCGACCAAAGGTGTCGAGGCAATACTGCACGAGGCCATCGAGCTGGGCATCATCGGTGACATCGGCCGGGAAGAAGTGAACACCGTCTCCCAGCTGGGAGACGCTCGCCCGCCCTGCTGCCTCGTTGAGATCCGCCGACACCACCCGGGCCCCCGCCTCATGGAGGGCCTCGACTACCCGTGCTGCCAGGAGGGTGGCTCCCCCGGTAACGATGGCCACTTTGCCCTCCAGGGTCAACGTGCTCACGGCTGGCTCCTCACTCGGCCACCTGTCCGGGCGGCCGGACGGTCTATTGGTTGAGCTCGGCCTCGGCGGCGGTAAAGAACTCCTCCATGATCGTGTCGGCCTTCTTGCGAATCGTCCCCGAGCCCATCGTGGCGACTGTCCCGATGACGTTCCAGCGGCCTTTCACGTGAATCATCGTGCCGGAGCCCTCAGGCTGCAACGCCAGGGTGCCGTCGACGACGATGCTGGTAGAGACCGCCCGGTCCTCACCTTTCGCCCGGAAAGAGATCACCGAGCCTTCGGTCAGATCGGTGACACCGATGTCGAGGTCGGCCCTCAATTTGAACGGCCCGAACTGGTCCTCCAGCACGGCTGTGTAGCTCTCGAGGTGGTTGAGTTCCTCGACTTCGCCAACCACCGTGACCCAGCCGGCGACCGTGCCCACGTCGGTGAGGGCTCCCCAGCATTCCGCCGGAGAGCGGCTCACCGTCAGAGATCGCTCGAAATCTGCCGATGGCATCGGGTATCAGCTTCCGTTCTTGGATACCACGGCCACGCCCCGTTCTTCGGCCGGGCCGTCCCAATTGAGCATTCGCCACAGCCGCTCGGGTGGGTTGTACGAGTCGTCGACGATCGCCTTGTCCGGCCCGAGCGCATTCTGGATGGCCGCCGAGATGGTGTGGACGGGCGCCCCACCACCCTCTCCCATCCCTTTGGCCCCCGTTCCGCTGAAGGGCGAAGGGGATTCGATGTGGTCGGTCTTGATGTACGGGACATCAGTGGCCGAGGCCGCGTGATAGAACAGGAAGTTGCTGGTCAACAACTGCCCGTCCTCGTCGTAATCGAACGACTCTTGCAGTGCAGCTCCAATGCCGTGGGCGGTCGCCCCGTGGACCTGGCCTTCAACCACCATCGGGTTGATTCGGGTCCCGCAGTCGTCGACCACCGCGTAGTCGAGGATCCGGACCTTGCCGGTCTCCTCGTCCACTTCGATAACAGCTGCATGGGTTTGGGTCGAGTAGGTGAGCGTGAGATTCCCGTACTTCTTCTCCGTATCGGGTATCTCGAACGGCGGCACATAGACATGCCGGCACACGAGCGAGACACGCTCGGCCATCTCGTGGGGGAGCGTGGCGTTGTTGGCCAGCACCATGTTGGCAATACCGATGAACGGAATCGCCGCCTCCGGGTTCCCAATGATGCGGGCCTCGCCGTTCTCGAGCTCCACCATGTCCTGCTCGACGCCGAAGGCGTGAGCCGCCACCTCGATGATCTCGGCTTTGAGCTTCTCGACGGCCCCGATGACCGCATTGATTCCCGTGACCGCGAACTGGCTGGCGTAGGTGCCCGAGAACCCGATATAGGCGCTATGCGACTTGTCGAAGCCGGCCCAGACCCGGATGTTCTCCGGACTCATCCCGAGAATGTCGGCTGCCACCTGAGACGCAGTCGTCTCGTGACCCTGTCCCTGGGGGCTGGTGCCCAGCTTGAGCATGACCTCGCCGTACAGATCGAGAAGGGCGGTGCAGGCTTCGCCGTTACCCGAGAACGGAAGCTCCGGGTTGAGGATCCTCGACTGACCGAAGTTGTTGGTTCCGGAGTCGAGGGTGGTGCCGATGCCGATCCCGATGCGCTTTCCGCTCCCGGCAGTCTCGGCCTGGAGCTTCTTGACCCCCTCGTAGTCGATCATCTCCAGCACGCGATCGAGGGCGGCCGGCAGGTTCCCCGAGTCGTACACGCAGCCGTTTGGCGTTGTGTACGGGTAGTCCTCAGGCTGCACATAGTTCATCCTGCGGACCTCGACCGGATCGAGGCCCAGCTCCTGGGCGACCAGGTCGACCACCCGTTCAACAAACCAGATGTGCTGCATACGCGAGTAGCCACGATTCGGCACTGCCGGGCACTTGTTGGTGAGCGTCTCGGTGTAATCCACCTGGACGTGCTTGAACTTGTAGGGGCCGGGCACCACCTGGGACCAAATCACCGCTCCGAGCGGCTCGTAGTGCAGGTAGGCGCCGGCGTCGTCGAATGCTCGCATTTTGAAGCCGAGCATGGTGCCATCGGCCATCACCGGAACCTCGATGTCGAGGAAGGTTCGCTCGTTGCCGTGCCCTCCGGACTGATGATGCTCGGTGCGGGTCTCCGTCCACTTCACCGGCCGGTTGGCTTTGCGCGACAGAAGGGCGAGAGCGCCGATCGAGATGTACGAGTTGATCTTGATGCCGAACCCGCCGCCGATGTCTTGGGAGACGAAGTCGAACTGGTCGATGCCAACTCCCATCGACGGGCCAATCACCAGCGCCCCAAACATCGGGAACTGATTGTTCGAAACAACCCGGATCATGTCGGTACCAGGGTCCCAGTTCACCAGCACTGCGTTGCACTCGATGGGCGTCGAGGAGTAGCGGTGGAAATGGAGCTTGTCGATCTTGATGACATGGTCGGCGTTCTCCAATGCCCAGTCGATGTCACCCCAATCGAACAAGCCCTGCCAGGCGATGTTGTCGCCGAGCGACTCGTGCAGGACATAGCTGTCCGGGTCGGCCGCCTTGATGCCATCGATGTTCACCGGCAGCGGGTCGTAATCGACCTCGATGAGGTCGGCCGCGTCGCGGGCGATCTCGCGGGTCTCGGCCATGACGAGCGCGACCGCGTCGCCCTGGTAGCGGGCCACGTCGACGGCGAGCAGATACTCGTTCATCTGGGCCCCGTCTTCTTTCGGCGCGAACTGGAAGAGAGGCTCGGTCATTGCCTTGACCTCGTCTCCGGTGAGGGTGGTGATGACACCCGGCAGAGCTTCGGCCTTGGACACGTCGATGCTCACAATGCGGGCATGGCCGTAGGGGGAGCGAACGAACTGGGCATAGCCCTGCCGGTGCATCCCCTCGTCGTCGACGAAGGCACCCTGGGCCTTCAAGAGGCGTTCGTCCTCCTTGCGGGGCAGGCTCTGTCCCGTCCAGGTTGCGGCGGTTACCTTCTCGGTGGTCGGGGCGGTCATGCGCTCACCTCCTTGGCGTGTTCTCTGTTCAGGCGCTCGACCAGTGCCAGGCCCGAATCACCATGGGCGGCGGCCGAGATGGCCTTGACGATGTTCATGTATCCGGTGCAGCGGCACAGGTTTCCGTGGAGTGCTTCGCGTATCTCGTCGGCCGACGGGTTCGGGTTGCGCTCCAGGAGAAACTTCGCACTCATCAGCACGCCGGATGTGCAATACCCGCATTGCAGCCCGTGATGCTCGCGGAACGATTCCTGCAGCTCATCCAGATCGCCCGACTCGCCGGCGAGGGACTCCACGGTGTCGATGGCGGCGCCGTCGGCCTGAACCGCCAACATCATGCAGCTCTTGATGACCTTGCCCTCGTAGCTGACGCTGCAGGCTCCGCAGTGGCCGGTGTCGCA
>JAOTYB010000158.1 GCA_029862065.1 Acidimicrobiia bacterium | reverse complement strand
GCTGGCTCGCGGCGGGTGACGGTTCGGACGGCTTGGACAATCTTGCGGCGGCAGGTGTCGGAGTCGGTCTTGCCGGTTCCGACCATTTCGACGATCTCTCTTGCAGCCGTCTTGAGGATCTCGTCGGGTGTATCCATGAAGCCGTGGCTGTCCAGGTCGGGCCCGTGAACGAACTCCCCGGTCCGCATGTCGACGCCAACCGTCACCACGATGACTCCGTCGTCTGCGAGGTGTTGGCGATCTCGAATCGCCTGGCGGACGTCGCCGACCCCTGTGCCATCGAGATAGACGTAACCGGCCGGAACGGCCCGGCGTTCCACGGTGGTCTTGTCGCCATCGAGCACGATGGCGTCGCCATCCTCCAACACGTTGACATCCCGTACGCCCATCGTTGTTGCCAGCTCGGCATGAGCGGCCAGGTGCCGGTACTCGCCGTGCACGGGGACGAAGGCCTGGGGGCGGATGACATTGAGGAAGGTGAGCAGCTCGTCGCGGCTTCCGTGCCCCGACACATGCACGTTGGCATTGCGCCCGTGAAACACCTTGGCTCCCCGGCGGGTCAGGCCGTTAATCACCCGGGAAACCGATTTCTCATTACCGGGAATGGGAGTGGCGGAAATCAGCACCGTGTCCCCCTTGGCCAGCTTGACCGCCCGGTGCTCTCCGGCCGCCATGAGCGACAACGCAGCAAACGGCTCACCCTGGCTGCCAGTAGAGATGACGCACACGTCGGAGGGGTCCATATCGCCAACCGCGTCGATCTTGATCACTCTGTCCTTCGGAACGTTCAGCACCCCCATCTCCGAGGCGATATCGACGTTGCGCACCATGGAGCGGCCAAGGAAGGCGATCTTGCGGCCCGAGTCAAGCGCCGCATCGACGATCTGCTGAACCCGGTGGAGGTGGCTGGCGAAGCAAGCGGCAATCACTCTCCCCCGCGACTCGGCAATGATTTCGTACAGACTGTGGCCGAGCGATGACTCGGAGGGCACGAAGCCGGGCCGCTCCGCATTGGTGCTGTCGGAGAGCAACAACCGCACGCCCTCGCGGCCGAGCTCGGCGAAGGTCGGCAGGTCGGTGGGACGGCCGTCTACCGGGGTCGGGTCTAGCTTGAAGTCGCCCGAATGGACGACGAGACCCTCGGGCGTCTGCATCGCCACCCCGGCTCCTTGTGGAATGGAGTGCGACACCGGAACCAGCTTGAACTTGAACGGCCCGTGCTCCGCCCACTCGTTGTCTCCAAGCGCCCGGAAGGTGGCCTTGATCTCGTTCTCCTCAACCCGGCTGGCGGCCAGATCAACGGCGAGCTTCGTCCCGTACACGGGGACATTGATCTCGGTGAGGAAATACGACAATGCGCCGACGTGGTCTTCGTGACCGTGGGTGAGGATGACGCATGCGACATCCTCACGGCGGTCAACCAGCCAGCTGAAGTCGGGCAAGACCAGATCGACACCCAGCATGTGCTCCTCGGGGAACATCAAGCCGCAGTCGATGAGAGCGATCTTGCCGTCGATCTCGATGGCTGCGCAGTTGCGGCCGATCTCTCCCAGCCCGCCCAGGAATGTCACGCGAACGCTCATGCGGTTTGGGCACCGTCCAGCGCAGCCAGCAACGTCGCAACCGTCTCCGGGGTGGGTGGGATGAGCGGAAGGCGAGGGTCGCCGACCGGGCGCCAGAGTTCCGTCATCGCCGCCTTGAGTGGCATCGGATTCGGTTCGAGGAATAGTGCTTCGAACACCGGCATAAGCCGGTCGTGAATGACCCGGGCCTCGGCGTACTCCTTGTCGCGCGCCAATGCAGTCATCTCCTGGATCTGGTCCCCCACGAGGTGAGAGGCAACCGACACGATTCCGACTGCGCCCAGCTCCATGAGGGCCAGGGTGAAGGAATCCTGGCCCGAGTAGACGGCGAATGATTCAGAAACCCCTTCGAGGGTCCGACGAGTGAACTCGAGGTCTTCGACTGCGTCCTTGGTCGCCACGATCCGCTCGTGGTGACTCAGGCGGACGAGCGTCTCGACCTCTATCAGACGACTGGTGCGGCCCGGGATGTTATACACAAGTACGGGAAGGTCTGAGGCATCGGCGACCGCGGTGAAGTGGCGATACAGGCCCTCCTGGGGGGGCTTGTTGTAATAGGGGGTGACTGCCATCACGGCATCACACCCGAGTTCCTGAGCCTGGCGGGTCATTTCGACCGACTCGGCGGTGTTGTAGGTGCCGGTACCGGCGATAACCACGGCTCGATCGCCAACGGCCTCAACCGCGGTGCGGAACATCCCGAGCTTCTCTTCGTTCGTCAGAGTTGGCGACTCGCCGGTGGTGCCACACACCACGACACCGTCGCTGCCGGACGAAACCAGGTGCCGGCAGAGGTCCCAGGCCGCTTGGTAGTCGACCTGACCGCTCGAATCGAACGGTGTGATCATGGCGGTGAGAACCGAGCCAAAGGGGTGGGTGCTCATACCGTGACGGTAGCACCCGGGCCGGGTTGGAACGGAATGCCCCGGGACGAAATAGGCTTACTTACCCGTGAGGTGAGAACAATGCCGAGTGAATACGTAAAAGAGGCCAACGCCGCCGAGTTCGTGGAGACCGTTGTCCGCCGGAGCCACGATGTTCCGGTGGTGGTCGACTTCTGGGCGGAGTGGTGTGGGCCGTGTAAAACCCTGGGGCCCGTCCTGGAGCGCTTGGCCTCGGAGTACGAGGGCGGCTTCGAGCTGGTGAAGGTAGACGTCGATGCCAACCAGGCCTTGGCCCAGCAGTTCGGCGTCCAGGGAATCCCCTACGTCATGGCATTCAAGGGCGGCCAGCCCGTCGACCAGTTCACCGGAGCTCTGCCTGAGGCTCAGGTCCGGGCGTGGCTCGACGGAGTAGTCCCCTCTCAGCTTGATCTCATCGTCGACGAGGCGCGCACTGCCATGCTCGACGGAGATGAGGACCGCGCCGAAGAGCTGCTGCGCGGCGTCCTGGCCCAGCAAATGGATCACGAAGAGGCCGGCACCGCCCTGGCTTCTCTGTACCTCTCTCAGGGCGACAACCCGCGCGCCCTCGATGTGCTGGCTCCCCTCTCCCCCACCAGCGACGTTGAGAAGCTGCGGGCGACCGCTCGTCTAACGGGAACTGATGGTGCTGATATCCCCGCTCTCAGCGCGGCTGTTGAAGCGAGCCCGGACGACGATGAAGCTCGCCTCGAGTTGGGGCGGGCGCTGGCCGCGACCGCCGAGTTCGAACCGGCCCTCGACCACTTCCTGGCGGTCGCCCGGAAGAAAAACGAGCGACTGAAGGAGGCCCGGAGCGCCATGGTCGACGTGTTTGAGGTCCTCGGCCCCGACCATCCCTTGTCGCTTACCTACCGGCGGGAACTGGCCAACGCTCTCAACTGAGGCCTTCGACCAGGGGATTTCTCCCCTAGCAACTTCGGTCCGGCCCCTCCACTATGGGTTCGGAAAGGAGAGCCATGTTCAAGATCGGCATGCGGGTCGAAGCCATCACCCAGCGGGTCGGGCAAGTCCCCCGCCGCGGCACCGTGGTGGCAGTCCATCCCGAGTCGGTTGAGGTGTCATGGGAGGATGGCCACACGTCTGTCGTGTCTCGTCAAGGCCTCCACCCCGTGAAGGCCGCAGCCAAGACGTAGGATCGTCCGCCTATCGCTCGAGGATCAGCGCGGCGGCCGTCGCGCCGGCGCCACAGATGCTGACCAGGCCATAGCGGGAGCCGCGCCGCGCCATCTCATTGGCCAACGTGGTCACGATCCGGGCACCGGTGGCGGCGAACGGGTGGCCCACCGCGATCGAGCTACCAAGCGGATTGAGCTTGGCCCGGTTGACTTTGCCGATCGGTGGTTCCTGCCAGCCCTGTTCCCAGGCCGCCAGGTTGCTGGCCACCTGGCCACCAAACGCTTCATGCATCTCGATGATGTCCACGTCGTCAAGGTCGAGCCCGTTGCGGCGCAAGAGACGGGGAACCGCCACGCCCGGACCCATGAGCAGCCCATCAGCCGGGTCGATGCCAACGAACTCCACGTCGCGCACGAATGCCAACGGCTCGAGCCCTTCGGCTTTGGCCCGATCCTCGGACATCAGCATCACCACCGCCGCGCCATCGGTCAGCGGGCTGGAGTTCCCGGCCGTGAGGGTGCCGGCCGGAGTCGGATCGAATACCGGCCGCAACTTCGCCAGCTTCTCCATCGACGTGTCGGGGCGGATCATCGTGTCGGTGGCGATGCCGTCGAGCGGAACGATCTCACCGGGCAGCCGGCCGTCTTCGGTAGCGGCCGCCGCGTTCATATGGCTGCGATAGGCAATCTCGTCCTGCTCCTCACGGGAGATCTTCCATTCTTTCACCATCAGTTCGGTGTGCTCCCCCATCGAAAGGCCGGTCGAGGGCTCCGCTACTCCCGGGGCCTGCGGGATGAGGTCCCTGGGTCGCAGCTTGGAGAAGATCTTCAGGCGATCGCCGAGCGAACGGGCGGCTGCGGCCTTGAGGAAAACTGCGCTGGCCTTCTTCGACATGAGGACAGAGGGGTTGGACATCGATTCGACTCCACCGGCGATACCGACCTCGGCTCGCCCCGCCCGGATGGCATCGACCACCAGCTCGATCCCGCTGGCCGACGTGATGCAGTTGTCGGTGATGGTGAGTGACCGGGTGGAGTGTGGCAGCCGGCTCTTGAAATTCACCTCGCGGGCCAGGTGAGGAACGCGGGCGTCAACCACCACGATGCCGAACACGAGCGT
>JAOTYB010000157.1 GCA_029862065.1 Acidimicrobiia bacterium | reverse complement strand
GTCGTGGCGGTCAACCCTCGAGACCGCGATTGGCCGGCAGCCAGACCACGTCTCCACCTACGCCCTCACCGTCGAGCGAGGGACCGAGCTATCTCGCCTGGTGCATGCCGGCGGCGATGGTCCCGACGCCGACGACCAGGCCGAGAAGTACGACCTGGCCCGGGAACTGCTGACCGGTGCCGGCTTTGAGCACTACGAGGTCTCTAACTACACCCGACCTGGACACGAGGTGATCTACAACCTCAATACCTGGGCACAGGGCGACTACCTGGCGTTCGGCCTTGGTGCCCACGGCCACCGGACCGGCGTCCGTCGCCGGAATGTTCGGCGGCTTGATGCCTACTTAGACAGGGTGGAGGCTGGGAGCCGTCCTGAGGCCGGGGCCGAAGAGGTCACTGAATGGGATGCCGAGCTGGAACGGGTGTTTCTTGGCGTGCGGCTGCGTTCTGGTGTTGCGGCGGGATCGGTCGGCCCCGTCCTGCTCGAGGATCTCGAAGCTCAGGCGCTCATCATGGCCGGCAAGCTTGAGGTGACCGAGGAGAGGATTGTCGCCACAGATCCGCTGTTCACCGACGCCGTGGCGCGGGTGGTCTTGGGCCTCGACCCACCTCCGGCCGCGTAGGGTCCACCGGAAGCGGCAGATTCGGAGCTTGAAGCCTCCTTCCGGGATCCGGGCGGCTGTCGCATTCCACTTAGCAGTCTTGCTAGCTGACTGCTAAGTGGCTGCTACTCTGACGGCATGGACGAACGCAAAGCCGCCGTTCTCAACGCGCTCGTTGACGAGCACATTCGCACGGGACATCCCGTGTCTTCGCGCGCCATTCTCGAGGCCACCAAGCTGAAGGTTTCGTCGGCCACTATTCGCAACGATCTTGCCGCTCTGGAAGCAGACGGCCTGGTGGCCCAGCCCCACACCTCGGCCGGGCGTATCCCCACCGAGAAGGGCTTTCGGTATTACGTCGACCACACCGACCCCGCCCAGCTACGGGCCGGCACCCGTGACCGGATCAACGAGTTCTTTATGTCGTTTCACCATGAATTGCGCAGCCTCCTCAAGCAGACTTCCGAACTGCTGACGGACATCACTGCCTACCCGGCTGTTGTGATGGGGCCGGGGTTAGTAGGGGAGCAGATCCACGGCGTCCACCTGGTGCAGCTGGGCTCGCACGTGTTGCTTATGGTGCTGGTGACCGAGGCCGGCCAGGTGACCCAGGAGCTGGTGCGTCTGCCAGAGGCGATTGAGCCCAGTCAGGTAGGCCGGTTGGAGGAAGCCCTCGTGCAGGCTCTGGTTGGGCGGACCCTCGCCGAAGCTCGGGAAGCGTTGAAGGACACGCCCAAGGAGCTTCCGGCCGGTGACGCCGGCATTGTGACCACCCTGGCCGATGCCGCCCTCAAGTCGGAGTCGGACACCCGCGAGATGTTCGTGGGGGGGACCAGCATGCTGGCCAACCTGTGGGAAGACATCTCCAAGGTCCATTTCATTCTGGAGCTCCTCGAACGGGACTCCTCGGTCATGGGCCTGGTCGACAGTCAGGCCCCCGGGACCTCGGTGCTGATCGGTCCCGAGCTCGGTTCAAACGAGCTCGACCTGGCCGTGGTCTCCACGTCGTACGGCGTCGACAAGAGCTCGGGACGGGTAGCGGTGCTCGGCCCGATGCGAATGAACTACCGCCGGACCATTCGAGTGGTGGAGGAAGTCGGCGACGGCCTGACCGACAGTCTTTCCTCATGAAGGACTACTACCAGATCCTCGGCGTCTCCCGCGACGCCGACGCCGAAGAGATCAAGCGAGTCTTCCGGCAATTGGCTCGGGAAACCCATCCCGACGCCAACCCCGATGACCCATCCGCCGAGGCCCGGTTCCGCGAGGTGGCCGAGGCCTACGAAGTCCTGTCCGATCCCGACAAGCGGGCCCGTTATGACCGGGGCGAGACTCTGGAGTTCGGTGACCTGTTTGCCAACTTCGGGAGCCTCAATGACCTGCTCGGATCACTGTTCGGAGGTGGTGGTTTTGGGTTTGGTAGCAACCCTTTCGGGACCCAGGCCCAGCAACGATCAGGCCAGGATCTCCTTGTAGAAGCTCACGTAACTCTGGCGGAAGCGGCGGGTGGGGCCGAAAAGTCCCTGTCGTTTACGGCGCCGCAGGGTTGTCCAACTTGTGAGGCGACGGGTGCGGCCCCCGGCACTATCCCGGAGACCTGCCCCCAGTGTGCGGGCCATGGGGCGGTCCAGGTTGCCCGGCGCACGATGCTCGGGACGATGGCCACACTCCAGACCTGTGACCGGTGTCACGGCCGGGGCGAAGTCGTGGCCGAACCCTGCCCGACGTGTCAGGGTGCTCAGCTGGTCGACGAACCTCGGACGCTGACGGTCGGCATCCCGGCCGGCGTCAACACCGGGTCACGCCTTCGTCTGCGAGGCGAGGGGGGAGAGGGCCCGGCCGGCACCCGTTCGGGTGATTTGTACGTCCACGTCGTTGTTGCTCCCGACCCCCGCTTCGAACGCGACGGTGACGACCTCTGGCACCGGCTCACGGTCGGCGTCACCGAAGCGATCCTCGGCACCCAGGTGGAGGTGCCTCTCATCAACGACGAGCCAATGAAGATGGACGTGCCGGCCGGTACTCAGCCGGGGACGGTGGTACGGGTACCGAGACGGGGCATGGGCCGCCTCAACGGCCGGGGGCGCGGCGATCTGCTTGTCGAGGTGCGGGTGGACATTCCGGTCAAGCTGAGCACCGAAGAGGAAGAGGCGGTGCGCCGCCTGGCCGAGCTCCGTTCGGAATCCCCGGCGGAGGGACGCAGCCGCCGCCGTCGTCGCTAGCCATGCGGCATGTACCCCACCTGTATATATCGGGCCCCTGGGAGGCGCCTGAGCTGAGCCTTTCCGACGCCCACCTGCGCCATCTGTCCTCGGTGCTGCGCCTGGCGGCCGGCGCGCCGGTGACCTACACCGACGGAGCAGGATCTCGGGGTGACGGCTGGTTTCGAGGGGATCGCATCGAGCGGGGTGAAGAGTCCGGGTCGGCGCCGATGAGTCCTCAGGTCGTGGTGGCTTCGGCGCCGCCTCGCACTTCCGCTCGACTGAGATTTGTCGTGGAGAAACTGGCCGAGCTGGGGGTTGACCGATTGATCTGGTTGCAGACCCGGTTTGGCGAAGGCCGTCCACCCCGGATGAACAAGGCCACGGCCTGGGCGGAAGCTGCCCTTGAGCAGAGTCGGGGAATCTGGCTTATGGGTATTGAAGGTCCCGTTCCGTTGACCCAGCTTGATTCTTCCACACTCTGGGTGGCAGAACGCGAAAGTAAACCACCACCCAGTGTGGTTAATGGTGGTACGCTGGTGATTGGTCCGGAAGCGGGGTTTGCCGAAGGAGAAATTCCCGCTGCGGCCAGAAGGCTGTCACTTGGGAGTCGAGTGCTCCGGGTCGAGACCGCCGCGATAGCGGGCGCAACCGTGCTTCTTGAGAAGAGCGGACGGCTCTCCCAGTAGGGAAATACCCGAAACACAGGGTGGTCCGTGTTTAGGATAGGAAAGGCCCATAGGTCGGAAGACCTACATGCGAGGAAATTGGTGGTGGATAGTGGGCGACGAGGTAGGCACCGAGTTGAGTTATAACGAAGCAGTCGGAGCGAGGTTGCGGTCGATCCGCAAGCAGCGAGGGCTGTCATTGCAGGATGTCGAACAGATATCCACTCGGGAGTTCAAGGCATCAGTATTGGGAGCCTATGAGCGCGGCGAGCGCGCCCTGTCGCTTCCCCGCCTGCAGCGCTTGGCGACGTTCTTCAACGTGACCGCCGGCCAGCTTCTGCCGCAGGAGGAAGCCGGCGAACCCCGTCCCGCTCCATCCGTACCCAGCGGTGGCATCACTGTTGACCTCAACAAGATCGACTCTCTCACCGGGCGTGAATCCAAGCTGCTTGAGGACTTCCTGGGAGCCATCCAGATGATGCGGCAGGATTTCAACGGCCAGGTCTTGACCATCCGCCACAACGACTTGCGGTTGCTCTCCTTGCTACTGCACCAGGCCGAGGATGACTTCACTCGTCGCCTCACCGATCTGGGTGTCACCTCGGCCTAGCCGGGCGAATCCGTCATCTCTGACTGCCTGTTCTGCTCAATCGCTGCTGGGGATATCCCTGCCGACCATGTGATAGAAACCGAAGACGTTGTCGCCTTTAACGACATCAACCCGGCCGCACCGACTCACGTGCTCGTGATACCCCGCCGTCATGTCGGGTCTGCTCAGGATCTGGAGAACGGAGACGCCCAGCTCTTGTCTGCCATGTTCGACGTGGCGGGCCGGATCGGGCGGGGCCTGGAGGGCGGTTGGCGCTTGGTGACCAACGTTGGTCCCGATGCCGGACAAAGCGTATTTCACCTGCATTTCCATGTTCTAGGCGGTCGGGAGCTGGGCTGGCCGCCCGGATAGGTATAGGCCAATCCCTGGCCTGCCGATATACTCCTCATCTCTCCTCCCTGCTTGGAGGCTTCCCTTTGCAGGACACCCTCAATGACTGAGCTTTCGCTCCGCGTATCCAGCAACAATTTGATGCTGGAGCTGCTCGGCGACCAGGACCGTCACCTTCGAGACATCGAATCGGCTTTCCCGGACGTTCGCTTTGTCGCGCGCGGCAACGAGTTGGTCATGAACGGGCCGGACGCCGAGGTCTCGACGGCCCGCACAGCAGTCGAAGAGCTCCTCATCATCGTGCAAGAGGGCCAGCCCCTCGAGCCCGGCCA
>JAOTYB010000156.1 GCA_029862065.1 Acidimicrobiia bacterium | reverse complement strand
TCAACCGGTCCCGATGGCTTCCTGTCGATGACGGCTCTCCTCGAACGAATCGACGAGAGGAGTACGGACATGCAGACACAACAGGAAATTAGGACTGATGGGCCACCGCCACCGCAGCGACGGACACGTTGGCTCGTCCCGGCCTTGGTCGGCGCGGCGGCGGTGATCGTCGCAATAGTGATAGGTGCCCAGCTGTTGAGCGGTGGGGACGAGAACGGGCCCGACGTCATCGAGCTCCCACCGACATCGACGACGCTGGCCGACGTTGTCGTCCTGTCACCGCTGGAGGTTGCGAACCTCTACAACCAGGCGGTCGCGACCGGTGATTGGACAGCACTGAGAGAGTTGTACGCGGATACAGCCGAGCAGCAAGTCGTCCTCCTCCCAGCAGAGACGCTTCCGAAGGAGGTTGTGATCGACCGGGTGCCGCGAACCCCGGACGACTGGGATGGCGACGGCCTCCTCACCGGGTTCGATGGGTTCATACATGAGGGTGCGTGGCAGTTTGCGGCTGGGACGACCACGTTTCTCTCGTGTTCACAAGTCGACGACGTAACGGCTGCTTGCGCGGAAGTGTGGGAAGGGTTCGCGTTCAAGCGCCCGGACATGGAATCGATAACACATACGCTGACCATCGTCGATGGTGTGATCACTTTTCACGTCATCGAGGTTCCCCAGCGTTCTGCGGACCCCATACTCGATTCCGTGGTGGATGATTACCGGCAGTGGGTCTCTCAGAACAGGCCAGAACTCGAAGCCGCACTGTTCGACCGTCGAGATATCCCATCTGGCACGGATGCCCGATGGCCTGACTGGATTACCCCGGACACGGCAGAGACGCACCGAGAGCTGGTCGCCGAATGGCAGGGACAGCGTTAGGTCGCGCCCACCTCCCTGAGGGAGGGGGGCGAACCCTGCGGTTTCGGCCTCCGACGTAGGAGGCGGCGGGTGGGGCGGCATTGCACAACAAAAGGAAGAATGGGAGGCCCCCGCTACAACGGGGGTCTCCTACACTTCCACCTCCATGTTTGAGACTCTCACCAGCCGGATGGGCGGCGTTTTCACGCGGCTTCGGAGCAAAGGCCGCCTATCCGAGACCGACGTTGACGAGGCGCTGCGGGAGGTACGCCTCGCCCTGCTCGAAGCCGACGTCAACCTCAACGTCACCAAGGCCCTGATCGCCCGCATTCGGGAGCGGGCGGTGGGGGAAGAGGTCCACGGCTCGCTGACCCCCGGCCAACAGGTCATCAAGATCGTTAACGAGGAACTAATCGGAACCCTCGGATCAGATGCTGTCGAGCTGACCAGGCCGAAGGCCCCGCCGCTTCGCATCCTCATGGTCGGGCTGCAGGGATCGGGTAAGACAACCTCGGCCGCCAAGCTGGCGCACCGGCTCAAGGAAGACGGCCGGCGCCCGATGCTGGTGGCGGCCGACCTGCAGCGGCCGGCCGCCATCGACCAGCTCGAGCAACTCGGCCAGCGCATCGGCGTGCCCGTCTTCGTTGACCGGAAGAGCAAGCCAGCCAAGCTGGCCAAAGCGGCGCTAAAGGAAGCCGCCAAGACCGGCGTTGAAGTTCTCATCGTCGACACCGCCGGCCGGCTCCAGATCGACCAGGACCTCATGACCGAGCTGGCGGCGGTGAGCAAGGCGGTCGACCCCGACGAGACCCTGCTGGTGGTCGACGCGATGACGGGTCAGGAGGCTGTCAACGTCGCCACCGGCTTCCTCGACAAGGTCGCGCTCAGTGGAGTGGTGCTCTCCAAGCTGGACGGTGATGCGCGCGGGGGAGCGGCTATCTCGGTGCGGGAGGTCACCGGCTGCCCCATCAAGTACGCCGGCATCGGCGAGGGAATCGGGGACTTCGAGGTGTTCCATCCCGACCGGATGGCCGGACGCATTCTCGGCATGGGTGATGTGATGACCCTGATCGAAAAGGCCGAGAAGACCTGGGATGAGCAGGAGGCCGAGGCGGCCGTTGAGAAAATGCGGGAGGCCTCGTTCAACCTCGACGATTTCTTGGCTCAGTTCCAGCAGATTAAGAAGATGGGGTCGTTGACGGATTTGGTTGGTATGATTCCCGGCGCTCCGGCCGCTCTCGGTAATGCCGAAATCGACGACCGGGACATGGCGCGAGTTGAGGCCATCATTCGTTCGATGACCCCGGAGGAGCGCCGCAACCCAAAGATCATCAAAGGTGGGCGACGGCGCCGGATTGCAGCCGGCTCTGGGACAAATGCGCAATCAGTGAATAGGCTGCTGAAACAGTTTGGCGAGACGCAGAAGATGATGCAGGATTTGGCCTCCGGTACCGGTGCCCAAGCAATGCTGACCCGGGCCGGGATGCGTCGCACGAAGAAGAAATCAACCCCGAGAAAGAAAAAACGGAAGAGGTAACGGATGGCGGTCAAACTCCGTCTGAGGCGACACGGCAAGAAGCGGCATGCCACCTATCGAGTGGTGGCAACTGATGCGCGTTCGCCCCGCGATGGCCGATTCATCGAACTCATCGGTCGCTACGACCCACATCCCGATCCGTCGGTGGTTGAGATCGACAACGAGCGCGCGCTCTACTGGCTGGGAGTCGGTGCCCAGCCGTCGGCGGCGGTGAAGAAGCTGTTGGAGATCTCCGGCGCCTGGGGCGAGTTCCGTGTCAAGCGGGGCGACGTCCACGTCGTGGGCGGGGCCGCAGTACCTGAGGCGAAGCAGCGCAAGTCCAAGAAGGTTCGCGCCCGGGAGGCCGAAGCGGCCGCCGCCCCGGCGGAAGAGCCTGTCGCACAGGCAGCCGCCGAGCCCGAGGCTGCCGCGGAGCCGGCCGCTGAAACACCCGCCGAACCGGAACCGGCCGCGGAAGTAGCCGCCGAGGCGGAAGCTGAAGTCGTTGAAGAGCCAGCCGCCGAAGCCGAGGCCGTCGAAGAGCCGGTTGAAGCCGAAGCTGCTGAAGAAACCACCGCCGAAGAAGAGGAGAGCACCTGATGCCCAAAGGCGACATAGTCAAAAACGTCGTGGCCTACCTGGTGGGCGAGATCGTCGACAACCCCGAAGAAGTGACGGTCGACATCGTTGAAGAGGGCGACGAGGAAATCGTTGCCGAGGTGCGCTGCGCCAAGCCAGACATGGGCCGGGTAATTGGTCGCCGGGGCCGGGTGGCCCGGGCCATTCGGACGCTGGCCTCCGCCGCCGGGGAAGAAGAGGGCCTGACCGCTTCGGTCGAGTTCGTTGACTAGCGCAGCCGGTTCCTGCGGCAAGGCCCACGGTATCCGGGGCGAAGTCGCCGTCTACACCAGTGCTCCCGAGCTCTTCGAGCCCGGGATCGAGTTCCAATCAGATCATGGACCGTTGACGGTTGCGGCGGCCCGGCCGCATAAAGGTCATCTCATCGTGGTATTCGAAGAGATCCCCGACCGGAACACAGCCGAGTCCCTGCGCAACGTTGAGTTGCACCTGGCGACAACCGATCGCCCCCATCTGAGTGAGGACGAGTTCTGGGTGAGCGATCTCATCGGCCTCGAAGTCCGGACCCGGGAGGACGAACAGCTGGGAATCGTGTCGGGCGTGGTCACCGCCGACGTGCAGGATCGACTGGTAGTCGACACCGGGCACAGCGAGATAGAGGTCCCGTTCGTACCGGAGCTAGTGCCGGAGGTCGCGGCCACCCACATCGTCGTCGACCCCCCGCCCGGCCTGTTCGACTGACTCGTCGTGGCGCCGATCAGCCCTCGTCGCGCCAATCCAGCCAGTCCTGGACAGGGGCGAGGTCGAAATCGGGACCGTTGAGGCCGAGGGTGATCTCATCCAGGTCGGCCAGATCTGAGTCGGGTCCCTGCTTGCTCCACTCCACGCCCGCCGAACGGCGGATGGTTGATGGGTCACGGCCGACTTTGGCGCACCACTCGTTCAGGACCTGGTTCTTGTGGGGGTAGGTCTCGGGATTCCAGAAGTAATGCCAGATGTCGGCGTATTCGGCTGCCATTCGCAGCGTCTTCTTTTCTCCACCTCCGCCGATCATGATCGGCAGTGATCCGACCGGTCGCGGGTTGAGCTTTTCGAGGCGCTCCTTGATGATCGGTAGGTCACGGTCGAGGTTGTCGAGCCGCCATCCGGCGGTGCCGAACTCGTACCCGTACTCCTGGTAGTCGCGCTCGAACCAGCCTGAGCCGATGCCGAGAATGGTACGCCCGCCCGAGATGTGGTCCACGGTGCGAGCCATGTCGGCCAGCAACTGGGGGTTGCGGTAGGAGTTGCAGGTGACCAGTGGCCCGAGCTGGACCTTCTCAGTGACCTCGGCCCAGGAGGCGAGCATGGTCCAACACTCGAAATGTGGACCGTCGGCCTCCCCATAGAGGGGGTAGAAGTGATCCCAGTTGTAGACGATGTCGACGCCTATCTCCTCGGCCTTTACGACCTGGCGGCGAATGGTGTCGTAGTCGGCATGCTGAGGATGGAATTGAACAGCGATCTTGGGCTTGGCCATAGAGCAGCGACCTTTCGTTGGTGAGGGTCGCAAGTTAGCCCAGCTCCGGGCGGTAGCCCAGGTCACAGCTCTTAGGTAGCCCGTCCGATGCTGATGTTCCCCGAGACGCTCTTGGCGCGCAGTTGGACGTCCCGCAGGTAGTCGGGAGTGGGCCCGTCGATGGGGGAGGGCAGGTCGACTCGACCGCTCAAGGTCCGGACGTCGAGGTCAACACGGCACCCGGTGGGGATGCTCAGGTCGAGCTTTCCTGACACCGTTTTGGCCACCAGCGCGTCGCCTTCGAAT
>JAOTYB010000155.1 GCA_029862065.1 Acidimicrobiia bacterium | reverse complement strand
TCTCGGCGGAAGCGTGATCCAGATCAACAACGTCACGTTCTCGTCTGTTTCCAAGGGCGAGTCGCTGGCCGACACCGTCCGCACCATGGAGCAATACACCGATGCCATCGTGCTGCGCCACCCCGAGCAGGGCTCGGCCGCAGAAGCGGCGGCGGCCACCGAGAAGCCAATCATCAACGCCGGCGACGGTGCGGGCGAGCACCCGACTCAGGCCCTATTGGACGCTCACACCATTCGCGAGGAGATGGGCGGTATCGACGGCCTCACCATCACCATGGTGGGCGACCTCAAGTACGGGCGTACGGTCCACTCGCTCGCCAAGCTGCTCACGCTCTATGACGTCAAGATCAACTACGTGTCGCCGGAGATCCTCAAGATGCCCGAGCTGCTTGTCAAAGAGGTCGACGCCGCCGGCATCGACCAGGTCGAAACGACCGATCTCGACTCGGTCCTGGGCGATACCGATGTGCTGTATGTCACGCGGATTCAGAAGGAGCGCTTCTCCGACCCGAGTGAGTACGACCAGGTGAAGGGCTCCTATGTCATTAGCCCCGAGACGATGTCCGGGGCCAAGGACAAGATGGCCCTCATGCATCCGTTGCCCCGGGTGGGTGAGATCACCACCGACGTAGACCGCGACCCGCGGGCCGCCTATTTCCGCCAGATGGAATATGGCATGTACACCAGGATGGCCCTGTTGGCGTTGGTGCTCGGGAAGGCCTGAGGATGCAGGAAGTCGCTCCCGGCACCTACCGACTGGGCTCCAAGCAACACAACTTCTACCTGGTTGCAGAAGGCGGGAAGGCGACGGTCATCGATGCCGGATGTTCCAAAGAGATCGGCAAGCTCGATGCCGCGTTGGCCGCGCTCAATATGGCGAGGAGTGATGTCGAGGTCATTCTGCTCACCCATGCCCACGCCGACCACATTGGCTTTGCCGCCGAGGCGGCGGATGGGGGGACGGCGGTCAAGGCGCACGTCGACGAGGCCCCCATCGCTCGCGGTGAAGCCCGTGGTCACGCCGTCCAGGTAGGGGACCTGCCCCTGTGGCGGCCTCCGGTGTGGGGGTTCTTGTTCGCCCTCCTCAAAGCCGGAGTCAGGACTGCCCCGCGAGTGAAGTCGATCGAGACCTTCGACGACGGCGAACGCCTGGATATCCCCGGCCACCCCCGCGTGATCCACACCCCGGGGCATACCCCCGGGCATGCAGTGTTCTATCTCGAGGGACCGAAGACGGTGTTCACCGGGGATGGGCTCGTCACCATGAACGTGCTGGGCGGGAGGAAGGGCCCACAAATGCTCCCACCGCTGTTCCATACCGACGAAGATCTCGCCCGCCGGTCATTGGTGCACCTGGAATCCCTGGACACCAAGTATGTGCTTCCCGGCCACGGATCGCCCTGGCGGGGCCAGGCGGCCGACGCGGTGCGGGCCATTCCCACCTAAACCGGCATCGCCGGGTCTCACACCGGTAGTGTCGGCGACTATGGAACAGGCTCCGGCACTCACCCCGTTCCCGCTCGATGTGCTGCTCGGGCGGATCGCCCACGAGTGGGAGACACGCCAGCGCATCTTCGACCTGCCGACCGCCCGGTTCTGGAAGAAGGCCGACGGCGTAGATCTGTCGATGGAGTTCATGGGACGTCCGGCGGCCACCCCGGTCGGTCCGGCGGCCGGCCCCCACTCGCAGATGGCTCAGAACATCGTGCTGGGGTGGCTGGCGGGGGCCCGTGTCTTTGAGCTCAAGACCGTTCAGGTGCTCGATGAGCTCGACATAGAGCGGCCCTGCATCGACATGGAGACCATCGGGTTCAACATCGAATGGAGCCAGGAACTCCTGGTGGCCGAGTCGCTGGAAGAGTACGTCAAGGCCTGGATGATCATCGAGATCCTTCGCCACTGGGAGCCCCTCAAACCGTTCATCGGCGACGACTCGGGCCCCTACGTCTTCGATATGTCGGTGGGCTACGACCTGGCCGGTATCCAGACCGACAAGGTGGCGGGGTTCATGGACTCGCTGATCGACGCCGGTCCCGAAATCGAACGTCTCCGGCCCCTCATTCCCGAACCCTTCGCCGAGTTCCGGGACCATCCATTCCCCACCCGGGTTTCCGACTCACTCACACTGTCGACGTTCCACGGGTGCCCACCAGATGAAATCGAAGCGATGGTCAAACATCTGATGGACCGCCACGGGCTGGATGTCATTGTGAAGCTGAACCCGACCCTCCTCGGATTTCCCCGGGTGGTCGAGATCCTCCAGAAGGACCTGGCCTACGAGCACATCCGTCTCAACCGTTTGTCGTTCGTCGACGACCTCGAAATCGACCGGGCGGTCGACCTCATCACCGACCTTCAGAAGTACGCGGCCGGACGGGATCGGAAATTCGGGGTGAAGCTGACCAACACCATGGTGGTCAACAACGACCGCGACTTCCTGCCGGCAGATCCCATGTATATGTCAGGGCCTCCGCTGCATGTCCTGGCGACCAGCCTGCTCGATGACCTGTTGAGCACGATGCCCGGCACCTTCAAAGTGGCCGGACATGACGGGCCGGTGCAGGTGAGCTTCTCGGCCGGAGTCGCCAAAGGGAACATCAGCGCAACGGTTGGCATGGGAGTCGCTCCCGCCACCCTCAGCTCCGACTTGCTGCGGCCCGGCGGCTACGGGCGTCTCGAACCGATGCTCAGGCAACTCGAGAAAGACATGGCTGAGAACGGCGCCGCCACGCTCGAGGAGTGGCACCAATACAGCTGGGAGCAGGCCAGGGCCGCCGGGTTCCGCGGTCCAGCCGAGGCCCACATGACCGACATTGTCAAAGGCCATGGAAAGAAGCAGTACGACCTCTACGCCCACGAGGACCCGCCCCGCTCCGTCGATCACGACCTGGAGATGTGGGGGTGCGTTGCCTGCAACTTCTGTGTCACCGTGTGTCCCAACGATGCCTTCTTCCGGCTTCCGACTCCGGAGGGCTCGGATATGAGCGGCCGCCAGCAATACTTCGTGTTGGCAGAGTTATGCAACGAGTGCGGCAACTGCATGGTGTTCTGCCCGGAGAACGGCGATCCCGCTCAGGTGAAACCCAAGCTGTATCTCGATCGGGGCCGTTTCGAGCTCGGGACCGGGCAGGGATTCCTGCTCCGCCCGGACGGCGACGGTGTCTCGATCAAGGCTCGGCAGGGTTCTGAGCCAGAGATAGAACGCCTCGATCGGCTGCTCAACGATCCCGCTGAGGGACTACCCGTCCGAGCAGCCGATCTCTAGAAGTGGCCGACCGCCGGCAGCCACTCGCTCTGCCCAAAGGCGAAGGTCACGTCCCCGGGACCGGTGGTGTTGGAGTTCCTGAGGTAGAAGGCAGTCTCGGTCGGGCGGAACACACCAACCGTGTCGTTGCCGTTGGCGTCCCAGTCGCCGACGATGAACCGATCGCTCGGCTGCCCGAAGAACAGGGTTCCGCTGGTAGCGGCCGCAGCTGAGGTTCCGCCGGGTATGGCGTTTGTGAAGTACACGAACCCGTTCGATGGCCGGTAGAGGAAAACGCTGTCGCCGCCATCGCCGTCGGCGTCACCGCCGACCGCAATGTCCCCTTCTACACCAAAGTAGAACTCCCAAGCGGCCGGGCTGGTGGCGTTGACGGCGGCGAGGAACATCTTGTCGCCCCGGCGAATACCGAGGGTGTCGATCCCGTCTCCGTCCCAGTCGCCAGAAAGTACCTGGTCACCGGGGATCCCGAAGAAGAAGCTGAGCCCCGGGTCGGCTACCACCGCGCTCCCGTCGGCGGGAAGCTGGTTGGTCAGGTAGGCGAACCCGGTGGAGGGCCGGTACATCCCGGGGGTGTCGTCCCCGTCGCCATCCCAGTCGCCCATGAGGGGCACATCACCCGGGTTGCCGTAGTAGAACCAGCGGTCGTCGTCGGCGCTATGGCGCAGGTGCCATCGGCCGGTGGTCACGTCGAAGAGGGCGACACGGTCGCCCGGCGGCTGTCCTGAGGTGGTGATGGCGAATTGGGGCCCGGGGGTGGTGTTGCCGGCGGCGTCGACGGCCTCGACCGTGAAGCTGTAGCTCGTCCCGGGTTGCAGGCCGCTGATGGTGGCCGTGCGGCCGACGGCGCGGCCCATGATCCCTCGGGCGGATTCAGAAACTCGATGGAGAGCCACGCCGGTGTCGTCGGAGGCGGCCCCCCAGGTCAGCGAAACGCTCGTATCGGTTGCCGTTCCGTTCAGCCAGGCATTGCCCGGCCAGCCGGGGGCGGTGGTGTCTCCGCCGAGCATCCCGTCCTGGGCGACGTCCATCGCGGCGGCCTCGCCGGGTTGTCCGAGGGTGGCCGACCAGTTGCCCCAGTTCCACCGGGTGTCGTGGCCGTAGACGTAGGCGACTGCGCCGGCGTTGTAGGAAGCAAGAGCGTCGGCGGCGATCTCGGGCGCCCCGATGAACCCAACAGCCGGGCCTTCCGGGTAGCACCAGGCGGAGACACCCCGGGCCTGGGTGGGCTCATCCTCGTATCGCATTTCAGCCGACACGACGTCTTTGCCGAAGGTGGCTTTGAGCATGGTGAGAACCCCCTGGGCTTCGTCCGGCAGGAGGCAGTGGCTGGTCTCGGGGGAGAGGAAGTCGACCCATTCCCGGTCGGAGAACATCAGCCAGCTCGACATGAATCCGCCGGTGTGATAGGTCATCGGCTCGCTGGCCCCGGTCGAGCGGATTCCGGCAACGATGGCGTCCCAGGTCGGCTCAGTGGCGGCTTCGATCTCGGGGGTCCACCAGTCGCCGCCCATC
>JAOTYB010000154.1 GCA_029862065.1 Acidimicrobiia bacterium | reverse complement strand
TCGACCACCGAGACGGCCGTCAGCCTGCGGCTGCACATCGACAACTGGCGGTGGCAGGGTGTTCCGTTCTATCTCCGCACCGGCAAGCGCTTCCCGCAACGGCTCACCCAGATCGTTGTCCGCTTCCGCGAGCCGCCGGTGTGTCTGTTCGAGGTCGACGGGCATTGCGACGTCCACTCCGACGCCATCGTCATCACCCTCCAGCCGGACGAAGGATTTGAGCTGCACTTCGACGTGAAGGCTCCGGCCGTCGATATGCAGCTCGAGACCGTGGCACTCGACTTCCGCTACGCCGAGGCCTTTCGGGAACTTCCCGATGCCTACGAGACGCTCATCGAAGACATCGTGCTCGGCGACCAGACTTTGTTCGTCCGCTCAGACGAGGTGGAGCATGCCTGGAGCCTGTACCAGCCAATCCTCGACAATCCGCCGATGCCCGAGCCCTATGGGGCCGGCACCTGGGGACCCCCATCGTCACAGGAGCTTCCCTATGCCACCGGCGACGCCTGGTGGGAGGACCTGCCGGGCTAGGCAGCGTCTGCCGGTTCGCAGGAGATGATGTCGTCCGAATCGGAGCCCAGCTCGCGCACCACTCGGCAGGTCGATCGATAGGCAGCTTGTAGGTCCGCCAGAGGGAGGGCGCTGAGGATCTCATCGACAGCGTCTGGATCGGTCAATGGTGTCAGGGTGTCGTCGACTTCTTGGATCGTCAGGTAGAGCGCTTGGGCGGCTACCACCCACTCCGCATGTTCGTTCTCGAGATCGCCAGGCCGGACCAATAGCGTCAAGTCGCTGACGGCGGTGCCGAGCTCCAACTCCAGGCCGGTGAACAGGGCCTGATTGGCCTCCACGAATATGGTGTCACCCGTCTCTTCGGTGGCTGCTGCCGGGGCGGCCCGGTAGGTGTCGAAGCTGGCCCCGGCGGCTGCTTCGTAGGTAGAGGTGAGGCGGGCCGCATCCTGGTAGTAGGTGGTCCGGACTTCGTCGGACCCGCCACAGGCCGCCGCGATCAGAGAGAGGCAGCATGGAGATGAGGGCCCGTCGCATCGGAGCACTCTAGTAATCGGGTCCTAGACCAATCATCCCTTGAGCGAGACGAAGCCCTGTACCTCTCCGGGGTTGGCGGGATGGCGCATCTTGGCCATCGCTTTGCCTTCGATCTGCCGGATCCGCTCACGGGTGAGCCGGAATTCTTGGCCGACCTGGTCGAGCGTTCGGGGGATGCCGTCCTGCAAACCGAACCGAAGCGTCAGCACTTTCTGCTCCCGCTCGTTGAGGAAGCTCAGCAGTTCACCGAGCACCTTCTTGCGGTGGTTGGCGGCTGCGAACTCGAACGGGCTGAGCGATTCGTGATCCTGGATGAAGTCCCCGACGGTGGCGCCGTCTTCGCCGACCGGATCGAAAATCGAGATCGGTTCGGGGGCGACTTGCAGCGCCTTGCGCACCTTCTTCTCATCGATGCCGGTTTCCTCGACGAGTTCCTCGACGGTGGGGGTGCGACCAAGCCGGGCGAAGATGTATGTCTCCGCCTTCTGGAGGCGCCCAATGGTGTCGGTCATGTGGACGGGAGCGCGGATGGTCCGGGCCTTGTCGGCGATCGCACGATTGATTGCCTGGCGGATCCACCAGGTGGCATACGTGGAGAACTTGAAGCCTTTGGTCCAGTCGAACTTTTCGACGGCTCGGATCAGGCCGAGGTTGCCTTCCTGGATGAGGTCGAGAAACGGCAGCCCCGAGGCGGTGTATCGCTTAGCGATGGAAACGACGAGCCGGAGGTTGGCCTGGATGAAGCGGGCTTTGGCGTCTTCGCCGGCCAGCAAGGTCTCCTCAAGCTCGGCCCGTCGCGCTCCGGAGCGGGCCCGGGTCAGTGCCTGGCGGGCGTCTTCGCCTTCCTCGATGAGTTTGGCAAGCTCAACCTCGTCTTCGGCTTCCAGAAGGGCGTAGGTGCCGATCTCGTCAAGGTACAGCTTGACCATGGCGTCCCAATTGTCATTTGGTCGTCCTCGTGCCATGTGCGGTACCGACTCCTCCGAAGTGGTTGTCTTGTGGACTTGTTTTCGGAAGGCGGGAGGGCTCTCTTGAGGGGCGCGAAACACCGCCGAAAGGAAAATACGAGAACTGTTTCGCAGGTACAATGTCCAAGAGAACACGCAAAGCGGTCAGGGCCGGAGGGTACAAATGCGAACAGTGGTGGCGGCGATGGTGCTCGCCCTTTTCGTAACGGTTTTGCCGGCCGGTTCAGCCGACGCGCTCGACGATTTCGAGCTTTTCGACACCGCCTGGGCGCTTCCCAACAAGGCGACACCCTCCGAAGTTGAAACCTATTTCGATCACCTGGCCAATGGCGGGTTCGATGGCGTGTGGATCATGATGTCCCCCCACTACTGGCAGGGCGGCATGGCTGCTGAGACCTGGAACGGCCAGGCGATGCAGAGCTTCTCCAACCCCAACCCCGGCTACCTGGCCCACATGGATTACCTGTTCAATGAGGCCGCCGAGCGGGGACTGGAGCTGGCGGTGGCGATTGCCTGGGCCGTCGATTACGCCGGCACCCGGCCCGGCATCGAAGGCAAACCGACCCCGGCTTATGACGACTGGTTCGACCCCGACGATCCCAACGTTGGCCAGAAGGCCTTCGACTACGGCTTCCTCCTGGGTTCCCGCTGGAAGGGCCACCCCGGCCTTCATTCATGGGTCCTGGGTGGCGACTACTGGGATGGCAGCACTGAGGCCTCCATGACCGAGACCTATGAGCAGATGGCTGCCGGCCTGACGGCGGCCGGAGCCACCGAACCGGTCACCTACGGCCCCGGCGGGTTCTCTTCGAGCTGGGAGATCTTTGCCAACGCTCCGTGGGTCGATTACCTGTCGCTCAACGCCCACTGCTACTCACCGGCCCGGCTGCAGAGCGAGCTCGAGAACCTCGGCCGGCACGGCAAGCCGGTGGTGGCGGCCGAGATCCGGTATGAGGCCGAAGTCGCTCCCTGGTGTGTGCCTCCCGGTGAAGATCCCGAGGACTATCGCATCACGGGCGAGAACATCCGGGACGATGTGATCGCCACAGTGGCATCCGGGGCCTCCGGCTACGTGCTTGGTCACAATTTCCGGTGGGCCTGGGATCCCCCCGCCATCGATTCGCTTGGGTCGCCCGGCGAGCAATATGCCCGTGAAGTGCTTGGCCTGACCGACCCGCCCCCACCCCCGACCGGTGAAGTAGTGCTCGTCGAGCCGAACGGTCTGTGGCACGTGCGGGTGGAAGGCCAGCCCGATTGGACCTTCTGGTACGGGAACCCGGGTGACACTCCGTTGTTTGGGGACTGGGACGGTGACGGGGTGTCCACCCCCGGGATGTACCGGCCGTCTAACGGCTTCGCCTACCTCACCAACACGCTCCCGGACAATGGCTCGGCCGTAGTTGCCGACCCGGGCCTCAGTTTTTTCTACGGCATCCCCGGCGATCGGGTGTTCTTCGGTGACTGGGATGGAGACGGTAAGGACAGCCTGGGCATTCAACGCAACGGCAAGCTGTTCTTGCGCAACTCCAATTCCACCGGCATTGCCGACCTCGAGTTCTGGTTCGGCCAGCCCGACGACCAGGTCTTCGGGGGCAACTCGGGTGGGAATGACGCCGACGAGATCTTCATCTTCCGGCCTTCGACGGGAATGGTGTATTACACGAACGGCTTGCCAAGCGGGGGCGCCGCCACCACCGCTGGGAGCTTTGGCATCGGTTCGGTTGATGACCTCACCTTCGGCGATTGGAACGGTGATGACATCGACACGGTCGGAATGCAGATAGGCGGTGTGGTCCGACTGAAGAACTCCAATACCGCGGGCCCGCACGACATCGAGTACACCTGGGGCGACGCCAGCTGGATGCCGGTGGCCGGGATCCTCGACAACTAGCGGCCGTCACAACCTGACGCCGGTCTCCCGGTCGAAGTAGGCGATTGCTTCTATGTCGACTTCCAGCTCCACCTGATCTCCGGCAAACAGCGGTCGGTCGCCTTCCACCCTGACGATGAAGTCGACGGCGCCCGATTCGGGTGTCCCGAAGGCGACATGGGCGAGTCGTGCGGACCCGAGCTGCTCGACCCGGGTTGCTCGGGCGTGCAGGCACCGGTTGAAGGGTCTCCCCGGCGCGGCCGGACGGACGCGCTCGGGGCGGATCCCGACCATCACCTCCGTGGCCTGGGGCGTCGTCGCTCCAACCTCGAGCTCGTCATCGCCAATCCGGACGGTATTGGGTCCGGTGACGAGTGCCGGGACCACGTTCATGCCGGGCGACCCGAGGAACTGGGCGACGAAAGTGTTGACCGGGTTGGTGTACACATCGATTGGCCCACCGACTTGCTGGACGGCGCCATCGTCAAGCACGACGATCCGGTTACCGAGCGTCATCGCCTCGTCCTGTTCGTTTGTGGCGTAGACGATGGTGAGCGAGCCGTCGTGGAGGTTGCGTATCTGGTCGCGCACTTGTCGGCGGCGGTGCAGATCGACTCCGGCCACGGCTTCGTCCAGCAGGAGCACGTTGCTGTCCCGGACGGTGGCACGGCCGGCCGCCACCAGTTGGCGTTCGCCGGCCGAGAGTGAGCGGGTTCGGCGGTCGAGCAACCGACGGATCCCAAAGCGGCCCGCCGTGCTCGCAACCCGCTCCGAGGCCTCCGGCTCTTTGATTCCGGTCGCCATGAGCGGAAATCGGAAGTTCCCCTCGGCGGTCATGTTGTCGTACAGCGCACCCTGGGTTACGACCAGGCCCACTCGCCGCCCGGGTGGCCCAATGTC
>JAOTYB010000153.1 GCA_029862065.1 Acidimicrobiia bacterium | reverse complement strand
CAGCAAGACGATCAATCCCCCGAGCGTCCACACTGCCAGAGCGAAGCCGGTGATCTCGAGGGCATAGAGCCGGGCGGGCACCGAATTCCACAGCGTGAAACTGCTGGGGATGATGAGCGCCACCAGATGGCCGAGCAGGATGAAGAGGATTCCCCAGTGGAAAGGGATCGATCCCCAATACAGCATGTTGCGTTCCAGCAACTGCGAGGAAAGCGACGAGACCGAGAAGCGGCGATAGCGGACCCGATAGGTCGTGCCAACCACCACCAGCACAATGGCGGCATACGGAGCGGCGACGAAGGCGATTTCATGCCAGCTCATTCAGGGGCCCCCTCCACCACTCGCTTGGTCGCAACCAGCAGGTGAACGTATGGGTTGGTGGGCTCGGCCTTCTTCAAGGACTTGTGCATCTTGGCCACCGCCGGACCAATCACCTCAGACAACTCGGCCAGCGGTTCCTGCACTCTTCCCAGGTAGCGAAGGACCGGGTCGAGATGGTCGGCCAGCTCTCCTTCGTGATCGATACCGGCTTCGGCCTCAGCCCGATTCATGGCCGCCAGGAAGGCGCCCCGGTGGTAGTTCTCACCCCAGGTGATGTACCCGACGTACGGCGCAAACAGAGGCGAGAGGTCGAGGGTGCGAGTGTGCAGCTCCTCCCACTCGGCGATCGTGATGTGACCGATCTCCTCGGTGAACCGCTGGTAGGAGCGCTTGGCCGAGCCCGGTGGCATCTCCTCGACGGCGGCTTTCAGCTCCTCGAGATGACCGGGAGTCGGGTATCGGTAGGCTTGAGCGAGAGCGTCGTAGTCGTTCATCATGCCCCCCGGATCGGTATCTGGACGTAGCCGAGACCGGTTTGGCCCTTGTGCTCGAGCGGGTCGGTCCAGGCCTCCGTTGCCATTTCCCGGTGATAGGGCGGGAGCACGAATCGCTCGTCGAGCGTGGGGAGGGTGGTCAGCCGGTACATGTCCTCGGCCTCGGCCCTGTTGGTCCCGGCGAACTCCAGGAGCCGTTCGGTCTTCTCGTCGATCTCACCCTCGACGCTCTGGCGCCGCTTGAACGCCCGCACCACCAGCATCTTTCGAAGGATGGCCCGAATCATCTCTTCGTTTCCCCCCGAGAACAGATTGGCCAGGTACTGAATGGGGAGCCGGGCTTTGTCAAGATTGGAGAGCAACGTGAAGTCACCGTCGTCGTCAGAGACATCGAGCCGCACGAGACCATCCTCGATGGTGCTCACCACCGGCGATAGCGGCGGCACGTAGAACATCATCGCCAGTGTCCGGTACTCGGGATGCAGTGGAAGGGCGATCCGCCACTCCTTGACGAACTTATAAACCGGGGAATCTTGGGCGCAGCGGATCCAGGCATCATCCATGCCCTCGGCCTTGGCGGCTGCGATGACCGCCGGATCGAAGGGATCAAGAATCATGTCGAGCTGGGCGTCGACCAGGGTGGCCGGGTCCTCACCGGTGGCGGCCGCTGGGATCCGATCGGCGTCATACAGCAACAGCCCCATGTAGCGGATTCGGCCAACACACGAATGAGCACAGGCCGGGGCCTGGCCGGTCTCCATGCGGGGGAAGCACAGGATGCACTTCTCGGACTTGCCGGTCGACCAGTTGTAATAGACCTTCTTGTAGGGGCAGGCCGACACGCACATTCGCCAGGCCCGGCACTTGTCCTCGTTCACGAGCACGATGCCGTCTTCGCCCCGCTTGTAGAGAGCCCCGCTCGGGCAGGAAGCGACGCACGAGGGGTTGAGGCAGTGATTGCAGATGCGCGGCAAGTAGTTGAAGACCACCCGTTCGATTTCCTCGAGCTGGGCTCGGATCTCATCCGGGACCCCCTCCATGCTGGGATCGGCCTTGGCATAGATGTCCGAGCCCGAGAGATCGTCGTCCCAATTGGGGCCGGTTTCGATATCAATCGGTTCACCAGTCACCTGCGATACGGGAATGGCGGTCGGCTGATACTCACCCTCGGGAGCGTTGAACAAGTCCTCGTACTTGAAGGTGAATGGCTCGTAGTAGTCGTCGAGCTCGGGCATGGCCCGGTTGTAGAAGAGATTGGCGAAGGCCTTGGGCTTGCCCTGGAGACGAAGCTTCAGCTCACCCGACTTGGCTCGCTCCCACCCGCCCCGGTAGTGGTCCTGGTCCTCCCACCCGGTGGGATAGCCGGTGCCGGGCCGGGTCTCAACGTTGTTCCACCACATGTACTCGGCGCCCTTGCGGTCGGTCCACAGGTTCTTGCAGGCAACGCTGCAGGTGTGGCACCCGATGCACTTGTCGAGGTGGAAGAGCATGCTCATCTGGCTGCGTACTTGCATGATCCTCTCCTAAAACTCGGGCTTGTCGATGCGGCGGACGAACACGAAGGTGTCCCGGTTGACCCCGGTCGGACCCCAGTAGTTGAAGAAGTACGTGAACTGGGCGTAGCCCCCGCTCATGAGCACCGGCTTGAGCCGGGCCCGGGTCAAGGAGTTATTCATCCCCGCTCTTTGCTTCCGCAAGGGTGAGATCGGTATCCCGACGGTCCGCTCGGTGGCGTGATAGACGAACACCGTCCCCCGGGGAATCCGGGCCGAGGTGGTGCAGCGCTGGACGAAGACACCGTTGTCGTTATAGACCTCGACCCAGTCGTTGTCGATGATGCCCATCTCGGCGGCGTCCTTGGCGTTTAACCACACCGGGTAATTGCCGCGCGACAGGGTCATCATCCGGATGTTGTCGCCGTAGGTGGAGTGGATGGACCACTTGCCGTGTGGGGTGATGTAATTGAGCATCCGCCCCTGCGCTTCGACCTGACTCTGCTCGGTCTCGAGCAGCATGTTGTGGTCGGGGCGAGGTTTGTAGGTGGGCAAATGCTCGCCCCAGGCCAGGTAGTTCTCGTGATCCAGGTAGAAGTGTTGCCGTCCGGTGAGGGTGCGCCACGGAATCAGCCGCTCAACATTGAGCGTGAAGGGTGCATAGGCCCGACCCTTGTTGACCATGCCACTCCAGGTCGGCGTGGTGAGCACCCGCCGCGGCTGGGCCACGATGTCGTCGAAGTTGATCCGGGTCGAGCGCGTCCCTTCAGCCAAGTCGGTGAGGGAGAGACCGGTCTTCTTCTCTTCGGCCACGAACGCCTGGTAGGCCAGCTCGCCATTACTGGCCGGATCGAGCGCCAGAATCGCCTCGCACACTTCACGGTCGACCTCCAACGAGGGATAGACCTTGCCGTTGGCGGCGTAGTTTCCGGTCTTGCGGGGCTGGCGGATAGCCAGCTCGTTGTAGGCGTCGGCTGCCTCGATCTTGAGCCCGTGGGCTGCGACACCGTTCTTTTCGATGCCGTCACCGAGGGTGATCATCTTGTCGTAGATGGCGGTGTAGTCACGCTCGATGATGCGGAACTTAGGCATGGTCTTGCCCGGGATGGCTTCCAGGTCGCCGTTACGCCAGTCCCCCACCGTCGGTTGAGCCAACTCATCGGGCGTGTCGTGGGTGAGCGGGATCATCACGACGTCTTTCACCGGCTCGGGCAAATGCTGCTCAGCCAGCTCGGAGACTCGCTTGGCGATGTCTTTGTAGATCTGCCAATCGCTCCTCGATTCCCAGGCCGGGGTCACCGCCGCCTGCATCGGATTGATGTAGGAGTGCATGTCGGTGGTGTTGAGGTCGTCCTTCTCATACCAGGTGGCGGCCGGCAACACGATGTCGGAATACAGGGCGCTCGTGTCCATCCGGAAGTTGAGATCGACGACCAGGTCCATCTTGCCGATGGGGGCGTCGGGGCGGAACGGGACTTCCGTCACCGACTCGGCGGCGACCTCTTCGGCGATGGCGTTGGAATGGGTGCCGAGGTAGTGGCGGAGGAAGAACTCGTGGCCCTTGGCACTGGTGCCAATGGCGTTGCCACGCCAGATGAACCACACCCGCGGCCAATTCTCGGGAGCATCGGGATCGTCAATGCTGAACTCCAGCTCACCGGATTTGAGCTGGTCGACGATGTACTCGATGATTTCGGCGTCGCTGTCGGCGCCGGCCTTCTGCGCCTCGGCCACCAGGGCGAGCGAGTTCTTCTTGAAATGCGGGTTGAAGGGCAGCCAGCCCCGCCGCACCGCGCGGGCTTGATGGTCGATGGTGTGGTCGGTGAGGCCTGATTCTTCGGGAAGGGTGTCGTAGTCCGAGAAGCCCCGCTCATAGCGCCACTGATCGGAATGGACGTAATGGAACGAGGGCGTGTTCTGCTGACGGGGCGCCACTCCCCAGTCTTGTCCGAAGGCGATGGCCCCCCACGAGGCCTGGCTCACGACCTTTTCCTGGCCCACGTAGTGGGCGAGTCCACCGCCGTTGGTGCCCACCGCACCGGTGAGCATGAGGCCGACGATGCCGGCCCGATACAGCAGGTTGTTGTGGTACCAGTGATTGGCCCCGGCCCCGATGATGATCATGTTCTTGCCGCGGGTCTTCTCGCCATTGGAAGCCCACTCGCGAGCGAAGCGAATCACCGTGTCGCGATGGATGCCGGTGAAGCGCTCCTGCCAGGCCGGTGTGTACGGAGCGTCCTCGTCGTCGTAGCCGGCGGCGGCGTCGCCGCCCAGGCCGCGATCCACCCCGAATTGGGCCATGATCAGGTCGAAGACGGTGGTCACGGCTACCCGGCGGCCGTCGGCCGTCTCGATGTACCGGACGGGGACGCCGGTGCGGCGCGATGCTTCCTCATCGCCGAAGTTGTCGAATTCCAATTGGACGACGTCCTCGTGGTCGTCAAGGAAGGTAAGGGCGGGATCGATGGCTTCGCCGGTGAGCCCGTC
>JAOTYB010000152.1 GCA_029862065.1 Acidimicrobiia bacterium | reverse complement strand
TGCTTCTCCCGATTCAGCGCTCTGGAGCGTATCAATCTCCGGCGCGAAGGCTCCAGAGACTTGCGAACCAACTCCACCGTTCTTAGTGTCCCTGGGTGGGACGGGCCTTCGTGGTGGTTCCATTTCCAGAGGAGGAAAAAAACGATGAAAAAAGCAAAGTTTCTCGTACTCATCCTTGCCCTTGCGATGGTCGCAGCGGCGTGTGGTGATAGCGACGAGGGCGATGGTGGCGGCGACGGCGATCTGACGGTCGGCGTCTCGTGGAACAACTACAACGAAGAGCGCTGGGCCAAGTCCGACGAGCCCGCCATTAAGGCGGCACTCGAGGCTGAGGGCGTTAATTACATCAGCACCGATGCTGGGTCGTCAACCGAGCAGCAGCTGGCCGACATTGAGCAGTTGATCACCCAGGGTGCCGACGCCCTCATCATTCTGGCCCAAGACGGCACCGCCGTCCTGCCGGGTGTGCAGAGTGCCCTCGACCAGGGTGTTCCCGTGATCGCCTACGACCGTCTCATCGAGGATCCAGGCGCCCTCTACATCACGTTTGACAACGTGGAGGTAGGCCGGATGCAGGCCCGGGTCATTTTCGATCTGGTCCCGAGCGGCAACTACGTGTTCATCAAGGGCAACTCGGCCGACGCTAACGCCGACTTCTTGCGCGGCGGCCAGCAGGAGATCCTGCAGGCTGCGATCGACGCCGGGGACATCGTGAATGTTGGAGAGTCCTACACGGACAACTGGGCACCGGAAGTTGCCCAGACCAACATGGAGCAGTTCCTGACGCAGAACAACAACGAGGTTGATGCAGTCGTTGCTTCCAACGACGGTATGGCCGGTGGTGTTGTTGCTGCTCTGGCAGCTCAGGGCCTCGACGGCATTGTCCCGGTGTCCGGTCAGGACGGCGACGGCGCCGCTCTCAACCGGGTTGCACTGGGTACGCAGTCGGTCTCCGTGTGGAAGGACGCTCGCGAGCTCGGTAAGGCCGCCGGTGAAGCAGCTGCGGCGCTGGCCAAGGGCACTGCCCTCGGAAGCGTTTCCGGCACGCAGATCTTCAACTCGCCTGGCGGCAACGCCATGACGTCGATTCTGCTTGCGCCGATTCCGATCACCCAGGCCAACCTGGACGTCGTTATCGACGCCGACTGGATCTCAGTCGCCGACCTCTGCCAGGGTGTAACAGCCGGCAGCGTTCCTGTCTGCTAGCGACCCACGTCTGTGATTCGGAACGCCGCACCCAGCAGCTTGCTGGGTGCGGCGTTCTCTTTCTGGGCCTAAGGTCTTGTCGATGACAGAGCTTTCCACCGCCGTTCCCGAAAAAGTGGAGCCGCCCGAATCGGGCGGCCCAGCCGGACTGCGTTCGATCAAGCGGCTGATGCAAGCCACTGAGCTCGACACCCGGTTGCTGGGAATGCTCGGTGCTCTGGCGGTCATTTGGATTGGGTTCCACATCTGGTCGGGAGGCACCTTCCTCACTCCTCGCAACTTGTGGAACCTCTCGGTCCAGACCGCAGCCGTAGCCATCATGGCTACCGGGATGGTGCTCGTCATCGTCTCCCGCAATATCGACCTCTCGGTCGGCTCGATGCTGGCGGTTGTCGGAATGGCGATGGCGCTGTTTCAGGCTGAGATCCTCCCTGACTGGATCGGCTTCGATCATCCCCTCACGTGGGTTCTCACGCTTCTCGTCGGCCTGGCGTTGGGAGCCATCATCGGAGCCTTCCAGGGAGCAATCATTGCCTACGTGGGCGTCCCCTCCTTCATAGTCACGCTGGGCGGCTTGTTGGTGTGGCGAGGGGTGGCCTGGTGGATGGCCAGTGGCCGCACAATCGCTCCAATGGATTCCAACTTCCAACTCCTCGGCGGCGGATCGGAGGGCACCATTGGCGGAGGGTGGAGCTGGATCGTCGGTATCGCGGCATCAGCGGGCATCATCGCCCTCCTGATCAACAACCGCCGGCAGCGGCGACGGTTCGGCTTCGGGCTTCGCCCTACGTGGGCCGACACTGCCATTGGTGTCGTGGGTGTCGGGGTTGTGCTGGGAGCGATCGCCTATCTCAACCGCTACTACCTCCCTGAGCGGCTGGCGATGCGCCGATTTGAAGAGCAGGGTCTTGCCTTTCCAGACGGGGGAGCAAACATCTCGCTCGGTCTGGCCTACCCGGTCCTCATTGCCATCGTGGTGGCGCTGGTCATGACGTTCGTTGCCACCCGGCTCACCTTCGGCCGTTATGTGTTCGCCATCGGTGGCAATCCGGAAGCCGCCGAGCTGGGCGGCATCAAGACTCGCTTCAACACTGTCAAGACCTTCGCTCTCATGGGGGTGCTGGTGGCCATTGCCGCCTCCGTCCAGATTGCTCGGCTCAATGCGGCCACCAGCGGGATCGGGCAGCTGTCTGAGTTGTATGTGATCGCCGCCGCCGTCATCGGGGGCACCTCGCTCTCGGGGGGCATCGGGACTATTCCGGGAGCGGTGCTCGGAGCACTGGTCATGCAGTCCCTGCAATCGGGCATGGTGCTGGTCGGGGTCGATGCCCCCCTGCAGGACATCGCCGTCGGCTTCGTGCTGGTGGTGGCAGTGGCCATCGACAGTTACTTCCGGAAACGGTCGTCGACATGACGGCCGAGACAATGCCCCGGACACCGCTGGTCGAAATGCGTGACATCCGAGTGGCCTTCGGCGGGGTTCACGCCGTCGACGGGGTGTCGATCGACCTCTACCCCGGTGAGGTCGTGGCGCTGGTCGGCGGCAACGGTGCCGGCAAGACCACCCTCATCAAGACCCTGTCGGGCGCCCACAAATGCGACTCGGGGCAGATCTTTGTCAACGGCGAGCCGGTCAGCATCGATACGCCCCGGGATGCCAAGGAGTATGCGATCGAGACCATCTACCAGACGCTGGCCCTGGCGGAGAATATCGACGCCCCCGGGAACATGTTTCTCGGCCGGGAGCTCAAGACCCGGTTCCGGACCCTCGACGACTCGGCCATGGAGTCGGCGGCCCGCCAGGTCATGGGTCGGTTGAATCCCAAGTTCAAGAACCTCAAGGTTCCGGTGGCCTCACTGTCTGGTGGCCAGCGGCAGTCGGTGGCCATCGCCCGGGCCGTTCACTTCAACGCCAAGATCCTCATCATGGACGAGCCGACGGCCGCCCTCGGCCCGGCCGAGACTGACCAGGTCAATGAGCTCGTCGCCCAGCTCAAGGCCGAGGGAATAGGCATCTTTCTCATCAGTCACGACATTCACGACGTGTTCGACCTGGCCGACCGCATCAGCGTGATGTCGCAGGGCAAGCTGGTTGGCACCGTCAACAAAGCAGATGTCACCAAAGACGAGGTGCTGGCCATGATCATCATGGGTATCCCGCCCGGCCAAGCCACCGAGTCAGATCTGGAGCAACTGCACGACTGATCCGTCAGTCGGCTTCGTGAATGCTCCGCATCGACCACACCAGGCTGCGCATGGTGGGCGGCTGCTTGAGGACCGACACGACTGCTTGAGCGACGTCTTCCGGTCGCAGCATCTGCTCGAGGCCGGCCATCTCGGGAGTGCGCCCGGTACCCATGGCGAACTCGGTGGCCACCCCGCCGGGGGCAATCACGCTCACCCGGATGCCCTTCTCCCGCAGCTCGCGATCGAGGGCTCCTGCCAGACCCACCTGGGCGAACTTGGAGGCGGCGTACACCGCCTCGTCTCCGGCACCGCGGATGCCCGCCACCGAGGCGATGATCACGATGTCCCCGCCGCCTGCCTCGATCATGCCGGGCACGGCTGACCGGATAGGCCACACCGTGCCTGCCACGTTGGTGTCGATCATGGCGCTGATTTGCTCATCGGTCTGGTCCATGATCCCGCCGTAGACGCCGATTCCGGCATTGGGCACGAGTACGTCGAGCCGCCCGAAGGCGCTCCTGGCCGCTTCGACCAATTTCGACCCGTCGGCGGGTACCCGCACGTCCATCTCGACCGGAACGAAGGCGTCGCCCAACTCGTTGGCCAGGTCCTTGAGGCGGTCGCCGCGACGGGCGCCCCCCGCCACTTTCATGCCTTCGGCCACCAGGGCCCGGGCTGTGGCCCGGCCGATCCCGGCGCTGGTGCCGGTAATCGCGGCGACTTTTCCTTCGAGCTGGTTCATGACTCCTCCTAGTAGAGAATGGTTTCGATGACCGACATGTTGGCAATGGCATCCTCAATCGGCACCGGAACATCGGCGTCGTCGAGGATGGCTCTGGCGAACAGCTCGGCCTGGATGGTGTATTGATCGACCGGATCGAACGTGAGTGTCTCGGTATCTGGAGCGATGGGAGGATCGCCGCCGCGGGTGAGGTAGATCCTCGTTTCCCGGTCGGGGGGAATGTTGAACGGGATCTCGATTTCGATCCGTCCCGTCGACCCGACGATATGAACCTCCTGGTAGTTCTCGGCTCTGGTTGAACAGGTGAATGTGGATTGCCCGCCTCCCGGAAATTCGAGGACCGCCGAGGTCAGGGTGTCGATGCCCATCACCGGATCGCGTCGTACTGCAGCCTGGATGCTGATCGGCTCGGCGCCGAAGAGCATGCGGGACAGGTTGATGTTGTAGCAGCCGACGTCCATCAAAGCCCCGCCACCGTTGTCGAGCCGGTTGCGGATGTCGGTGGGGTCGTCATTGAAGTAGCTGAACCAGCTGGTGATGGCTTGCAGCTCGCCGATGGCTCCGTCGGTCACCAGCTGCCGGGCTTCGACCCAGCTCGGGTGGTGCCGATACATGAACGCCTCACCCAGCTTGACGCCCGCCTTCCGGCAGGCCTCTGCCATCTCGGTGGCCTGGGC